>JBDREN010000140.1:0-64164 GCA_043819795.1 Elusimicrobiota bacterium
GGTTGCGGGACGAACGCAGCGCCACGTTCCCGACTCAATTGCGACCTTGCGTTATCTGATCGCCCGCAGGATCGCGCGCGAACTGCCTCGCTGTCCCGGCTGCGGGTTGAGGGCATCCCGTTTATGACACAGTAGTACTAGGACGTCGCGGCCTTTCGGAACTCGGTCGTCAGCTTCAGATAAGTCAATAGCCGGGTGATTTAAGGCGTTGCAGGGCGAGAAGGGCGGGCCCACGAGTAGCGGATGACCTCGTAGCTGGTCTCTTTGTAAAGTAGACGGAGCCGATCAGGCTCCCCCTTCATGGCGAAGGCTGAAAACGGATTGGCGCCGGCAGAAACAGGAATCAGGCGAAATGGGTGAGCTAGCGTTTCCCGAAGAGCAGGGTCCATCTCTTCCACATTTTTCAGCGTCTTTAATGAATTGCCAGCGCGGTACTCCGCGAGATTGTCGGCGTCCAGCGCATCCGCCCTCAGAAAAGCGCCGGAAGCCGGGGGCACCCGCTTCGCCCTTGCGGCGAGCGCCTTTGCCCGCCGGATCAGTGCAGCAAGCCGGGATGGAACCGCGTCGGGCTGCCCGGCCCACGAGAGCCTCGCGCCGCCGGATTGCCGGGCGATGACGCGCAGGTGGCCGGGATGCGCTTGCGACGGCGGCAGCATGGCCTCGGCAGACTCCTGCTTGGCCGGCAGCGATTCCGATGGAATGCCGTTCAACGCCCGAAAGACGCCGGCGACGGGAAGAGAGGCTTCTTTCAGCTCCTCTATCAGATAATCCTCGCAGGCATATCGCTGGACAAGGCCCCCATCCTCAAGATAAAAGGCGACGGATTTCGCCGTCCTATCCTCGCTGGTGAAAGGAGGCTGCTCTTCGATGAAAATGAACGCGCCGGCATGGAAGGCGTTTTCACCCCAACCGGTCGAAACGGCAAGCGCCAGCAGTGCGGCGGCCCAGCCCGCAAACATGAGGGACTCCTTAACGGCGTAAGGCGCGTTCGTCCGGATGTCGTCCTCTCGTGCGAATCCCGCACAAAATCGCCGGACCTCTGTTATTATACTTTTGATGGTACGTCCCGAACGAACTGCTCAAGTGAAGGGTCTGTTCGTAGCCCTCCGCGTTTGGACGGTCGTCAAGGTGTCAAGGCATCGCCAGAACGCCCAATGGACAGGCTGCCGACTCTACGCGGATGAATGAGACCAAAATGGCACCAAAGTCTAACGCAAGGCCGCGAAAAATCGGGAAGCTCCGGGAAAAGGCGGGAAAGGGCTTTTCAGGCGCCTCTCGACGAGGATCGTAGTTCTCAACGGGAGATTTCTACACGCAAGAAAGGCAGGGCAGCATTTTTAAGTCCGCTGCGTCTGCCAGTTCCGCCACCTGCCCGTCTATATTTTTCCTACGCTTTTTGATGCCGGCGGACCGCATGCACCGGCGATGCGGCCAAAATGGGACCAAACATGTCGTCCGTCCAACTGCGCTACATCTCGATTCTACCATTTTCAAACTGCGGCCACATGCAACGACGACCGGAGGCGGCGTCTCCTCACCTGCCAGCTTCAGTTGCCGAAGGGGCAGCGGAAGGGCGCTGTCTGGCATATCGGCAGCGACCCTGTTGCCTTCAGCGTTTGTAACCGACTCGGCTTCCGCCACATCCGATATTTCGAGGCTGACTTCCCGCACCCCACACGACCCCTGTCTACGCTTCGGACCTCGCGTTAACACGACGCCCGCAAGACTCGGTGCCGACCTGCCTGCTCCGGCTTCGGTCGGACAGGACTTACACCTGCATGTCGACATCAGCTTTTCCCAGCGCGATACAAATCTTCGGCGCGCCCGGGTGTAGTTGACCGGCGAAGTCGACTAAGCTATAGTGATTACCGAGTCGGAGTTGTTCTCAGCCGATCTCCCGGCAAGCTGAACTACGCCGGGTTAACTGCACGAGACAACCGAGGAGGTTGCCAGGATGACTGAAAATCGGATTAGGGTTGCGGCCAATACAGTAGCGTATGCTGACGCGGAGAAACACAAGCTAGTAGTGGAGTTCGCCATCCCAGGAGCGCCAACGGACACCATCGACCTGAAAATCCTGCCAGACAGCGTCCACCTGACAGCGCCAGCGGGGGACAGCGAGTATGTTGCAGCACTGGCTTTAGCTTGGCCGGTGAAACCCAACCAAGCCGAAGCGATCTACGAGCACGGCCTGCTCCGAATCGAGGTGCCCTTCAAAGATCCAATGGAAGATGCTGTGAAGGTCGCCATCAAAGCAGGTGGCGCGGAAACCAAGATCAAGAAAATCGAAGCCTGCTGACCCGTTATTGAGCTACGCATAAGTAACAGGACATATGCTGCCATGACTGCATGTCACGACCAATGGGCAGTCAGGGGCAACTGGAAAAGCGTCGCCGGCTGGCCATCGAGCCGTTGAATGCAGGATGGAACGCGCTGGCGGTCGCCCGGAAGGGAGGGTGCGCGCGGAGCGCCGTGTATGCGTGGTGGACGGCGTTCCGCCAGGGGGGTGCTCGGGGGACTGAAGTCCAAACCGGTCCCGGGCCGCCCCCAGAAGCTGAGGCCTCGCCAGAAACGAGGACTGACCAAGATCCTTTTGGCAGGAGCCCTGGGCTGCGGCTATTCCACGGACCTATGGACTCAAAAGCGTGTAGCGCGGGTGATCCGGGATCGTTTCGGGATAGACTACCACCCCAACCACACGTGGCGCTTCCTTCTCGGTAAGGGATGCTCTGTGGCAGTCCTGCCGCCGCTGCCAGGGATATTGGTGGTTCGATTGGTCCGGCTATGCGCCCGGTCGGCATAAGGCTGCGGCTCGGCTGAGCGCGGCCGACGGAGAAATAGAGCGAGGAGATAAAGTCGGATTCCTGGTGAAGTTCGACGAGCAATAACCCGCTCCAGCGGAACAAGCCGTGACGCAAATTAGACGAAAACAGGAGGCAGCATAATGTTCGGATTCGCCCCCATCATCGTCATCCTGGTGGTTCTGCTTTTTAGCGTGATCAAGATACTTAAGGAGTACGAGCGCGGCGTCATCTTCACCTTGGGGCGCTTCACGGGCGTGAAGGGGCCGGGCCTGATCATCGTGATCCCCGGCATCCAGCAGATGACCCGGATCAGTCTGCGCACCGTCGTGCTCGACGTCCCGCCCCAGGACGTCATCACTCGCGACAACGTCACGGTAAAAGTCAACGCCGTAATCTACTACAGGGTCATGGACGCGAGCAAAGCCGTGCTGCAGGTCGAAAACTACTACTACGCCACCAGCCAGCTCGCGCAGACGACCTTGCGTGGCGTGCTGGGCAAGATGGAACTAGACGACCTTCTCAGTAATCGCGACAAGATCAACATGGAACTGCAGACGATACTGGATACGGACACCGATCCGTGGGGAGTGAAGGTCAGCAAGGTCGAGGTCAAGGACGTGGACCTGCCCGAGACCATGCAGCGGTCCATGGCCAAGCAGGCCGAGGCCGAGCGCGAGCGGCGGGCCAAGATCATCCATGCCGAGGGCGAACTGCAGGCTTCCGAGAAGCTGGGCCAGGCCGCGGCCGTGCTTTCAAAGAACCCGGCCGGCATCCAGCTGCGTTATCTGCAGACCCTGACGGAAGTCTCGGTCGACAAGAACTCGACAGTGATCTTTCCCATTCCGATGGATTTCTTTAGGGCGCTAAACAAATTCGCCGACGGCAAGGATTGAGAGTCCGTTTTTTCCGGTCTTGACCGACGGAGGAGCAGGGAAGAATGGTGAATGGTGACAGTTCGGGCTACGACGAGAGGGGCTTGCCGAAGACGGCGACGGCTCTTTTGGCCGGCCTCCTCATCCTCGTGGCCGGATGCGCGAGTTTCCGGCATGGATGGCGCCGCTCCATGGACAGTCACTGCACCCAGGGTATCTCGCAATTCCAAATCATTCAGCGCAATCCGGATCGATATATGGGCTCTCTGCAGGCCTTTCGCGGCGATATCGCGGAGGCCCGGGAAGTCGGCGGATCACTGATCCTAAAATTGTTCATACGCGACCGATCCTCCGGATACGACACGAGTCTGTATCACTCGATCATGGTTGTAGCCCCGGATAGTTTCAATATCCCCATCGCAGCGGGAGACAAGGATGTGTACGTTCTGGGGCGCATAGCCAATTCGCTATCAGGTGATAAGTCCTTCGGACCGCAGGTGGACGCGTTTTCCCTTCAGATGGCGGCCATAAAGAGCGAGAAAGGGATGTGGTTCGAGCCGAGCGAGAAGGATGCCCACGCCTACTGGCGCGAGTGCGAATAAGACATGACCGCCATGACTCGTGTTTGGAGCAATCTATTGCGGAAGGACCTTGCAGACAGCCTTCAGTATCTAGAAGTTTCTATTTGCGCGCGTTGACGACCTGAAGCTCAGTAGCGTTATCCTGAAGCAGACCATCCAACGGGGTCAGAGAGGCGGGAGCCGCTTACGAATCGATTGCTCTGCCAGGCGAGCTACGGCTTCCATTCCCTTGGCGTGGTTTGAACGCCGGCCGGGCTGGCCGGGGCGCCGCAGGCTCAGGCCTGCTTGGCGCTCCAGGCCATGTCTCGGTTGGACCCGGCCGCTTCCGACCGGCGCCCGAGAATCAGGCATCCGAATTCGATCTCCCCGAACCAGTCCCGGACCCGCGAAAGAACCGCCTCGGCCTCCAGTCCTTCTTCGAGCAGCCGGTAGGCGCGGAGCGCGGCGTGACGCCGCGCAATCTCCTCGCCGATCCCGGTGAAGGCCACCGCCCCCCAAGAACCCGCGTAAAGGCCGCAGCCCGGGAGAGGAACGTCGCCGACTCTGCCCAGGGGCGAGCGCGTCAGGCCGCCGGAACTCAAAGCCGCGGCGAACCGGGTCCCGTCCGTCGCGACGCAACCGACCGTGTCCGAAACGGGCTCCGTTTCCTCGAACCGCCGCCGGGCCTCGTCGGTGGACTGATCGCCCTCGGGAAGCCCGCGCGCGCGCGCGAACGATAGGGCTCCGGGGCCGCAGAGTATCCGCAGGCCTCCTTCGGACAACGCTTCGGCGGCCCGTATCGGGTTCCGGATCCGCTCAAGGCAAACGACGGCGCCGAAATCGGGGGCTCCCGCCTCGCCCGACGACATCAGCGCGGCGTCCATCTGGATCGTCTTTCCGTCGGCCCGCAAAGACGAGCCCAAGCCCGCGTTGAAGCGCCGGTCCGCCTCCATGTCCGCGACCGCGGCCGCGGCCGCCGCGCCGGGCCCTTGGCCTCTCTCCAATATGCGGACACAGGTTTCGGCGGCCGCGAGCGTCCCGTCGGACCACTCCGAGCGCGAACTCGATCCGCCGTGAGTGAGTACGCGGAAATAAGCCATCGAAAAGAATATATAATTTCCGCAATGGCTGAGAAAGAGCGCGCGAACGAATCCCACAAAAAGCAGGGGAAGCTCCTCCTCATAGGCGGCAACGAGGACAAGCGAAAGGAGATGGAGCTCTTGAGCCTCTTGGCGGCCGAAGCCGGAGGCAAGGACGCGCGCATCGAGATCGTGACGACGGCGTCCAACGAGCCGGCCCGGACCGGAAAGGCTTATGAAAACGCCTTCCAGAAACTCGGGGTCCGCTATGCGAAGTCCCTGAACATCCGGGATCGGAAGGACGCCGACTCCTCCGACTCCTGCAAACGGATCCGGGCGGCGACCGCCATATTCTTTAGCGGAGGCGATCAACTCCGCATCACTGCGATCATCGAAGCCACCAAGGTCGCCGATGCGATACGGGATCACTACTACGAAGAAGGGAGCATCGTCGCGGGCACCTCGGCGGGAGCCGCCGCGCTGACGACGACGATCATTTACGAGGGAGACTCCCCCGACGCCATCCGGAAAGGGACTGTCAAAATGAGCGGGGGACTCGGACTGCTGGACGGAGCCGTCATCGACACCCACTTTGTTTCCCGCGGGCGCATCGCCCGCCTCGTCCAGGCCGTGACCGGAAACCCCCGGCTGATCGGCATCGGCATCGGCGAGGACACGGGGATCCTTGTCAGCCAAGCGAACAAGTTCGAGGTGATGGGTTCCGGCATCGTGACCATCATCGACGGCAGCGACATCGGCCACTCCAGCGTAACCGAGGTCGAATTGGACGAGACCTTCTCCGTCGAGAACCTTCGCATGCACGTGCTCAGCGCCGGCACGGGATACGACCTTTCGCAAAGGAAGTTCCTGCGCTCTCCTAAGCCGGACCGTCGATGAAAGTCCTCGATCTGCGCGCGCTGCGCGGCCCCAATCTCTGGTCCCGGCACCTGACGATTTATATGCGCCTCGATTTAGAGGATCTGGCCGAGCTTCCGACCGAAAAGCACCCGGGCTTTACGGACCGGCTGATGAAGCTGCTGCCGTCTTTGATCGAGCACCGGTGCGGTGTCGGATGCCGCGGAGGCTTCCTCGGGCGCATGCGCGAGGGGACCTATCTCGCCCATGTCGTAGAGCACGTCGCGATCGAACTACAATGCCTCGCCGGCATGGAAGTGGGCTTCGGCAAGACCCGGGAGACGCATGAGCCCGGCATCTACCGTATCGTATTCCGATACAGGGACGAGAATGCGGGCCTGGAAGCCGGCCGTCTCGCGGTCGAATTGGTCGAGAATACGATCGCCCGAAAGCCCTTCGACATCGAAGCGGGTCTGCAGCGGCTCCGCGAGATCCGCGAGGAGAGCATGTTCGGCCCCTCGACGAGCTCGATCGTCGAGGAAGCTGTGCGGCGGGACATCCCGTTCTTGCGCCTCAACGAAGCCTCACTGGTCCAACTCGGCTGGGGAGCGCAGCAGCGCCGAATCCAGGCGACGATGACCGGCGCCACTTCGGCGCTCGGCGTCGAGATCGCCGACGACAAGAACCTAGCGAAGCAGCTCCTTTCGGAGATCGGCGTCCCCACCCCCGAGGGCCGCGTCGTGAACTCGCTGGAAGCGGCTCTCGAGGCGGCGAAGGAGCTGGATTTTCCGGTCACGGTAAAGCCGCTCGTCGGCAACCACGGCAGGGGGATCTCCGTGAAGGTCGAGGACGCCGCTCAGATCGAAGACGCTTTCCGGACGGCGCGCGGCATCTTCCACAATGTCCTCGTCGAAAGACATCTGGCCGGACGGGATTTCCGGATCCTCGTCGTAGGCCACCGATGCGTCGCCGCAGCCCTCCGTACGCCGGCGCACGTCGTCGGCGACGGACGCCGCACCGTCCGAGAACTGCTGGATGATGAGAACTCGGACCCACGGCGCGGCTTCGGGCATGAGAAGGTCCTGACTCTCATCGCCTTAGACGAAATGTCGGAGCGCCTCCTTCACGACCAGGGCCTGTCGCTGGAGGCCGTTCCCGCCGCGGGCCGGGAAGTCCGCTTGAAGTCCACCGCCAATCTATCCACGGGAGGGACCGCCGAGGACGTCACAGACCTCGTTCATCCCGCGAACAAGTTCCTCGCCGAGCGCATCAGCCGATGCGTGGGCCTCGACGTAATGGGAATAGACATCGTCGCTCCGACGCTCGAGACTCCACTCGGCGAGAACGGCGGCGGAGTCGTCGAGGTCAACGCAGCGCCCGGCTTCCGCATGCACCTCTCTCCGACCAAGGGAGAGTCCCGGAACGTGGCGGTCCCGGTCGTCGACGCTCTGTTCGGAGAAAACGGCGCGGGGAGGATTCCCCTGGTCTCCGTCACGGGGACCAACGGCAAGACGACGACGGTGCGCCTGATCGCCCACCTTCTGCAGCAAGCCGGCCGCTGCGTCGGGATGACGACCACCGACGGCGTCGTGGTAGGCGGCCATCGCGTCCTCCAGGGCGACTACTCGGGACCGGGCGGCGCATCGGTCGTCCTGCGGGACCCCACCGTGGACGTCGCGGTCCTGGAGGTCGCCCGAGGCGGCATCCTCCGCAGGGGCCTAGGATACGACCGCGCCGACGTCGCCGTCGTCCTCAATGTGACGGAGGACCACCTCGGGCAAGACGGGATCATGGACCTGGACACGCTAGCCGAGGTCAAGCGCGTCGTCGCCGACTCCCTATCGCCGGAGGGGCGAATCGTGCTCAACGCCGATGATCCGAAAGTGCTCGGGTTCCAGTCGGAGGCGAAGGTGCCGGTCATCCTGTTCTCGCTCCACCCCGAGTCCGAGCCCGTACGCCGCCATCTGGAGAACGGCGGGGACGTCATGACCGTCGAGGAGAGACAGATCGTTTTCCGCAGGGCTTCCAACCCGGCGATCCCCATCCTATCGGTCCTCGAGGCCCCGATCACGTTCGGGGGCAGGGCGCTGTTCAACATCCAGAACGCGCTGGCCGCCACGGCGGCCGCGCAGGCCGCGCTGGACATCAAAGTGGAGGATCTGCGGTCCGGTCTCACGACGTTCCATCCCTCGATCAGCCAATCGCGCGGACGTATGAACCTCATCGAGGTAGGCGGCGTGAATTGTCTCGTCGACTTCGCCCACAACCCGACCGCGGTCAAGGCTCTTGCCGCGACGATCCGAGAGATCGCGAAAGACCAGCCGAAAGGGGGGAAGAGGATCGGCGTCGTCTCCGGCACCGGCAACCGACGGGCCGAAGACACCCAGGCCCTCGGGCGAATCTTCGCTGAGACTTTCACCGATCTGATTGTGAAGGACTCGGATTGCCGCGGGATGCCGCCGGGAGAGACCGCGGAGCTCCTGGCCTCGGCCGCGTTCGATGCGGGGTTTTCGAAACGCCGGCTGAAGATCGTGATCGAAGAGCGCGCGGCCGTCGAAGCGTCTTTGGAGTCCGCCCGTTCGGGGGACCTCGTCGTCGTCTGTCCGGCCGACGACATCTCAGGCACGATCGGGACCTTGCTCGAGAAGAAGGAGCTCCACGCCCCGGACCTGAGCCGCCTTCCTCTTCCTTCCTGACCGGCATCACAGCCTCCTGCTTGGTGCCATGAGAGGATACTCCACGGAAACCGGCCGGCCGCGATTCTCAACGGGAACCGACTCCAGCCGACAGGGCATAAAGATCGCCTCCCGTGTGAGGCGAACGCTTTTTCCCTCACCAAGTGGAGTTCGCGGGCAAGAACTGGAAGGCCGCACTCTAGCGACAGCATGAATGACGTCTCCCCCGAGCAACAGGCGGGTTGGAAGGGCCGGTGCGCGCCAAAGGCGACGACCCCGGAGGAGCCATTCCGCGGTGTCGGCCTTCAAGAACGCCTTGTCCCTCCGGCTACGGTGCCGGACTTTAGCGTAGTGTTATCGTAGTGTTTTGGGGTCCAACAGGCAGGATGAGACGTGGGCGCTGTCCAACTCTCTCGACAAGAATTAGGTGGGGGGCAGCCACTCCGAGGGGTCTTCGTTGGCTTTTAAGTCCGCTGCGTCTGCCAGTTCCACCACCGGCCCCCTTGTCGCACCCCTCACTGCGCTCGGGGCCTGAAGACCCGCGCGCGTGAGGTCTCGTGCTCGCGCGGGTGCTCCCGCTGGAGGCTGCCGCCCCCTCGCGCCGGCAAGACCCTTCGGGCCTTGCCGGCCTGGTTATGGCATCGGCTTCGGGGAAGTAGGCGGCTTGTCGCGCAGGCCCACGCGGCCGGCCATGGGCAGCTTGAGGGCCGGTCGCAGGAGGTCGAAGCCGAAGTTCAGGCCGAGCACGTTCACCTCCAGGCCCTCCGCCGCGCCGAGGCTCAGGCCCAGAAGCCCGAACAGCGAGAGCTGCCATCCCGTCCCGGATTCCGTGATCTCAATCAGGTCGCCCCTGCCGATCCAGTCCTTGCCCACGGCGTGCGGCGGCAGCTCGACGCGGAGCTCGGGGACGCGCCGCAGGATGAACGAGACGAAGGTATTGCTGTTGGGCCCGGGCCACGCCCGGTAGCGGCGCGGATAGGGGTACTCCGCCGCGGCCTTCTCGATCTTCGGGATGGCCGACTCGGCCGGAGGCCCGATGAGCTCCGCCACCAGAGCCGGACGCTTGCCGAACCAGTGCCGGTCGGGCACGTCCTCCGCCACGGCGAGCGCGTCCCGGCCGCGGCGCAGGCGCCACCCGATCACCTGATAGGTCGTGTAGCGGGCCGCGTCCTTCTTCTTGACCGCGATCCAGGTGTGCACCGCGAAAAGGCCGCGCCAGCGCACGGCGCGGGCGGCGTACACCTGGACCACGGCCTCCTTCTGCTCTTCGGGCTTGGGCGCGATGCCCGCGCTCTCGCGCGTGGCCGTGCGCCAGTCCGCGGCGCAGGCCGGGATCAGGAGGAGCAGAGATGCGGCCAGTGAGACGAGCGTTTTCAAGTGCATCACCCTTGCAGCATCTTAATCTTCCCCTTCCATTTTCTCATATTCTGCCCCTCCCCCCTGTGGGTTTCGGCGTCACTCATTGAGTTCTTTGAGTGTCTAGGCGTCAGGCATTGAGTTGTTTGAGTTGTTTGAGTAACTGGAACTCCCAGAGGGGCTCGGTCGTACTAGTGATATGCCGCGCATACCCCGAGTCCACGCTTCCGGCCAGGCCTTCCATGTCGTCTCCCGCGGGAACAAGGGGGCGGACATCTTCACCGACCGTGCCGAGTGGGCGGCATTCCTGGATACCTTGGCCGCCGTAAAAGGACGCTGGCCCTTCCATCTCCACGCATACTGCCTCATGCCCAACCACTTCCACCTGCTCCTGCGCGTGTTCGACACCCCCCTGCCTTTCCTGATGCAGCGCGTCTTGTACGCCCATGCGCGGGCCTTCAATCTAAGCCGGGGCGTGGTCGGACACGTATTTCAGGGCCGCCACAAGGCGATCCTCGTCCGGGACGATCCGCAGTTCCTCGCCACCCTTCGATACATCCATCTGAACCCGGTCCGTGCTGAAATCGCCGAGACACCGGAGCGGTGGCCTTGGTCGGGCCATCTCGAGCTGATGGGCCGGTCGAGCAGAGACTTGCTGGACACGGCTTTTCCCCTCGCGCTCTTCTCGCCGGACATCGCCGTCGCCCGACGTGAGTATCGGGATTTTCTCATGCCGGATCGCGAGGAATCGACTCCGATGACGACGCCCTCCACGGACGCTTCGTCACCCCCCTCCGAACCCGTCCAGCCCAGCATCGGCGGAGAACCGCTTCCGACTCTGGTTTCGCGAATCGCCCGCGGCACAGGAGTGTCCGCCGAGTCGATCGTCGGGTCCACGCGAAGAAGGGTCGTGGTTCTTGCAAGGAAGGATTTCGTGCGGGAGGCCGTGCGTCAAGGCCACAGCTGGACCGACCTTGCCCGCTTCCTTAACAGGACTCCAAGCGGCGTATTCAGGCTCAGCGAGGCCTGAAGTTACTCAAACAACTCAAACAACTCAATGCCTGACGCCGGTCAGTCGCCTCTCTGGGGCGGGATGTATTCCTTCTGGGGCTCGATGAAATACGTGTAGGGGCCCATCCATCCGGTGAAGAAGAACTTCCGCAGGATGGAAACGACGGCCTCCCCCTCCACGATCACGCCGAGGTTGCGCGAGCTGTGGAAGTAGCCCTTGCTCCAGTTGCTGCTGCCGATCCAGGCCGCGGACTTGTCGGCCACGAGCATCTTCAGATGCTCCATGCGGGCGAACGGCACGTAGCCCTGGCTCCACATGGGGATGGTGTTCAGCTTCACCTCGATGTCGGGAAGGACCGCCAGGCTCTTGAGGTGATGGATCCTCGGAGGGCGCGTGTTCCAGTCGGAGGCGATCATCTTGACCTTGACGCCGCGGGCGGCCGCCCGCCTCAGCGCGTTGTCCAAGGCCGGGTAGAACTCCCCGTTCCGCTCGACCGGGTTGTAGCCCGGGACCTGGACCAGGATCTCCTTCTTGGCGCCGTCCAACAGCCGCAGGATGTGCTTCTCGGCGAACAGCTCCTCATCGGGGATGAGGCCCGTGGGGCTGAAGACCGGCGTGAGCTCCACGGGCTGGCCTCCCGGCCCGGAGACCTTGAACGGAGCCTTGTATGCCTTGCTCTTCACCCTCTTCTTCGCGGATTCCGGGTCTTCGGCCTCGCATAGGGCCCAGTCCAGATCGAACAGGTCCGAGACGACGCGGGCGAACGCCGCGTGGTCCACGCGCACCCCCAGCTCGCGGATGTGCTTCAGGGCGCGCCAGTCGAAGTTCGCGCTTCCCAGGAACACCCGCTCGCCGTCCACGATGAAGTACTTCGCGTGCATGACGCCCTTGGTCAGGGCGTCCATGTCGATGGTCCGCATGGAGACGTTCTTGTCCTTGCCCAGAAGGTCCAGGGTCTCCGGATAGATCTTTTGGTACTTCGCGTCCGCGATGATCCGGACCTTGACTCCGCGCGCGGCCGCGGCTTGGACGGCGCGGATGATCTTTTCCAGCGGCTCTCCGGGCTCGTTGGCCACGTAGAACTGCGCGATATCAAGGGTCTTTCTCGCGCCCTCGATCATCTCCAGCCATACGGCCGGGGTGTTCCGTATGTCCGGATGGTCCAGCATGGTCTCCACCGGGACGCTCTCCACGATCTCGATCGCGGGATCCGCGGCCCGGGCTCGAGACGCGGCCGAGGCAAGGACGGCGATCGCCGCGATCCGCAGGATGGCTGAAAGGTTCATAGATTCCTCCTTGGTCAGGTTGCTCCGACACGGTCCCGGCCGCGCATGCGCCGGTAGGACCTGTTGAGAAGGCTGTCGCTCCCGCAGACGAGGAGCGACTCCGCCAGAAGCCAGTTGGTCTGCGCCTGGGGCACCATGATGACCCGCTCCGGATCCAGGGGATTGCCCTCGCGAAGAAGGGCGACGGTCTTGACCCCGATCCAGACGGGCCAGATGCAGGCGAGGCGGAGCCTCCACAACCCGGACGGGATGCTCAGGGTGTAGCGCCAGGCGGCGTCAAGGTGGTCCGACGCGATGTCGAGCCAGCGCGCGTACTCCCCGCGGACGCGGGGAAAGTTCCCGGGATCCAGGAGAGAGCGCGGATCGGCGACCGGCAGGTAGCAGCGTCCGATCCTCAGGTCCCGGGGGATGTCCCGCAGGACGTTGACGAGCTGCAGCCCCTTGCCGAAACGGATCCCCAGCCGGGCCATGGCCTCGACGTCCCAGGAGCTCAGCCCCGGAAGATGCGCCGCGCACATCCTGGTCCAGAACTCCCCCACGCAGCCGGCCACCATGAAGGCGTAGCGGTCGAGCTCCGCGTCGTCCGACAAGGCCGTGACCTCTCCCGCGTCCTCCCCCGGGAAACGCTCGAGGTCGAAGATCTGCCCGCCGATGACGGTGTCGAGCAGCCCGTCGATCAGCTCCCTGTCCGCGGCGGAGAAGGACGCCTTGAGCTCCATGCATTCGTCGAGCCTTTCCAGCAGCTCGCGCTCGGCGGGCAGGCCCTGGTCGGCGGCCAGCTCGCGGACCGGCTTCGTCCGCCCTTCTCTCATCCGGCGCAGGAGCTCGAGCCGCTTCTCGCGCGGCGCGACCTTGGTGTCCGCCACCGTGTCGCTGGCCCGCGCCAGCAGATAGGCGAGCGAGATCTGCGGACGCAGCTCACGCGGCAGCACGCGAAGGGTGAGGTAGAAGGAGCGCGAGACGCCCTTGAGCAGGGGATATAAGGGATCCATGAGCCGGCGGCTTCCAGATGGTAAGCATAGCTCTTTGGAGACCGCGGGGACAACGGACCGCATTTTGCCTATAATATCCTCCGGCGGTCGCGCCGACCGGAGGAGCATGTCATGGCCAAACAAGGGTTCACCCCCCAGGAAAAAAATTTCCCCGAGTGGTACCAAGAGGTCATCGCCGCCGCCGACGGGATGATCTACGAGGCCCCGGTGAGGGGCTGCTACACTCTGGGGCCCCTGGCGACCGAGCTCTGGTTCCACCGCATCGTTCCGGTGATGGACTCCTGGATCAAGCGGCTGGGGGTGCAGAACATCACGCTGCCGTTATTCATCCCCAACAGCTACCTGGAGAGCGAGAAGGAGCACGTCGAGGGTTTCAAGCCCGAATGCGCGGTGGTGACCCACGCCGGAGGCGAGAAGCTCGCGGAGCCCTACGTCGTCCGTCCCACGAGCGAGACCCTCTTCGTCGACCTTTTCGGCAAGATCCTGCATACCTACCGGGACCTGCCCATCCTGTTCAACCAGTGGTGCAACATCTGCCGCTGGGAGAAGCGCCCGCGCGCGTTCCTCCGGACCGCGGAGTTCTTCTGGCAGGAAGGGCACACGATCCACGAGACCTGGGACGAGGCGACGGGCTTCGCCCACCGGATACTGACGGACGTGTACGCCCGCTTCGCGCGGGAGATGCTGGCCATCCCGGTCGTCACGGGCGAGAAGCCCCCCTCGGAGCGCTTCGCCGGGGCGGAGCACACCTACTCCATCGAGGCGATGATGAGCAACGGCTGGGCTCTGCAGGCGGGCACCACCCACGTCCTGAGCCAGAGGTTCTTCGGCGACCCCGCCAATCCCGCCAAGTGCCGCGTAAAATTCGCGGGCAGGGACGGAACGCTCCAGGTGCCCTTCTACACCTCCTGGGGGGTCTCCACCAGGATGATCGGGGGCATCATCATGGTCCACGGCGACAACCAGGGCATCGTGCTCCCGCCCCGGATCGCGCCCACCCAGGCGGCCGTCCTCACGCTGCAGGCCGACAAGAACCCGGCCGTGATGGAGGCGGCGACCGAAGCGGCCAGGCGGATCGCGGGCGTCCTGGAAGAGCCCGCGCGCACGGGGAAGTTCCTGCGCCTAAGCGGGGAGCGCCGCGTGCTGATCGACGACAGGACCGCCACTCTGGGAGAGAAGCACTACTACCACGAAAAGCAGGGGACCCCGATCCGCATCGAGATCGGGCCCAAGGACGCGGAGAAGAAGCAGTGCGTCGTGGTGGACAGGATCGCCGGCAGGGCGGGCAAGGAGTTCGTCCCGTTCGGCGGCCTCAAGGAGCACGTCGCCGCGCGCCTGGAGAAGATCCACGAAGGCCTCTACCGGAGAGCCCTGGACCGGATGAAGGCGAAGACGAGGCCCGTGGGCAGCTGGGGCGAGCTGGCGGAGGGCATCAACGGCGGGTTCTTCTGCGAGGGCTACATAGACACGGGCACGCCGGAGGCCGAGGACAGGCTCAAGCGGGAGCTCAAAGCCACGCTCCGCGTCCATCCCTTCGACGGCGAGGAGCCGAAGCCGGGCGTGTGCCTCGTCACCGGCAAGCCGGTCCCGAAGCCCGTCATCATCGCCAGGAACTACTGAGCGGCCTAGCAGCCCGTGGCAAAAGTATTTCGGATGGCGAACTAGCGAGGAACGGCGCGTGACAGGCGGCAAGAGATCACCGGCCGGCCCCCGCCGGCGGCGCGGGCCCTCCCCGGGGGCGCGGGTCTCCCGTGAAGAGTTCCTCCGGCTCGCCGAGCGCGCCTTCGCCGAGATCCCCCCCTCCTTCCGGGACAGCCTGGTCAACGTCGAGCTCGCCGTCCGCGCCGCTCCCGGCCCGGAGGCCGGCCGCTGGCGCGGCTCGCGGGACCTCCTCGGCCTCTACGAGGGCCCCACGCGCGAGGAGATGCTCTACCCCGACGCCGGCGCGCACCTTCCTGCGCGCGTCGTGCTCTATCAGCGCAACATCGAGGCCGCCTGCCGGACGCGCCCGGAGCTCATCGGCGAGATACGCACGACGCTGCGCCACGAGCTCGCCCACCACTTCGGCTTCAGCGACGAGGACCTACGGGAGCGCTGGCCGGAGGGAGCGTGAGGCGTTCCGTCGCGGGCCTGGCGCTGCTGGCGGGAGGGCTGCTCCTCGGCGGCTGCGCCGGGGCGGGGACGCGCAAAGCCTCGTTAGGAGAGCGGTTCTCCGTCTCGCTAGAGTCCAACCCCACCACCGGATACGGCTGGCGCCTGGCCCGCCCCCTGGACGGCACGGTCCTGGAGCTGGTCGACTCCGGCTACGAGGATCCGCCGCCGGGCCTCGTAGGACGGGGCGGCAGGGAGATCTGGACCTTCAAGGCGGTCGGCCGCGGCCGGGCGACGATCGAGCTCGAATACACGCGCCCCTGGGAGAAAGGAAAGCCCCCCGTTCGAAGGGAGCTTGTCCCGGTCAAGGTGCGCTGAAGAGAAGGCTCCTACGCCTCCGAGGAGAATCCCACGAGGCCGCTGACGAAGAGCGACAGGATGAAGATGGAGCAGGCCTTCACGCCCGCCACGGCCCAAGACATAGCGGTGTACTCGCCCAACACCCCGTGCGCCACGAGCAGGAACACGCCCACGGCCGCGCCGGTGATGCTCGCGTCGCGCCGGGACTGGTAGAGGGCCGGCCCGATCGCCATCAGCAGCAGAAGCAGCCAGATCGGGGGCCACGCGGCGTAAAGCAGCCAGATCAGGCAGATGTTCACCACGTAGTTGGACACCACGCGGATCTTCCCGATGAGACCGATGTTCCGCTGCAGCATGAAGATGGACATGTAGTTCATGAAGACGGAGTAGCCGATCAGCGCCGCGCAGACGATGACCGCGAACTTCGAGAGGGACGCGACGAACAGGCCGGGCACGACCACCAGGATGGCGAGCGGGGTCAGATGGTTGTTTACGTGCTTGAACCTCTCGTAAGACGCCTTTTCTTTTTCCACGTGGACCTCCCGAGACTTCTCCTCCGCCGTTTCTTGCGGTCCCATTCTACCATACATGCGGAGTCCCCGGTCAACGGAAGAAGCCCGGCGCCTTCCATGTGACCAAAGTCTTATTGAAAAGCCCGGAAATCCCGGGTATCACATGGGGAGCCTGGACGGGGCCCTCGGCGCCGCCGCGCGAGGGGGCGGATGCCGCTTATCCCGGGAGACGCTCACGAACAGAAAGTGCCGATGAGGAGCAAGGCCCGGGCCGGGCGCGGCTTCACTTTGGTCGAGATGATGATCGTCATCACGACCATGGGGATTCTCGCGTCCGTCTTCGCCCCGAAATTCGGGGACATCCTCGAGAAATCCCAGGAAGGGGCGACCAAGGGAAAACTGGGCTCCATCCGGTCCGCGGTCACGATCTACTACGCCGACAACGAGGGCCGGTTCCCGTCCGCCGAGAAGAGCAAGAAGGGCTCCCCCGTCCTCCAGGATGCCCTGGTCCCCAAATACCTGAGCGACATCCCCGAGGCCCGCGTCGCGTCCCACCACCCCCCCTCCAGGCTCGTCCACGCCATGGAGAAGGCCCCCGACAAGAAGCACGACAACGGCTACTGGGGATACGGCAGCGTGGAGACGGGAGCCGGATGGGGCAACGTCTGGGTCCTGTGCAATCACACCGACAGCAAAGGGACCCTCTGGACCACCTACTAGAGGGATGCGGCCGGGAACCTCTCGCCGACCAGGCTAGCCGGCGGCCGCCTCTTCCGCGGCGGGCTTGGCGGACTCCGAGGCGATCTGCAGCAACCCGTTGACGAACAGGTTGAACAGGACGATCACGCAGGCCTTCACGCACGCGTTGGTCCAGTCGATGAGGGTCGACCCCCCGTAGGCCCAGTGCACCGCGAGCAGCAGGATGGAGATCGCGATCCCGGTGCGCAGGGAGTCCCGCCGGTTCTGGTAGACGGCCACGCCGATCGACATCAGGACCAGGAGGACCCACACCAGGGGCCAGACCGAATAAAGCAGCCAGAGCAGGCAGATGTTGACCACGTAGTTCGAGCCCACCCTGAGGCCGCTGGCGAGGGTGATGTCGCGCTTCATGAGGTAGAGAGAGAGGTAGTTGAAGATCACGGAATAGGTGATGAGCACCGCGCTGGGGATCAAGACGAGCTTCGAGAGCGGCGCCACGAACAGGCCCGGCACCACGATCAGGACGGCGAGCGGCGTCAAGTGATCGTTCACATGACGGATCTTCTCGGTGGACAGAAGGTCTCTAGGCATGGCACCCCCTACGGCGGATTCGCGATCGGCCGGCCCCCGTGATCGCCGCGCGGCGGGCCGGCCCGCCATCACGACAGAGTATTATAACTCAAAAAAACCGCATTCAAACGCTAACGCTCGGCGTCATCCCCGCGACCGGCCGGCCGGATCCTCGATCCACCGGCCGTAGCACGCGGCGCACAGGCACAAGAACAGCCGGCGATAGACCTGATCGACCAGCTCCTGGTCGGACTTATCCCGCATGAGGGCCGTGAGGCGCTCGACCTCCTTGCCCACGTCCCGGGAAAGCTCCTCCTCGGTGATTACCGGGGGCGTCGGATCCGACACGGCGTCGATCCGGATCACGTAGAAGTTCCCTCTGCCCGGCTCGATCGGCTTTTCGCAGCGGGCGCACGCCAAAGGCCGCTCATCGCCAGGCTCCGGCCGCTCCATCCCTTAATGAGGCCCGGAGGCCCCGTCCTCCATTGAAGACGGCCCCGGCGCCGCTTTCCTCTCGGCGGCCTCGACCATGACTTCGCGGAAGACCGGGGACGCGAGGAGCTTGCTCAAAGCGTCCTCGATGGACTTCTCCACGGTGGGCGCCGGAGGTCTCGGCTCGACGGGCTCGGCGCTCCGCCAATCCGCCGGGCTGTCGTAGATCTTCTTGGCGTAGGCCCCCTTCAGCCTCAGGGGCTCCGGCATCAGCGGCCTTCCCGTCCGGTCGCGCAGGCGGACCACGAGGTGCGTGGCGCCGCGGTACTTGGTGAAGGTGGCGCTCACCGCGCAGCGGGTGATCTCCCCGCTGATGACCACGTCCGCGTCCCTGCCGCCGGCGGAGTCATCGGCCGAGACCGGGCGGACGTTCTCCATGCGCCCGAGACCGTAGAGCAGCCCCCGGTGCAGGACGCCGCGGATCTCGCGCGGCTGGGCGTGGCGGCCCAAACCCTCGGCCTCGCGGCTCCAGACGCGGTCCACCGAAGGATACTTGATCTCACGCCTGTCCTTGAAGCGCAGGACCATCACCCGGACCGGCCGCGCCAGGGGAAGGTGCGGGGCGGAAGGCTCCGGACGGTACGTGCCCAGCTGCGGTTCGGTGAACGGCTTGGGAGTGCTCTTGCGCACGCCGACGCCGGGAGGCGCGCTGCATCCGGCCGCGAGGACGAGCAGCGCGAGGAGCGCTACTGACGGCATTGCACCCCCCTCTCCAGGACGACGATGTCGTCGCGGTAGCGACCGGAATATCCGATGAGCGGACGGTTCTTGATCTCGGAGAGGCCGGGGCATATCCACGCGAGCGCCGCGTCCCCGGAGTCAAAGCGGCTCTTGGTCAGCAAGTCTTTCAGCTCCGCTTCGGCTTCGCCATAGACAGCCTCGGGAGTCACCCTGATCCTGAGGGGCTCCCACATCAGCTCCTTGAAGCCCCAGACGACCCAGGCCTCCCCGGCTTCGCCGGGATCCCGGCCGCCGACATCCCGTGCCGGAGCCCCGCTATCAGGAAGCCGGCCGGCGGAAGCGCCGGCGGCAGGCGGGGCCGCCGTCTCCTCGCCTCTCGTCCCGGCATCGCTCTCCGGCGCGCGCCGCCGCTTGTCGACCACGCGCGCCCGGCGGCGGCGGCGCATGGTCTCGGCCGTGCGGCGCTGAACCTCCACGGCGCGGCGCTCGGCGGCGTGGATGACCTCCCATTCCTTGAGGTCGCGCTCCAGGTCCCGCAGGCGGACGCTCTCGTATTCCCGCTCGCGAAGGAGGACCGCGGCCGCGACGCGCGCCTCGTCGGCCACCTCCTCGTCGATGGAGCGGGCCGCGCTCCGCGCGCACGCGGCCCGGCTCCCTTCCAGGCTCCGCAGGGCGACGGCCGCCCCGTCATGAGCCCGCTCGACGGCCGAAAGATAGGACGTCGTTCCCGCCGGGAGCTCGCATCCGAGCGACCCGAGAACGCCCAAGACGCCTTCGAGCTCCTCCGAAAGATCACCCTCCAAGGCGGCGTAGTCCCGCGTCCGCTCCGGCGTTTGGACGGAGACAGCCGCGAGGTCCCGGCCCAGCTTCTCGTATCGAGGCTTGAAATCGGCGAAGGTCGCGGGAGAGGTCCTTTGATGCCTCCTGCTCGCCGACTCGACGCGCGCGTCGAGCGCCTCCTTTTTGTCGGAAAAGCCGCGCCGGCTCGTCTCGACGCCCGCGGATTTCTCCCGGGTCAGCTCCAGGAGCTTCCCAAGCGCGGCGCGCTCCGTTGCGAGCCATTGCAGGATGTCGCCGCTCTCCTTCCAGGGCTCGGCGATCGTCTCGACCCGCTCCGCCAGCGACGCGGCCTCCCGATGGGAATCGCGCGCCTCGTCGAGAGAGCCCTCGATCGACGCGAGGACAGGACCCGAATCCCGCAGAAAAGCCTCGATGCGCAGGAGATCGGGACCCGCGCAGGCCCCGCCCTCCACCGCGGCCGCGGCGGCCCGCTCGGCCCACCGGACGCCCTCCTCCCGCTCCGCGGCCGTCGCGGCGAGAGCCTCCATCTCCGTCCGGAGCTCGACGATCCGCCCGCAGGCCGTCCGCGAGCCGTCCGCGGCGCCCGCCAACCGGGAACGGATGGAGGCGAGGTCCTCTTTGAACTTGCGGACCTGCCCCATGAGCCGCTCGTCGAGCTCCAGGGCGCCCGCGTGCGCCCGGAGCACGTCGTCCCGGAACCGGGCCAGGCCCTCGATCTCAGCTTGGAGGTGGGCGATCCCCTCCTCCCGGATCTCGGCCTGGAGACGGTCCGCCTCCCCTGCCCGGGCTTGCGCGGCGAGCCCCGCGGGAAGGAGCCAGACGGCCGCGCACAAGAGCGGCGTCCGGAACGGGCCGACGGGCGTCTGACGGCTCATGGGCAGGATGCTACTAAATTTTCGCTCGGGCCGGGCCGGGAGGCCCTTTATAGCTTGACCGGAGGCCGCCACTCTTTCTAAAGTCTCGCACCGGACCATGTTCTTCGCCCTGCTCTTAGTCACCCTCTGCATCGCGGTCGGGACGTGCTATTGCGTCACGAGGCTCTTCGATAACCCCATCGAGGCGATCCTCCGGCGTATCGTCCGCGAGGACCTCAGCCGGGCCTGGAAGCGCTACATCCAGTTCGCGATCTACGTGGCCGGGGTGTCGGCGGGGGTGCGCATCCACACCCTGGAGCGCTACGTGACGGGGACGTTGCAGCACGGCCGCCCGATCGTCCTCGACTCCGCGCGCTGGACCCTGGAGGTCTACCGCGCCCTGATCGGGACCCTGCAGGGCCTGGCCTGGCTGCTGCTGGTCTTCTTCGCCGTGGCCATGATCGCCTACGTCATCGTGCGCTGCGGCGAGATCAAGCGGGCCAGGCGCCGCGACTGGAGGCGGGGCCCTTAGGCGTCCCCCACGCGACGCGATGAGAGCGCCCTTCCCCGGCCGGACCGAGCCGAGCCGCGCCGGCTACACTATGGTGGAGCTGATGATCGTTCTGGCGATCATCGCGATCCTGATGTCGATCATGGCCCCGAAGTTCGGGACGATGATCCGCCGGGCCAACGAAGGGGCGACCCGCGGGAAGCTCGGCTCGATCCGCTCCGCTTTGACCGTGTACTACGCCGACATGGAAGGGGTCTTTCCCTTCGACCTCAACCCGCTCATGCAGCCGGGGAGCAAGTACCTGACCAAGGTCGTCCCTCTTTACACCGCCGAGCACGGCTCGGCCATCACGATCAACTACAGCGACGACATCGACTTCTCGATCGATAACGGAGGATGGGGCTACGTGAACTCCGGCGGAAGATGGGGCACGCTCTGGGTCGCATGCACCCATACCGACCTCAAGGGGAACGAATGGACCTCATACTGATGAAATCCGCGGACCGGGAGTCTCGCCATGGCCTCCTCTGAAGAGAAAAAGAAGAAGACCGTGGACCTCGCCGTCCTCGTCAGCCGGTACGCCACGCCGTTCGCCGTTGTGCTGGTGACGGGCGGGCTGATCCTGTCGCGGCCCTTGAGCCCGGTGCTCGAGCTCTCGATCGGGCTCATCATATTCGGCTTTGTGTTCAACATGTACGGGATCCGCCTCATCCAGGCGGCGACCGGGAGCCCGAAGTACCTGATCCATGTGCGCGTGACCGTCAACCTCACGACGAACGTGCTGCTCATCTACTACCTCGGGCTCCACTGGCACCCGATGTGGCTGCTGCTGGCCCTGACTCCGATCGCCACCGCCATCTACGATAAGCGAGGAAGAGTGATCTATGTCTCGGCCACGGTGTGCATGCTCCTGATCGCCATCCACGCGGCGCACGGCTCCATCTCCCCCCTGGAATGGGGCGAGCAGCTGGCCCAGGTCGCCTTCATCTTCCTCATGACCCTGATGATCAACGACCTCTCGCAGATGGCCAAGGGCAGCAAGACGTTCATCGCCACGGTCTACCCCTACGCCACGCCGCTGGCCGTCATCCTGGTCGCCTTGGGCGTCATCCTTTCGCAGCCCATCAGCCCCGTCCGGGAGATCTCGCTCGGGCTTCTCGCGTTCAGCGTGCTGTTCAATACGGTCGGCTTCCGCCTCCTCCAAGCTTTCAACGGGGACCAGTCCTTCCTGATCCCGACGCGGCTGGCGGCAAACCTCACCGTCAACGTGATGCTCGTCTATTTCCTGGGAGGGTACTGGCGGCCGATGTGGCTGCTGCTGGTCCTGACTCCCTTCGCCACGGCCATCTACGACACGCGCGGCAAGACCATGTTCTCCGCGGTCAGCGTGTCGCTGCTGCTTCTGGTCATCCACGCGGCGCGGGGCCTGGGATCCGTGCTCGAATGGGGCGAGCAGACGGCGCAGATCCTATTCATCATCCTGATGAGCCTCATGATCAACGAGCTTTCGCGGATGGCGAAGAGCCTGAAAGCGCCGGCCGGATCGGAGTAGGCGGCGGCGCCCTATTTGGGCTCGGGCGCGTCCAGCTCGCGCATCTTCCGCCGCTCGAGCCAGTACCACAGCCCCCCGAAGAGGAAGAACAGAGCCAAAGCCGGGATGGAGTCGCTGTCCACGAACACGAAATACACGAAGCAGACGATAGCGAGCGCGAAAAGGGCCCAACGGTAGGCGCGTCTCTGCTTCATACCCGAAGACCGCTATTGGCCGGCGGGAGGCCGCTCGGGAACGGCGCCGCCGGACCGCATCGAGGCGTCCTCTTCGCCGGAGCCTCCGTCTCCCACGGAGGGGACGGTCCCCGCCGTCCCGCCGTCGTCGAGACTCACGGCCCCGTAGTCGAAGCCTTCGCTGGGCTCCTCCTCCTGAGGACCGTCCTCGCCGTCCAGCTCCGGCTCCTCAGGGGAGGCCTCCCCGGGCGCCGCATCCTCCGGCGCAGGGGCCTCCTTCTTGGACTGCCCGGGGCGCCGCTTGCCGGGCTTGCGGGTGAGCTTCTTGCTCCCGGCGCGCTCGGGCTTCTTCTTCTTTCCCTTGGCTTCTTCCTTCTTGTCCTCTCCGCGGAGGGGATTGCCCTCCTTGTCGAAACGGTAGGAGCTCTCTTTCTCCCGGGACGGGGCGATGTACTTCGAGCTTTCGTAATCCGTCTCTTTCGGTTTCTCCGCGGCGTCATCCCCCTGCGGCAGCGCGGGAGCCGCGAAGAGGGCGAAGACGAACGCTATGCCGGGCAACATCGCCATATTCCCAGTATAACCGGAGCCGGTCGCGGATTCAAGCCCGCAATCAGCGCCGCAGGCTTGCCCTGCGGCGCTTACACCGTCCAGTCATAGGGAACTCCGTCGCAAGAATGCCGTTCATCCGGGCGTCAGCACGGATTTCCCGCGGACTCGATCGGAGCGGCGAGAACCCGTGCGGCGCCGCGCTTACCGCTTGCCGGATTTTGTTCGGCCGATGCGGATGCGCATGAGGTCTTCGGCCTTCCGGAAGCGGCGGTCGCGGGCGATGCGCCGGGAAAGCCCTTTCTCGGAGGCGGGCGAGAAATGGGTCAGCAGGACGCGCCGCGCTCCCGACATCCGGCCCAGGCGGATCGCCTCGGAAACGCGAAGGTGCCCCGCCGTCCGCGCCCGGTCGGCCAGCGAGCATTCGACCACGAGCAGGTCCGTCCCCGCCGCGAAGCGCGCGAGGCCGGAGTCCCACTCCGTGTCCCCCGTGTAGCAGACGCTGCCGCCCCGGCACTCGAAACGGTAGGCCAGCGACTCGGTCGTGTGCGGGACCTCCCGGCAGGCCACCCGCCAGCCCTCGCCCCGGACGACGGCCGGCTCTTCGAGCTCCTCCACGCTCATCCGGAACCCCCGAGGACGCAGCCACGGATGGTGCGCGCGAGTCAGACGCTCGAGAAAATTCCGGAAGCCCCGCGGGCCGTAGAGACGCAGCCTGCCGCGGCGCGGCCTGCCGTCGTAGCGATAGTAGAACAGCAGCGCGGGCAGATCGCCGATATGATCCGGATGCCGGTGGGTCACGAAGACGTGGCTGACCTCGTCGGGCCTCAGGCCGGCGCGCACCAGCTGGCGCAGATTCCCGAATCCGAGGTCGAAAAGAAGCACCTGATCGCCGCGCCGCACCGCGTAGCCGGCGGGATTGCGCACCTTACCCGGGCCCGGCAGGCCCGGCTCGTAGCAACCGGAGCCCAGCACGACGAAGTCGAACGCCTCCGAGCCTTTCACGGGATCGCGCGCAGCCAGGCGTTGACCTCCTTGCTCAGTTCCCGCTGCGCCACGGTGCGGAAGAGCCCCAGGCCCTCCGTCAGGCGGGAGAGGCCCTCCCGGTCTCGGACCACGCGGGCCGCCCGCGCCACGCGCCCGGGGTAGGGGCGCCCCTCCACGAGCGCGTAGCGCCCGCCCGCGCGGAATTGGATCCGGTCGAGACGCGGAGCGTGCAGCTCGAGAAAATCGCCGACCTCGCTGAACGTCACGGCCCCGGGCGGCGGCCCCGGCGACTCCACGGCCGCCGCGTAGAACACGTAGGGATCCTCACTGAAGAGATACAGGTCGAAGGCGATGCGCGAGAGCGTGCCCTTGGGCGGCGGGCCAGGGAACAGCAATGGATCGCCCTTCCCTCCCCGCTTGGCCCAGTCGTCCATCTTCCGGCGCTCCTCGAGCCTCTCGCGCTCCCGGACCGTGGCCATGCGGAGCCTGCGCGCGAAGTCCGGCCTGACGGCCGCCTTCTGCAGGGCGTACTCCAGGACGGCCTGCCGCGCGGCCATCTCGGCGTCGATCAGGTCGATCGGAAGACGTGCCGCGGCCTTCCAGCGCTCACGGACGAAAAGCGCCTCGAAGTCCAGACGCGTGAGGCCGGCGGACCGGCCGGGATCCACCACGAAGAGGTTCTCATCCCTGCAATAGCGCACGGCGGCTCCGGGCTGGCGCGCCCGCTCGACGACCGGCGTCTCGCCCGTCAGCGCCAGCAGGCGCCGGCCGGACTCGGTGGCCGAAAGCTCCCGGGCGATGCTGCTCAACGCGTCGCGCATCCGCTTCGACAGCTTGGCATCGCCCGGGCGCACGGCGGCGGGGGCGGCGAGCTCGCTGTCGGACAATCGGTCGGCGGCGGCGGCTCCCGCGGGCGCGGCGTCGACCCCGGCAGGGGCGCCGTGCCGGCCGCCCTCGGGAAAGGCGTCGGCGGCCAGTGCATCCTGACAGCGTGCGAACTCCCCGAAGAGCACGGACAGAAGGACGGCGAGCGGAAGCGAGCGCGGCCGGGCGGTCAATAGAGGTTCATCTTCAGAGAGAAGATCGACGCCCCGGACTTGATGAACTCGGAAGTGTCCACCTCGCTTTCCACGAGCCCCACCGCCCGAATGTGGCGGATGGCGGCGTCGGCCCCGCGCTGGATGACGGCCGTCGAGTCCACCACGCTCGCGCTGCAGGGCATCTTGGCCATCGCCTCCTTCTCCTCGACGGCGAGGACGACCGGAAAGAACTTCAGGATGAGCTCGAGGCTGACGGGATCGAACGCCGGCGGATAGATGAGCGCCGCTTCCGGGGTCAGCGGGCAGAAGCAGGTGGCCAGGTGATAGAACCGCTCGTTGACGAGCTTCAGCAATACGACGGGGGTCTCGAAGATCTCGGCCACCTCCTGGTAGACCTCCGGGTCCGTCCGGAACCCGTAGCCGCCCCAGAGCAGCCGCTTGCCGGGATGCCACAGGGAGTCGCCCATCCCCTCGAAAGTCAGAGAAGGATCCTTGAGACGCACGATCCGGTATCCCTCGGCGCGGAACCACTTCTCGAAGTGGCCGACCTCGCCTCGCCGGACCGGATGGCGCATCTGGCCCAGCATGCAGACCTTCTGCATGCGGCTCGTGAGGCCGGTGAGCGTCTGGTTCGCCGCGAACACCATGTCGACGAGGCCCTTCACGGGAGCGATCGTGCGCACCGGGCGATCGAGCTTCTCGAAAGCCGCCTTCACCTCCTCCCACTGCCGCCGGGCGAGCCCCCGGTCGATCTTGCCGAGGTTGCCGGACATGTAGGGGTTGCGGATGTCGGTCACGTCGTAGTACTCCGGCGGACACATCAGGATGCCGCTCGGAGGCGGCATGGAGGGGCAGTTTTTGACGGAGAAGCCCTTGAGGTCGGAGGCGTGGGCGTAGATCTTTTTGTTCATCCTCGTCGCTTCGAGTGTACAAAATTATCCGCGGGACGCGGCGGCGAATTCAGGCCGCCCCGCCTCCGCGCAATCAATCCGCAATCTTGCTCTGGCATCACATCGGCGGCGACGCAACGAACGCACCCCCACATGAACCGGGATATCCTTGTCGCGGAGGAGGACGCGCTCCTGCGGTCCGTGCTGAAGCGGGCCCTGGAATCCCGCTCCTACCCGGTCCTGTGCGGTTCCGACGAAGCGGAGACGATCCGGCTGTCGGAAAGCCGCAGGGCGGGCCTCATCCTGCTGGGCATCGACATGGCCAAGAGGAACGGCTGGCGGGTATTGCGGGCGCTCCGGGCGGACATCCACGCTCAGATGACCCCCGTCGTCCTCGTGTCGCAGCGGACCGGCGGCTTGGAGAAGATCGAAGGCTACGAGCTCGGGGCCGACGATTACCTGGCCGGCCCCCTCGACCCGGGCGAGCTGCTGGCCCGGGTCGAGAGCATCCTGCGGCGCAACGAGACGTTCCTCTCCGCCAACCCGCTCACGCGCCTGCCCGGCGGCCTCATGATCGAGAGCGAGGTGAACCGCAGGATCCGGGGACAAAGGGCCTTAGCCGTGCTCTATATCGACATCGACCATTTCAAGAGCTTCAACGACGCCTACGGATACGCGCGCGGAGATCGGGTGATCCGTGAAACGGCCGCCGCCCTCCTGGACAGCGTGCGGCGCGCCGGAAGCCGCGACGATCTCGTGGGCCACGTCGGGGGCGACGACTTCGTGATACTGACCCGTCCGCGGCGTGCGGAGCGGATCGCCCACGAGATCATCGCCCGCTTCGACTCCCGATCCCCCTCCCACTACGGCCCCATGGACCGCGCCAAGGGATACGTGGCGACGCGGGACCGCAGAGGGATCGAGCGCCGCTTCCCCCTGATGACCCTGTCCATCGCGATCGCCACCGATGAGAGACGGAGCCTGGACTGCTACGCGAAGGTCGCGGACATCACCGCCGAGATCAAGCGCCACCTCAAATCCCGCAAGGACCACGCCGCAAGCGCCTTCTTGATGGACCGGAGGACCGACGGCAGGCCGCCTCGGCCGCCGGGGCCCCCTCGGGACCGCGCCAGAGCCAGGATACTGGTGGTCGACGACGACGACGCGACCCGCGCCGTCCTGTCGTCGTTCCTGAAGGCCGAGGGCTACGACGTGAGCCTGGCGGAGGACGGCCGCAGGGCGCTCGAGATGATCCGCCGCGATCCGCGGGACCTGGTGCTGCTCGATATCCTCATGCCCGAGCTCGGCGGGATCGGTTTTCTCAAGGCCGCCAAGACGATCCATCCGGACCTGCCCGTCATCATGGTGACCGGCATAAAGGACGAGAAGGCCACCAGGAAGGTCCTCGAGCTGGGCGCCTGCGCCTGCGTCGCCAAACCTTTCGATCTAAACGACCTGCGCGCGCACATCAGGTCCCGGCTCGCTCTAGGACAATCCGCGAAAGGCTAAGTCCAACCCGCGCCCACGAACTCGCGACACACCCGGCCGACCGGAAGCTCGCAAGGCGTCGTCCCGGGCCTTAATAGCCGGACCGAACGCCCCCGCGCGGCGTCGACCCCGGCAGGGGCGCCGTGCCGGGCGCCTTCGGGAAGGGCGTGGGCGACAGGTGCGGCGGCCAGGGCCAACGGCGAGCCGAAGGCGATCCGGACCGATTCGGGCGACCCGCACTTGAGCGGCAGCACGACGACCGGAGTCCCGCGCGCGACCACCCGAGCGACAATGAACTCGAAGAAGCGCTCCCGGTAGGGGTTCTCCCGGGCGAACTCGGCCTCGAAGCTCCCGACGATCCGGTCCGCCTCCTCCGGCGGCCGGCCGATCGCCAGCGCGCACAGGCGCAACGCCCGGCGCCCACCCTCCGAGAGCGATCCCCGCTGAGCGCAGTCCAGGCCGTCGCCCTCCATGAGGCGAGAGAGCACCCAGGCCTCCAGCAACCTCCAGAGGCTCCGGCCGAGCCGGGGGCCCACGGCCCCCGACCAGAGAAACGCCTCGAAGCCGGGCTCCTCCCGCTCCATCCATGCCCGGACGCGCCCCGGATCCGCGGCGTACGGTCCCCGCCGGCAGAGGCGGCCCACGAACTCCCGCGCGCAGTAGAAGATGCGCGCGGTGCTCGGAACCCCCCCGGCGGGGACGATGATGGCCTCCCCGCCGCCCGAGAGCTGCCGCCGGATGCGCGCGGCCACCGAGGGCCAGGCGTTGCGTCCCAGAAGCAGCCGCCCCGGCCACGAACGCTCCGACGGCATCCTGTCGAAGCCGAGATGCAGCGTCCCCATGATCCCCGAGTAGGCCCCTTCCTCATGGAGGGGCAGCATGTCGAGAGCGAAGGCGTCGATCGCGTTGACGAGCCGCGGCCGGCACGGGCGGCCGCGAACGGCCCGCAAGCCCAGGAGCCCGTGGCGGAAGAGCTCGATGTTCAGATAGAGCAGATCCTCCTCCACCGGGGCGTGGGCCAGCGTGCAGAGCAGGGCCGCCGGCCGGCCCGTCTCGCGCTCGACCTCGCGTGAGAGAGCGGCGGCCTCCCGCAACCCCGGGGAGTCCGGATCGAAGGGATAGCTCGGCTTGCCGCCCTCGAGAAACAGGTTGAGACGGTCCAACGCCGCGAGCATCATGTCGGGAGGAAGGAGCCGCAGGAGCAGCCCGGACCCCATGCCGAACAGATGGAACCACGGCTCCCACAGCAGACGCCACAGCGGCGGCTTCCTCCGCCTGGACCCGCCGTTGCGATGGCGCAAAGCGCGGGCCAGCAGCATCAGCAGGTCATCGTAGCGCCCGACGGGTCTATAGGGCATGAAGGCCTGATTGTAGATTATTTTCCCGTATGAATTGGCCAGATTTTCACGGAAAATGGTATCCTTCCTCACCATGAATCGCAAGACTTTCAACGCTATCATGATCGTCGCGTGCGCCTTGGGCTTGCTCGGCGCGGCGGCCTCGTCATCGCCGGGCTTCGGCGCGTCGGCCGCCGCCGCAAAGGCGGCTGAGACGACGCTGAAGGGCTATGTCGTCAAGGTCGAGGGCGCGAAAGTCTATATCGACCTGGGCCTGAGCTCCGGAGCGGCCCGAGGGCAGCGCTTCGAGGTCTACCGGGAGGGCGAGGAGCTGAGACACCCCGTCACAGGGGACTCGCTGGGCCCCGTCATCGAGACCGTCGTCTCCGGCAGCCTCCTCGAGGTGCGCGAGACGTATTCGGTCGGACGCATCGAGAATGCCCCGGGCGAGGCGGCGCCCGGGCTCAGGGCCCGGATCGACCTCCTAGACGCACCGCCCTCCGAGGTCCCGGCCGCGGCCGACGCCGCCCCGGAGAGACCGGGGAAGTCCGGGCTGCGCTCCTCGGACGCCCGCAGCCCCTTTGTGGCGATGGAGGCCGTCGACATCGCGGTCGGCGACGTCGACGCCGACGGCGAGCCCGAGATCATGCTCGCGGACCAGCGCAGCGTCCGCGTCTTCTCGTTCTGGGGCTCGGAGAATACCTGGAAGCCCCTCGGCACGTTCGAGGAGAATACCACCGGCGTACGCCTGGTCTCCCTGGAGGCGGCCGACCTCGACCAAGACGGACGCGCGGAGATCTTCGCGACCGCCCACAACAAGCTCTTCCAGAACGTGGAGTCATTCGTGCTCGACTGGGCGGACGGCTCGCTGAAGAAGCGGACGACGCTGCCGTGGATGGTGCGCTCCTATCAGACCGCCGGCCCCGAGCGGGCTCTGGCCGTCCAGCGTCTCGAGGCCGACCGGAGCTTCCCCACGTCCCGGGTCTACGGGCTCGAATACGTCGACGGCAAGTACCGGCGCTCGAAGCGGTCGCTCAAGCACAAGCGCCTCGAGTGGGTCTACGGCTTCGGCCTGGCTCCGCGCGAGGACGGCGCGCTCCTGCTGAGCTATAACCACGTGAACCGCATACGCATCCGGTTCCCCAAAGGCTCCTGGACGTCCCCGGAGACCTACGGCCAGACCGCCGAACGCCTCGAGTGGCAGGGGAAGACGCTGCACTTCCATCCCGGGCTATACGTCGAGAGCGGCGGCCCGGAGGGCCTCTCCGGCGTCTATACGCTCAGGAACGTCGCTCGGTTCTTCGGTCTCGCCTCGTCTTTCGGCATGTTCAGCCGCTCGGAGCTCCACCACCTGCGGTGGAACGGGCTCAGTCTGGAGCCGGATTGGAAGGCCGAGCTGGGCGGCTACGCCTCGGGGCTCGCGGAGGTCCCCGGCGCCCCGGGGCACCCGGAGAGCCTGCTCGTCTCCGTGGTCGGAGCCGACGGCCGGACCTCCGTCTGGAGGTTCCGTAAGTAGCGCCGGCGCCGTGGTGCAGCGCTCCGGCAGGAGCGCAGTGCCCGGCCCCCTTGGGAATGGCATGGGGCGCCGTGGCACAGCCGCTCCGGCAGGAGCGCAGTGCCCGGTCCCCTTGGGAAAGGTGTAGGGATCCGTGGCAAAGCGTAAGAAAGCCCTCATCGCGGAGCAGGACGCGGGGGTAGGCGCGCTCCTGAAGGCCCATCTCGAGCGGCTGGGCTGGAAGGCCCTGCTCGCCGCGGACGGAGAGCAAGCCCTGCGGATGTTCAAAGACGCGCGCCCCGACCTAGTCCTTCTCGAAGTGAGGCTGCCCGAGCTCGACGGCTTCGCGGTCTGCCGCAGGATCCGCACGCTGCGGGACGTACCTGTCCTGTTCCTGACGGAGCGCGACGCCGCGCATGACGCCCGCGGCGCCCGGATCCACGGCGGCAGCGGCTTCGTGACCAAGCCGGTGCGCCTCGCTGAGCTCCGGCTCCGCCTCGACGAGATCCGCAATAGTCCCGAAAAGCCAATTTGTTAAAATAAGGCCACCGATGATCTACCGAGCTATTGGGGGGCTTCTGGCCGCTTGGCTCGTTGCTCTCCCTGCCTGGTCTCAATCCCCCTGGGGAGAGAAGGCCCTGGGCGTACTCGTCATCGCCGAAAGCGGAGGCGCCGAATGGAGCGCCTTCGTGCGAGACCTGCGAAAGTCCCTGGGCAATCAATACCCGCTCGAGACCTCCGTCGGCCCGGTCGCGCCGCGCGCCATGCAGCGGGCGATAGACCGCCTGCAGGCCGCGAAGATCCGCAAGATCGTGGTCGTACCGCTCCACCTGCACTCCCAATCGCCGGAGATCGAGCAGATCCGATACATCCTCGGGCTGCGGAAATACCCGTCCGAGGCCTTCCTCGATGCGTGGGGGATGCGGGGGCGGGTCGTGCCGCGGGCCAAGCTCAAGGTGCCCCTCGTGATGAGCGACGCGCTGGACGACGCTCCGCTCGCCGCCGAGGTGCTCCTCAGCAGGGCCCGGGAGATGAGCAGGGAGCCCGAGGGCGAGTCGGTCGTCATCATCGGCAACGGAGCGCCGGCCGATGAGGACAACGAGATCGTCGAGCGGCACCTGGGCTCGCTGGCGCGCAAGATCGAGGCGGAGGGGCTCTTCCGCACGGTGCGCGGCGTCGCGCTCCGCCCCCAGACGAAGGACGATCCGCGGCAGGCCGCCGAGTCCGAGCGGCGCCTGCAGGCGCTGATCCGGAACCTCAGCAGGGTCAGCCGGGTGATCGTCGTACCCCACCTTCTCGCCCGGGACGGGACCGAACGCGCCTGGCTCAAGAAGCTGAACTCTCTCTTCTACCGCTGGCGGGGCAAGGCGCTCCTGCCGGACGCCCGCCTGGTGCGATGGGTCCGGGACCGGGTCGACGCCTCTCGGGACCTGCCCGACATGGTGCGCTTCAAGGACGCGGGACAGGGCCTGCCTCCCAAGCCGCGCAAAAGAATCGTACAATAGCGGAGGAGGACGAGATGGCCGAGATCAGGGTGCTCGACAAGGGCTTCGTCCGCCTTGTCGGATCGATGGGAGGGGACGCCGGCGTCGTCGAGGCGGCCCGGGTCTGCTACGGCGGAGCCTCGAAGGGAGAGGAGCGCGACCGAAAGCTCATCGGATACCTTCTCGAGCACCGCCACCTGACCCCCTTCGAGCACGCCGTCCTGAAATTCCACGTAAAATGCCCGATCTTCGTCGCGCGGCAATGGTTCCGGCACCGCTTCGCGGCGTACAACGAGATCAGCTACCGTTACACGAAGACCTCCGACGAGTTCTACGTACCCGAGGCTTGGCGCGCCCAGGACAAGAAGAACAAGCAGGGCTCGGTGGAAAGCCCGAGCCTGGACCAGCGGCGGATCCATGAGGCCTTCTCCCGCTCGGTCGACCTGGCCCGCAGGACCTATCAGGAGATGATCGAAGCCGGCGTGGCGCGGGAGATGGCCCGCATGGTGCTGCCGGTCAACGTCTACACGGAGTTCTACTGGACCGTGAACCTCCGCAGCCTGATGAACTTCCTCTCGCTGCGCGCCGACGCGCACGCTCAGGCCGAGATCCGGCGCTACGCCGAGGCCCTCGCCCGGATGTTCTCCGAGACATGCCCGTGGTCCTACGCCGCCTTCCTCGGCCACGCGTGGCAAGGAGTCAACCCGAAGCTGGACGCGGAGAAGGAGCGCCTGTGCGCGCCACGGGCCACGGCCTGTTAGCGCTCGCGGGGGCGGCCGCCGTATTCCTGGCCGCCTCCGGCCCCCGCGCCGCGGCCGAGCAGCCCGCCCCCGCTCCCTCCGCCGCGCCGGGGCCGTCCGGCGACGTCGAGGCGGGGCCGCTCAGGCTCTTGGTCCGGACGCGCGGGACCGTCCTGGCGGAGGACGTCTTCCGCATCGAATCGCCGATCGAGGGCCGGATCGAGAATCTGGAGGCCGCGCCGAACTCCTGGGCCGACGGCCGCATGGAGCTCTGCAACGTCGTGAGCAAAGAGTTCGCGGCCATGATGGCTACCCGGGGGACGACGGCATCCGACACCCTCGTGCAGCGCTGGAAGCGGGTCTACAAGCCGACGCCGGTCCGCTGCCCGGACGGCTGCTTCATCATGAACGTCTACGCCCTGCCCACAAAGTGGGTCGACAAGGAGACCCCGCTGTTCGAAGCGGCCCGCGGCCTGCGACTCGTCGGGCGCGTCAGCGCCGACGACGCCCACTGGCTCAGAGAAGGCCAGCCGCTGGCCTACTGGGACAGGAAGAACCCCAAACGCAGGATCCGGGGGCGAGTGGAACGCCTCAACATGGAGACGGAGGGCGGGCAGTCCGGGCGCGGCGGCGCCTTCACGCTCACCCTCGACGAGGAGCACTACCTCCCCCCCGGGACCCAGTGGGAAGGCCTGCTGGAGGCGGACGTCCACAGAAGCGCCCTTCTGGTCCGGACGCACGGGACGGTCCGGGCCGACGAGATCTTCCACATCAAATCGACGATCGATGGCCGGATAGCGAACGTGACGGCCAAGCCGAACGCCTGGGCGGCCAGGCGCGCGGACATGGGGCTCGTGCTGACCAAGGAGTTCGCGGCCATCATGGACGCGCGGGGGACCACCCCCGCGGAGACCATCATCGAACGCTGGCGGCGGGTCTACCAGCCGATGGCGGTCCGCTGTCAGGACGCCTGCTTCGTCCTCAAGGTCTTCGCGCGCGAGGATAAGTGGGTCAAGGCCGGGGCTCTGATGGTGGAGGCCGCCCGCAAGCTGAGGCTCGTCGGACATGTCCGGCCCGGCGACACCCGCTGGATCGAGAAGGGCCAGCTCCTGACCTATTGGGACAAGAAGGAACCCGGCCGCAGGATCGAGGGCGGCGTCGAGCGCGCGACACCCGAAGCCCGGGACGAAGAGGATGAGCCGGGCGGTGACTACACGGTCCTGCTCGACGAGGACGGCTACCTCGTCCCGGGCACGGAGTGGGAGGGCATGCTCGAGTTCCTGGTGGGCAACACCACCCTGGCGCTCCCGGCCGGGGACCCCGTCCGCCAAGGCGGCGACCTGCTGCTGCCGGTCCGCGTATTGACCGGGCTCGCCGGCTTCGACGAGGCGGAGGAGCCCCCCGCGTGGCCGGACCTCCCGGGCGACACGACGTTCGTGAGGCTCACGCGACCGGAGCCCGGCGCCTCGGGGCGGCGCGAGCAGGCGCGGCCGCCCCGCAAGCCGCCGGCGACTCCGGAGCTGCGCGAGCGCGGGGCCGGGCCGTCCGCTCGGCCGCCCAATCCCCGGGAAGGACGCCGGCGCGAGACCGCGTCCCCGGACCGGCCCCGCAAGCCTCCGAAGCGGCGCCAGCGCGAGACCGGTCCCTCCCGCCGCCCACGCCGCCGCTACCAGAAGCCGTCTCCGATCGACGTATTCCCCAGCGACAAGGAGGACCGGGACGATGAACCCTATCCCAGCGATCTCGACTAAGGAGGACACGATGGGCGAACGCGGAAAAGCGCACCTATACATGGATCTCCTGTTCCTGCGGCTCGAAGCGCGCTATCGCGCGCTGATGGCCAACGAAAAAGTCGTGTGCAAGCAGGAGTTCCTCGCCGCCTATGACAGGTCCTGCGAACAGCTTTCCGTCGCGGCCTACGCGCTGACCGGACTGCGCGCGGACTGCGACGTGCTGCTGCTCCGGCTCAGTCCCCACCTAGAGAATTTCCAGGCCATGTCCTGCCACCTCCAGGAGTCCGGCCTCGGCAAGTACCTGGTCCCGGTCCGGTCTTTCCTCGGCACGGTGCGCGCGGCCGAATACGCGCCGCCGCAGGAGCCGGAGCGCGAGGACGCGAAGGCGCCCGGCGCGGTCGGCAACGGCAAGTACCTATTCGTGACCCCGGCGCCGGCGGACGCGGCGGCGGCCCTCGAGGGCGCGAAGCGGCCGGCCGGCGGGCGCGTCCACGTCCTGGACGGGCGGGGCCTGGGCGAGGAGCCCTTCGTGGTCGCTTTCGAGACCGACGACCCCGCCGCCTTCCGGGAGCTGCTTTCCGGTTGGGATAAGGCGCCCCAGGGCCCGACCTACGTCTGCCTGCTCAAGGACATACACGACATCGTCGACGGTCTCGGGTGAGAAACAAGTATTTCTGCCTCCACGCCCACTTCGACCTCCCCCCCCGGGAGAACCCATGGCTGGAGGAAACGGAGCCCGATCCGTCGGCGCTCCCCTACCGCGACGCTTTCGAGCGGGCCTTCCATGAATGCTACGGCCCGAACTCCGCCGCGGCGCTGCTCGACACCGAAGGGCGCGCCCTCGGCCACGTCAACAACTACGGGCGGATAAGCTTCGACTTCGGCCCGGAACTATTGGCCTGGATCGAACGGCACCAGAAGCGCGTCTACGCGCGGATCCTCGACGCCGACCGCGCAGGCCTGCGCGAGCACGGCGGCCACGGCAACGCCCTCGCCGCGCCTTACCCCTCTCTGATCCTTCCGCTGGCCTCGCTCGCGGACAAACGCGCGGCGGTCCGCTGGGGGCTCGACGACTTCCAGCGGCGCTTCAGGCGGCGGCCCGAGGGCCTGTGGCTGCCGGAGAACGCCGTCGACGCCGAGACCCTCGAGGTGCTCATCGAGGCGGGTGTCCGCTTCACGCTCCTGCGCCCGGACCAAGCGGCCCGGGTCCGACCGGTCGGCTCCGACTCCGAGGCCGACTGGCTGGACGTGGCCCCTGAGACCTTGGACTCCACGCGGCCTTACCGCTGGCGCTCCCGGGCCCGGAAGAAGCGCCATATCGACATCTTCTTCTATCGGACCGACCTCTCCCCGGCCGCCCTGCTGGGGCGGCTGCCCACGGCCGCCTCCCCGGGCCCGCCGGACACGAGGCAGGCCGCCTCAAGCCCTTCCGAGCGAGCCTTCGACCACGTGATCGAGGCGGGCCACAGGTTCGCGACCCGGATCGTCGACTCCTATACGGCCAACGACGCGGCCGAGCTTACGCACATCGCGCCGGACGGCGAATGGTTCGGGCTCCTCGCTCCGCGCGGCGAGCGGGCGCTCGCGGCCGCTCTCGACGCTCTCGAACGCGAAGGCCCGGCTCGCCGCGTCAGCTACGGCGAGTTCCTCGACCTCTTCCCGTCGCCCCAAGAAGTCGAGCTCAGGACCCTCAGCTCGCGCAGCTGCCCGCACGGGGTCGGCCGATGGAGCAACGACTGCGACTGCCGCTTCGCCCCCCCTCCCGCGCGCCCGGCAGGCTGGCGGGAGCCGTTGCGCGCCGCGCTCGATTGGCTCTCCGCCCGGCTCGACGAGCGCTTCGAGGCGCACGGCTCAAAGCTGTTCTCCTCGCCCGCGCGGGCCCGCGAGGCCTGCGGGGCGCTGGCCTTCACGACCGAGACCGGCGCGACCCAGCCATTCCTGGACGCCGAGTCGCTCCGCCATCCGCGGCCCGACGAGGCGCGGCGGGCCATCGCCCTCTGCGAGATGCAGCGCTCGCGCCTCAAGATGTTCTGCCATTGGGGATGGGAGGACAACGACGTCTCCGGCCTCGGCCCGGTCCAGTCCCTGCTGGCCGCCGCCCGAGCATTGGACGTTCTCGGGGGGCTGGACGGGGAGCGCCGGCGAGCGGAGGACCTTGAGAAAGAGTTCCTAAAGCGACTCTCGAAATGCCCCTCCGACGGGTCTCCTTACCCGGACGCGGCCGCGGTCTATACCCGGGCCGTCGCGGCGGCGCGCGTCGACCTCGTGCGCGCCGCCGCGCACTACGCCGTGGCCGACCACCTCGCGCAGGCGCCCGCTCCGAGCCCGTTGGAGTCCCCGCCTCGCTTCCGGAGCATGCGGCACTCGGTGACGCCGCTGTGCCGCCGCGTCGTGAGGCCGGCGCGAAGCGCGGACCGCCGGAGCGAAGCGCTCAGCCTCTCGGTCAGCCGCGTCGCGATCCGCCGCCTCCGGACCTTCGAGACGATCCACGCCTGCGCGGCGGTCCTGCACCGCGGGGGCACCGACATCGAATGCCGCGTGCTGCCCGGCGCGGAGACGGCCCGCTGCCGGGATATCGCCGCGCGGCTCGATGCCGCTCTCCTTCGCGGAGCGGCCGAGGACGAGGCGGAGAGTTTCCGCGCCGTCGCCGACGAAGTCTTCGGACCGCGCCACTTCACGCTGGACGCCCTGTTCCCGGCCGCGCGCCGCCAAGCGGCGCGCGGCCTGCTGCCGCGAGGCTCGGAGCCCCGGCGCAGGATCGATGAGAGATGGCGGGGAACTCTCCGGCGGCTCGCCCGCCTTCCGGCCGGGGAGGTCGCCAGCCGCCTGCGGGAGGCCGCGGACGCCGGGATCTCCCCGGACATGCTGCCCGGCGCCCATCTCGTGCGGGAATACGTCAAATTCTCGGCGTCCGCCTTCGCGGGCGACCCGGGGCCCGAGAAGCTGTCGATACTGCTGACGCTGCTGGAGGCCGCCGGTCGCTCGGGCCTCCGCCTCAACGTCTGGGAGCTGCAGGATCTCGGCCGGCAAGGGCTTGAACGCCTGCGCCCGGACGAGGACCCGGCGTCGACCCCGGCAGGGGAGCCGTGCCGGACGCCCTCGGGAGAGGCGCGGGCCGGCGCGGCGAAGCCCGGAGACGGACCCCGGCGCCTCGCCTCCGTCCTGGGCCTTTCGGAAGGCGTCTTCCTCCGGGCCCCCACACACGCGCAGGCGGACGAGGCTTCGACCCCGGCAGGGGCGCCGTGCCGGACGCCCTCAGGAGAGGCGCCGGCGGCAGGTGCGGCGTCGACCCCGGCTCGCCGTCAGGAGCCGGCCGGCGACGATACGGAGGGAAATCCATGGTGACCCGAAAACTCAAGCTCGCTAACGATCAGGAGGCGCTGCTGCTCCTTGGAGAGCAGGACAGCTACCTTCGCCGCCTCGAGCGGGAGCACGGCGTCGAGGTGTTCGTCCGCCACGAGCCCGAGGGGAAGCAGCTCCACCTCTCGGTCCGCGGGACGTCGTCGAAGGTCGTGAAGGCCCTCAAGATGCTCAAGGAACGCCTCGATCAGATCCGCTCGGGCGCGGGCCCGGTCGACGAAGCCGCCGGCCCGCTCCCATTTCCGGTGGAAAGCGCGCCGCCGCCCCGGGACGCCGTCTTCGTGACCTCCTACGGAAAGGCGATCCAGCCCCGCGGCCCCCGTCAGAGGCAGTACATCGAGTCGATCACGGCCGGGGACATGACCATCGCGATCGGGCCGGCCGGCACCGGCAAGACGTTCCTGGCCGTCGCCTGCGCGCTGCGCGCGCTCAAGGCCCGCGAGGTCTCGAGGATCATCCTGACCCGGCCGGTGGTGGAAGCCGGGGAGAAGCTGGGATTCCTGCCCGGAGACTTCTACGAGAAGGTCAGCCCCTACCTCAAGCCGCTCTACGACTCGTTCTACACGTGCCTCGGCCCCGACAAGTTCCGCATGTGGCGCGACGACGAGATCATCGAGGTCGTGCCGCTCGCCTACATGCGCGGCCGCACGCTCGACAACGCCTTCATCATCCTCGACGAGGCCCAGAACACGTCTATCGGGCAAATGAAGATGTTCCTGACGCGCATGGGCACCGGTTCGCGCGTCGTGGTGACGGGCGACGTCACCCAGATCGATTTGGAGAACCCCCGGCGCTCGGGCCTGGTAATCGTCGAAAAGATCTTCCGGAACGTGAAGCCGGTGTCGTTCATTCACTTCCTCGACGAGGACGTCGTCCGGCATCCCCTCGTCCGGCAGATCATAAAAGCCTTCGACCAATGGGAGAAGCACCGGTGATCCCTTCCGCTTCGGGGGGTTCAGCGAGGCGTCGCCCGCAGGGCGAAAGCCGAGCGCCGACGAAACGGGGGGAGAGCAGCCCCCCTTGGAGAGCGCCGAGCGGAGGGAGGAACCTTTCGCAGCGAGGGGCATGTTCGCCGAAGGCGAACGTAACCTCCGGCCTCATGGCCGGACGCGACAAAGGGGAAAAGCACCGATGAACATTCTCCTGTCAGGCGCCGACCGCATGAAACCGGCCGAGCGCCGCCTCATCGAGCGGGCGGTTCGCGCGGCGCTCGGGCCTCGGGGGCGTCGCCGCGGAGAGCTCTGCGTGATCCTCATCGACGACCGCGGCATCCGCCGGATCAACAAGCGCTTCCTGGGCCGCGACAGCGTCACCGACGTGATCTCTTTTCCTTACACGGACGACCGCCCCAAACAAACGCGCGCGCGATCCGGCGGGGGCAGGTCCCGCATGAAGGATTCGCCCCCCCAATTCATCGCGCCCCCCCGCGGGGGGGGCGCGGACATGCCTTTCGGCGACATCTTCATCGCGCGGGGCGCGGCGCGGCGCCAAGCGCGCGCGATGGGCCATTCGCCGCTCACGGAGATCCTGACCCTTGCGGTCCACGGCGCGCTCCACCTCGTCGGCTACGACCACCGCCGGCCGGCCGACGCGCGCCGGATGCTCGCCCGCCAGGAGCGGATCGTGCGGAGATTGTCGCCCGACCCGGCGTCGACCCCGGCAGGGGCGCCGTGCCGGACGCCCTCGGGAAAGGCGTCGGCGGCAGGTGCGGCCCATGGGAAGAAGAAAAAGACATAAGGGGCCGCCCCCAGACGAGCAAGCCGGTACGGCGTCGGCGGCAGGTGCGGCGTCGACCCCGGCAGGGGCGCCGTGCCGGACGCCCTCAGGAAAGGCGTCGGCGGCAGGTGCGGCGTCGACCCCGGCAGGGGCGCCGTGCCGGACGCCCTCAGGAAAGGCGTCGGCGGCAGGTGCGGCCGCGCCGGATACGGACGCTATCGGCCCGGCGCATCCCCTCGCGGACGCGGCATGGACCGTACTCTGGTGCCTGACCTTCCTGGCGCTGGCCGTCGTCCCGGACCAGAAGATCCTGCGTTACAAGATGCTGGCCGTCGAGGCCGGCCTCGCGGCGGTCATGGCGGCGGTGCTGTCCTCCTGGATCGCCGCGCGCCGCCCGTCGTGGATCCGCACCCCGCTCGACCTCCCGATGGCGCTCTTCGCCGCCGGAGGGATCCTCTTCTACTGGCTTTCGCCCGAGCGGGGCGCCTCCTCCCTGGAGCTGACGCGGATCCTCTTTTCGGCGGCCGCGTTCTTCACGGCCTCGCAGACCATTCCGCGACTGAGAGCGCCCGAGCGCGTCACGGCCTTCTGGGGAGTGACGGCGGGACTCCTGGGCCTCTACACCCTCCTCCAGGTCCGCGGGGGCGTCTGGATACTCATGGTCCCCAAGCTCGAGCGCCCGATCGCCACGTTCGGCAACCCCATCTTCCTCGCCGCGTACCTCTCCGCGTCGCTCGTCGCCCTCATCGGCCTTGCGGCGTCGACCCCGGCAGGGGCGCCTCGCGGCAAGCTCAGGCCCCTGCTCTGGCTGTGCGCCGCGCTCGCGGCCGCCGGCCTTCTGGCCACGCAGACACGCGCCGCGCTGGCCGGGCTCGGCGCCGCGGCCGGGCTCGCCGTCGTGCTCGTGCTGCCCGGGCGCAGGCGCTGGCTCGCGATGGGCGCCGTCGTCGCCCTGCTGGCTCTGGCGGCTTGGGGGTTCCGGGGCCGCCAGTGGACGCACGGGCTCATATGGAAGGATACGCTGTCTTTGTGGCTGGCCCATCCCTGGCTCGGATGCGGCTTGGGGCGCTTCCACATCGAGTTCCCGGCCCACGCTTCCGAGGCTTTGCGCGCGCTCTGGCCCGAGCGGAAGGTCATCATCAATTTCGCCCACAACGAATACCTGCAGGTCCTCGCCGAGACCGGGATCGTCGGCTTCGCGCTGCTGGCCGGCGTCTTCGTAACCGCCCTACTCTGGCTCGCCCGGACCTGGAAGCGGACGGCCGGCAGGGCTCGCATGGACCTCCACGCGGGGGGGCTCGCCTTCGCGGCGATCGCGCTGCTCGCCCAGAACGTGTTCTCTCCGGACATCCGCTTCGGCGTCTCGTCCTTCGTCGTGTTCTTCTGCCTCGGCGCGGCCACCGGCGGCGGCGGGAGGCAGGTCCCGCTGCCGGCCTTCCCCGGACGATTCGGCTGCGCCGCGGCGGGCGCCGCGTTCCTCTTCGTCTGGGGTCGGATGGCCGTCCAGCCGATGCTGGCTTACCGCCGGCTCAGCCGCGAGCCCGGCTTCCACGTCCAAAGCTCGGGGCAGCTCGGCAAGGCCCTCCGCGACCTGGAGGCGAAGCTCGTCGCCCACCCGGACGACGCCGATATCGCGGAGAACCTGGCCTACCTCTACGCAAAGAAGAAGAGCTGGCCCCAGGCGATCTCCCGCTTCGAGGTGGCCGCACGCCTCGCTCCGGAGCGTCCGGGCCCCCTCAACAACCTCGGCAATATCCACTACTCGCTCGGCGACCGGGAGAAGGCGATCGTCCACTGGCAGCGGTCGCTCGTGATCGACCCGGGACAGATAGACGCCCATTTGAACCTGGGGAAGGCGCTCTACGAGGTCGGCAGGCTCAAGGGATCCGCCGAGCACATCCAGCACGTCCTCGAGCGGGAGCCGGCCAACGAGAAGGCGCAGATACTGCTCAAGAAGATGATAGAATAGGCTGACCCTGACCGCCCCCCCACCCGTAAGGACCGCGCTTGGGCGGGTCGAATGGGTCAAAATGTTATAATCGGAAATCTCCGATGACCGACGAGCTAATTCCCTTTTCCGACATCGAGACCAAATGGCAGGAACGCTGGCGCGAGGCGGGCGTCTTCAAGACGCCCGAAGAGCCGTCCCGCGAAAAGAAGTTCTACTGCCTCGACATGTTCCCCTATCCCTCGGCAGACGGCCTCCACGTGGGGCACCCGGAGGGCTACACGGCCACCGACATCCTCTGCCGCTACAAACGGATGCGCGGCCTCGAGGTCCTGCATCCCATGGGCTGGGACGCCTTCGGTCTCCCGGCCGAGAATTTCGCGATCCAGACGGGCACGCATCCGCGGGAGGTCACCGAACGGAACGTCAAGAACTTCCGGCGGCAGATCCAGTCTTTGGGCTTCAGCTACGACTGGGACCGGGAGATCGACACGACGGACCCGGAGTACTACCGCTGGACGCAGTGGATCTTCCTGCAGCTCTACAAGAAGGGGCTCGCCTACGAGAGCACCATCCCGATCAACTGGTGCCCCTCCTGCAAGACCGGCCTGGCCAACGAGGAGGTCTTCGGGGGCGCCTGCGAGCGCTGCGGCACTTCGGTCGAGCGCCGCGACATGCGGCAGTGGCTCCTGAAGATCACCGCCTACGCCGAGCGGCTCCTGGCCGATCTCGAGAGTCTCGACTGGCCCGAGTCCACGCTGGCGATGCAGCGCAACTGGATCGGCCGCTCGGAGGGGGCCGAGGTCGCTTTCACGATAGGGGAGCACAAGGTCACGGTCTTCACGACCCGGCCCGACACCCTGTACGGCGCCACGTACATGGTGCTCGCTCCGGAGCACCCCCTCGTCGGCAGGATCACCGACCCGTCCTTCAAGCGGAGGGTGGACGCCTACGTCGAAGAGGCGCGGGTTAAGTCCGATATCGAGCGGACCGAGACCACGCGTACCAAAACGGGGGTCCCGACCGGCGCCATGGCGGTCAACCCGGTCAACGGCAGGAAGATCCCGGTCTGGATCGCCGACTATGTCCTCGCCAGCTACGGCACCGGCGCGATCATGGCCGTCCCGTCCCACGACCAGCGCGACTTCGAGTTCGCAACGAAATTCGAGCTCTCGATGCGGAAGGTCGTCGAGCCCCCGAAGGATGCCCTGGAGGCCCGGCCGGACCTCTTCACGGACGCGGCTTTCACAGAGGACGGCACGGCCGTGAACTCGGAGGTGATCGACGGCCTGCCCACCCCGAAGGCCAAGGAAAGGATGATCGCCCACCTCGAGGAGAAGGGCATCGGGCGACGGGCCATCTCCTACCGGCTGCGGGACTGGGTATTCTCCCGCCAGCGCTACTGGGGGGAGCCGATCCCCATCGTCCATTGCGCATGCTGCGGGGAGGTTCCGGTTCCGGAGACGGAGCTGCCGGTGCTGCTTCCCGACGTCAGGCACTACAAGCCCACGGGCACCGGGGAGTCGCCCCTGGCCGAGGTCCGGGTCTGGGTCAACACCGACTGCCCGAAGTGCGGCGGCCACGCCCGGCGCGAGACGAACACGATGCCGCAATGGGCCGGCTCGTGCTGGTACTACCTGCGCTTCCTCGACCCCACGAACAGCGTCGAGCCCTGGGGCTCCGAGGTCGAGAAGGGCTGGATGCCGGTGGACTGCTACGTCGGCGGGGCCGAGCACGCGGTGCTGCATCTGCTCTACGCCCGGTTTTGGCACAAGGTGCTCTACGATCTGGGATTCGTCTCGACCAAGGAGCCGTTCCAGAAGCTCCGGCACCAGGGGATGATCCTCTCGCACTCCTATCGCGACAGCCGCGGGGCGTACCACCACTACGACGCCATCGCGCAACGCGAGGACGGGAAGGCTATCCTGCGGACGACCGGCGAGACGCTCGTCGCCCAGGTCGAGAAGATGTCGAAATCCAAGAAGAACGTCGTCAACCCCGACGAGGTCCTCGCCCGCTACGGGGCCGACGTATTCCGCCTCTACGAGATGTTCATGGGGCCCTTCGCGGATTCCAAGCCCTGGGACATGCGCGACATCGTCGGCCGCGTCCGCTTCGTCCGCAGGGTCTGGTCCCTCTTCCAGGACCCGAAGGCCCTCGCCGACGGGGAGGGCCTCGTCGGCCCGCGCCACCGCACGATCAAGAAGGTGTCGGAGGATATCGAAGGCCTGCGCTTGAACACGGCCATAAGCGCCCTCGACATTTACCTCAACGAGATCCAGGGCCAGAAGACGCCGGCCCGAGCCGACGCCGAGGCGTTCCTGACCCTGCTCAACCCCTTCGCCCCCCACATCACCGAAGAGCTCTGGGAGCGGATCGGCAACAAGCCGTTCCTCTCGGTCCGCCGGTGGCCGGAGCACGACCCGAAGCACCTGCGAGAGGCCTCCGTGGAGATCGCCGTGCAGGTCAACGGCAAGGTGCGCGGGCGGGTGGAGGTCCCCGCGAACGCCTCGAAAGAGGCTCTGGAGCGGGCCGCGCTCGAGCATCCCAAGGTGAAGGAAGCCGCCTCGAACCGCAACGTGGTCAAGGTCGTGGTCGTGCCGAAAAGGCTGGTGAACGTGGTGATCAAGTAGAAAAACGCGAGAGGAAGATCCGAATGAAACGACTAGCAGGCCGCCTCCGGATCTTGATCGTCCTCTGCTCCGCCGGCCTGCTGAGCTCCTGCGGCGGATCCGAGGTCATCTACAAGCCCTCCCATCAGATCCTGCCCGCCCACATCCGCCGGATAGCCGTCCGGCCCGTCGTCAACAAGACCCAGCAGTTCGGGCTGGAGGACAAGCTGACGCTGCGCATCCGCGACGAGTTCCTGCGCAACGGGCAATACCGCATCCTGCCGGAGAACCTCGCCGACGGCGTCGTGGCCGTGACGGTCACGCGCTATATCCTGACGCCCACGCAGTACGACTCGGTCCTAGCCCCCACGGCCTACAAGCTCCTCGTGCTCGCCGACCTCCAGTTCATCAACCGGCACGACAACACCATCCTCTGGACCGAGCCCAGCCTCGACGGCATACAGAACTTCACGGCTCCGACCCTGGCGGGCGGCATCACCGAAGAGCAGGCGCGGGAGCTGATCTGGGACACGCTCGCCCGGGACATCGTCACCCGGACCGTCGATGGGTTCGGCTCCGTGACGGGCGTCTCCCAACGCGAGATCAGCGGCCAGGCGCCGCCGAACCAGCCGGCTCCGCTGCTCCGGGGCAAGCCGATCAATCCCGCCCCCTACTGATCGGCATGGCCGATCTCACGACCAAGGCTCTCGCGCAGGAGTGGAAGAAAGGAGGGTTCCGCCCCGTCTACTACCTCTTCGGAGAGGACGCCCCGGCGAAGACCCTGGCCGTCAAGGCTCTCCGGGAGGCCCTCAACCCCGACGCCTTCAATCTGAGCGAGTTCCAGGGAGACGACGACGCCCGAGCGGGAGAGATCGCGTCCGCCTGCGCGACGCCCCCGATGTTCTCCGAGCGGCGGCTTGTGATCGTCCGCAACGCGAGATTCGGCGCCGCGGCCCGCCGCGTCCTGGCGGACTACCTGCGCGAGCCGCTCGAATCCACGACCCTCTGCCTCGTGTCCGCGGAGCGCAAGCCCGACGCCAAAGACGCCCTGGCGGCCGCCGCCCGCTCGCTAGGCGGCATCGTCGTCTTCAAGCCGCTCACGCACGGAGAGGCCGCCGCCCGGCTTTGCGAGGAGGCCCGGCGCGCGGGATTCCGCCTGGAGCCCCAAGCCGCGGAGTTCATGATCGAGGAGGCCGGCAGCGAATGGGGCATCCTGCGGGCCGAGCTCAAGAAGCTCGCTCTCTACATCCGGGACCGGAAAGCGGCGGGACTCGAGGATGTGGCCGCCTGTCTCGGCTACCGCCAGCAGGCCAACCCCTTCGACCTTCCCCGGAGTCTCCAGAAGCGCGACGCGGTCCGGTCCCTCGGGCTGCTGCGGCGCCTGCTCGTGGAGGGCGACGAGCCCTTCCGGCTCCTCTACCAGATCACTCAGACGGTCAACAAGCAGCTCAAGGCCAAGCGCCTGGCCCAAAGCGGGCTGACGCCGGACCGCATCTTCCGCCAGCTGCGCCTCAACAGCTACTACGACCGCGACTACATGGCCGTGGCCGGGCGCCTGAGCGAGGCGAGCCTGATCCGGGCCCTGAGGGCCTGCGTCCGGACGGAGGCCGATCTCAAGTCCAAGACCTGGCTCTCCCCGGCGGTCGAACTCGAAGCCCTCGTCCTGAAAGTCTGCGGGAAAGCCTGACGCCCCGGCAGACCTTCTTGGATTTCTCGAAGGATCCCCGGACCGCAGATCTTTCCAACGCCAGAATCCTTCGAGAAATCCGCTTCATGAACGCCGCACGGGTTTACCGCGCGTGTACATGCCCGGTCGGGCGCTTTCCGGCTGACAATAAAAATTCTTCTTTAAAAACAGGCCCTATTTCTACATCTATGTCAACGCCTTGTCCGTGACATGTCAGTGAATCCCGGTTATAATTATTAGGGAATCGGATGACGTGCGCGGACGCGCTCATGCCGGCGTCCCGAGGGGGCTGCGATGATGAAGAATAGAACGCATTTGAAGTCCGCATATATCGCGTTCGCCGCTGCGGCGGCCGCTATGGCTCTCGTTTTTCCGATGACGGAACCCGCGAACGCGGCGGTCCCGGCCGGATGTCCGGACGGCGTGGTGAGCTATTGGACGTTCGACGCGGGAGACGCGGCCGACGATTCCGACGCCAACCACGGGACCGTCCACGGCGCGACAGCCGCGCAGGGAAGGTCCGGCCAAGGATTCTATTTCGACGGGGAGGACGATTATATCGAGGTTCCTGATTCCCCGAATCTGGATCCCGAACCGACGCATGGCTACGTCGAGATGCCTCACTCGCCGAATCTGGATCCTGAGCTGGCGCATGACTACGTCGAGGTGGCTCATTCGGCGGATCTGAATCCTGAGCCGACCCACGCGTACGTCGAAGTTCCTCATTCGACGAGTCTCGACCTGGCTGCGGGCCAGTTCACCCTGGAAGCGTGGATCCGCCCAAGGGCGACCGCCGGCGATTACAGGGCGATCATCGCGAAGATGGGCTGGACCGATACAGGCCGGTGGAGCTACTACTTGGCGGTCACGGACAGGGGCGCCTTGTACGCCGCCTTTGTGAACGGCCATGGCGCGCATTTCCCGTTGTCCAGCCGGGACGGCTCGATCAAGACGGGCGTTTGGCAGCATGTGGCGGCCACCTACGACGGCGCCGTGCTGCGCTTGTACATCGACGGCGTCGAGGCCGCGTCCCGGGAGGCCGACGGCAGTCCCAGGCAAAACGACTATCCCCTGTCCATCGGAAGATGGACCAACGGAGACTCCAACCAGTTCGCCGGCGCCATCGACGACGCGGCGGTCTACGGCGCGGCGTTGAGCGCCGAGGAGGTCCAGAGCCACTACCTCGCCGGCCCGGCCGGCTATTGCGACGGCGGCTGCCCGGCGGGCATGGTGGGCTATTGGCGCTTCGACGAGGGAGCCGGAACGGCCGCCGCCGATGCCATCGGCGGCAACGACGGGACCATCCATGGGGCGGCCTGGACGGCCGGCATGGCCGGCAGCGCCCTGGACCTCTCGGGCAATGAGTTCACTTTGGAGGCGTGGATCAAGCCGCGGGCGGTCAACGGCGATTACAGGAGCATCATCGCGAAGATGGGCTGGGACGATACGAGCCGGTGGAGCTACCACTTGGCGGTCACGGACAGGGGCGGTCTGCACGTCAACTTCGCGAACGAGCACGGCTGGAGCTTCGCCTTGTCCAGCCGGGAGGCCTCGATCCAGGCGGGCGTCTGGCAGCACGTGGCGGCCACCTACGACGGCGGCATCCTGCGGTTGTATATAGACGGCGTCGAGGCCGCGTCCCGGGAGGCCGGCGGCGGTCCCAGGCAAAACGACTATCCGGTGTCCATCGGAAGATGGTATGCGGGGGATCCCAACCAGTTCGCCGGCGCCATCGACGACGCGGCGGTCTACGGCGCGGCGCTGAGCGCTGAAGAACTCCGGAGCCACCACCTCGCGGGCCCGGCCGGCTATTGCGACGGCGGCTGCCCGGCGGGCATGGTGAGCTATTGGCGCTTCGACGAGGGAGCCGGAACGGCCGCCGCCGATGCCATCGGCGGCAACGACGGGACCATCCATGGGGCAGCCTGGACGGCCGGCATGGCCGGTAGCGCCCTGGACTTCTCGGGCAACGAGTTCACTTTGGAAGCGTGGATCAACCCGCGGGCGACCAACGGCGATTACAGGAGCATCATCGCGAAGATGGGCTGGGACGATACGAGCCGGTGGAGCTACCACTTGGCGGTCACGGACAGGGGCGGTCTGCACGCCAACTTCGCGAACGAGCACGGCTGGAGCTTCGCCTTGTCCAGCCGGGAGGCCTCGATCCAGGCGGGCGTCTGGCAGCATGTGGCGGCCACCTACGACGGCGCCATCCTGCGCTTGTATATCGACGGCGTCGAGGCCGCGTCCCGGGAGGCCGGCGGCGGTCCCAGGCAAAACGACTATCCGGTGTCCATCGGAAGATGGACGTCGGGGGATCCCAACCAGTTCGCCGGCGCCATCGACGACGCGGCGGTCTATAACGCGGTGCTGAGCGCCGATGAGATCCAAAGCCACTACCTCGCGGGCCCGGCCGGCTATTGCGACGGCGGCTGCCCGGCGGGCATGGTGAGCTATTGGCGCTTCGACGAGGGCGCCGGAGCGGCCGTTTCCGATTCGGTCGGCGGCAACGACGGGACCATCCATGGGGCGGTCTGGACGGACGGCATGGCCGGAAGCGCCCTGGACTTCTCTGGCAACGGGTTCACTTTGGAGGCGTGGATCAAACCGACAGAGATCATCGGCGACTGGCGGACGATCATCGCAAAGATGGGATGGGAAGACACGAGCCGGTGGAGCTACACTTTGCAGGTCACGTATCATGGCGCCTTGTACGCCAGCTTCGCCAACGAGCACGGCTGGGGCTTCTCGTTGTACAGCCCCAACGGCTCGCTCGGGACCGGCATCTGGCAGCATGTGGCGGCCGCCTACGACGGCGGCTTGCTCCGCTTGTACATCGACGGCGCCGAGGTGGCGTCCCGGGAGGCCGGCGGCGCTCCCAGGCAGAACGACTATCCCCTGTCCATCGGGAGATGGTATTCGGAAGACCCCAACCCGTTCGCCGGCGCCATCGACGAGGCCGCGGTCTACGACGCGACGTTGAGCCCTGAGGAGATCCAGGACCACTACATCGCGGGCCTGGCGGACAAGGGCTATTGCTGGACCTGCGGCACCGCCGCCGATTGCGACGATCAGAACCCCTGCACGAGCGACATCTGCGCGGACGGGCTCTGCTCCCATGACGCGGCCGCCATGGACGGCGCCCAATGCGACGACGGCAGCTCCTGCACGGCCGGCGACGTATGCGACGACGCCTCCTGCGCGGGAGCGCCGGCGCCCGACGCCGAAGGCATGGCGGGCTATTGGACCTTCGACGCGGGAGACGCGACCGACGATTTCGGCGACAATGACGGGATCGTCCAGGGGGCGACGCCCGCGCAGGGGAAGACCGGACTGGGATTCGATCTCGACGGGCAGGACGATCATATCGAGGTCCCGCCCTCCCCCGAGTTGAACCTGGACGGACCCGAGGCGATGCCGGAACACGTCGAAGTGCCGCACTCGACAGCCCTGAATCCCAAGCCCTCGTATGAGTACGTCGAGGTGGCGCATTCGGCGGACCTGAATCTTGAGCCGACGCACGAGTACGTTGAAGTGCCTTTCGCGCCGAGCCTGGACCTGGACGAAGGCCAGTTCACCCTCGAGTCGTGGATCAACCCGAGGGCGGCCTACGGCGATTACAGGACGATCATGGCGAAGATCGGCTGGACCGATACGGGGCGGTGGAGCTACAACCTGCAGGTCACCGACAGGGGCGCCTTGTACGCCGCCTTTGTGAACGACCAAGGCGCGCATTTCCCGTTGTCCAGCGAGGAGGGCTCGATCCAGGCGGGCGTTTGGCAGCATGTGGCGGCCACCTACGACGGCGCCACGCTGCGCCTGTATATCGACGGCGCTGAGGCCGCGTCCCGGGACGCCGACGGCGTTCCCAGGCAGAATCCCTATCCCCTGTCCATCGGGAGATGGACCAAGGGAGACGCCAATCAGCTCGCCGGCGCCATCGACGCGGCGGCGGTCTATGACGCAGCATTGACCGCCGAAGAGCTCCAGAGCCACTACCTGGCCGGCCCGGCCGGCTATTGCGACGGCGGCTGCCCGGCGGGCATGGTGAGCTATTGGCGCTTCGACGAGGGCACCGGAGCGGCCGCCACCGATTCCATCGGCGGCAACCACGGGGCCATCCATGGGGCGGCCTGGACGGACGGCGTGGCCGGAAACGCGCTGGACTTCTCGGGCAATGAGTTCAGTTTGGAGGCGTGGATCAACCCGAAGGCGACCTACGGCGATTACAGGACCATCATCGCGAAGATGGGCTGGGACGACACGAGCCGGTGGAGCTACCACTTGGCGGTCGCGGACAGGGGCGGTCTGCACGCCAACTTCGCCAACGAGCACGGCTGGAGCTTCGGCTTGTCCAGCCCCGACGGCTCGCTCCAGGCGGGCGTCTGGCAGCATGTGGCGGCCACCTACGACGGCGGCCTGCTGCGGTTGTATATCGACGGCATCGAGGTGGCGTCCCGGGAGGCCGGCGGCGCTCCCAGGCGAAACGACTATCCCGTGTCCTTCGGGAGATGGTATTCGGGGGATCCCAACCAGTTCGCCGGCGCCATCGATGATGCGGCGGTCTACGACGCGGCGCTGACCCCCGAAGAGATCCAGAGCCACCACCTCGCCGGCGCGGCCGGCTATTGCGACGGCGGCTGCCCGGCGGGGATGGTGAGCTATTGGCGCTTCGACGAGGGCGCCGGCGCGGCCGTTTCCGATTCCGTCGGCGGCAACCACGGGGTCATCCATGGGGCGGCCTGGGCGGACGGCATGGCCGGTGGCGCCCTGGACTTCTCGGGCAATGAGTTCTCTTTGGAGGCGTGGATCAACCCGAGCGCGACCTATGGCGATTACAAGACGATCATCACGAAGACCGCCTGGGACGACACAAGCCGGTGGAGCTACAACCTGCAGGTCACCGACAGGGGCGGTCTGCACGCCAACTTCGTCAACGAGCACGGCTGGAGCTTCGCATTGTCCAGCCCGAACGGCTCGCTTGCGACCGGCGTCTGGCAGCACGTGGCGGCCACCTACGACGGCGGCATCCTGCGCTTGTATATCGATGGGGCCGAGGCCGCGTCCCGGGAAGCCGGCGGCGGTCCCAGGCGAAACGACTATCCGGTGTCCATGGGGAGATGGTATGCGGGAGATCCCAACCATTTCACCGGCGCCATCGACGAGGCGGCGGTATACGGCGCGGCGCTGACCCCCGAAGAGGTCCAGAGCCACCACCTCGCCGGCGCGGCCGGCTATTGCGAAGGCGGCTGCCCGGCCGGGATGGTAAGCTATTGGCGCTTCGACGAGGGAGCCGGCACGGCCGTATCCGATTCCATCGGCGGCAACCACGGGACCATCCATGGGCCGGAGTGGACGGCCGGCATGGCCGGCAGCGCCCTGGACTTCTCGGGCAATGGGTTCACTTTGGAGGCGTGGATCAACCCGAGCGCGATCACCGGCGATTGGAGGGCGGTCATCGCGAAAACCGGCTGGGACGACACAAGCCGGTGGAGCTACAACCTGCAGGTCACGTATCATGGCGCCTTGCACTCCACCTTCGTCAACGAGCACGGCTGGGGCTTCTCGTTGTACAGCCCCAACGACTCCATCCAGACGGGGATCTGGCAGCATGTGGCGGCCGCCTACGACGGAGCCATGCTGCGTCTGTACATCGACGGCGCCGAGGTGGCGTCCCGGGAGGCCGGCGGCGTTCTGCGGCGCAACGCCTATCCGCTGTCTATCGGGAGATGGTATTCGCCAGACCCCAACCCGTTCGCCGGCGGCATCGACGAGGTGGCGGTCTACGAGAGGGCGCTAACCCCCGCCGAGATCCAGGCCCACTACGGCTCGGCCGGCGGAAGTCATTGCGAGGATTCCGCCTCCTGCGCGGACGCCGACGGTGATGACTACGGCGCGGCCGGCACCGACACGAGCGCCTGCCCCAACGCCGGCTATGACTGCGACGATGGCGATCCCTCCGTCATCCCGGGCGCCGTCATCGAGACGGACGTCTTCGGCTACGACAACGTGGGAGAATGCCGGACAAGGAAGGAAGAATGCGACGGGGCGACCGGCGCTTTCGAGAGCATTCAGACCGCGGTCGGCCCTTCGGCGGAAGCCTGCGACGGCCTGGACAACGACTGCGACGGCTCCACGGACGAGGGATTCCAGGACTTCGACGGCGACGGGACCGCGGACTGCGTGGATCCGGACGACGACGATGACGGCCTGCCGGACGCGGGCGACGCCTGCCCGTTCGAGCATCCACAGGGAGCCGACGCCGACGCGGACGGCTGCATCGACAGGCTCGAGGACGCCCCCGAGGTCGTGCAGGAGCTGGACCTGCCGGCCGGGACGTCCAACGAGCTTGAATCCAAGCTCGACGGGGCAATCGCGGCCCAGGAAGACGGGAACACCGGGGCCGCGACCAACAAGCTGAAGGCGCTCATCAACAGCGTGAAGGCGCAGCGGGGCAAGAAGATCTCGGAGGAGGACGCGGACCTCCTCATCGACTTCGCGAACAACGCCATAAACGGCATGGAGTGACCCGCTCAGCGGCTCCCGTCCCAGCGAGACGAAAGTCGCATCGGGCGGCCGCCGTCAAAGGTCCGCGGGAAGGGGGCGAACCGGCGATTGAAACGGATAGAGGGATGACGCACAGCGGCCCCCGCGGCCGTTTACGTCCTTCATCCGGGGAGGGAGTCTGAGCGGTTACGCCTTAGGCGCGAGCTTCCCGACGTGCGCGGCGAGGCGGGCTTTGCGGCGGGCGGCGGTCTTCCAGTGGATGCTGCCCTTCTTGACCGCCTTGTCCCATGCGCTCGCGGCAGGCGGCAGCAGCTTGGCCGCCTGGTCCGCCTCCTGGGCCGCGAGGACGGCCTTCGTCGCCGCACGGCCCTTCTTCTTGAGGGCGCGGCTGCGCGCCGCCCTCCGCAGGGACTGCCGATTCGCCTTCAACGCGCTGGTGTGTCTTCCGGTACTCAGCTTAGCCATATGCCGGATTATAGCTTTCCCGTCGGAGTCCCGTCAATTGTTACAATAGAGGCATGCCCGAGCGCCCCCCCTCCCGGGAGCACCTGCCGCACGCCTGCGGGGTCTACATCATGCGCGACGCGTCCATGGACGTCCTCTACGTCGGCAAAGCGGTGGACCTCGCCAAGCGCGTGGCCCATTACTTCAACCCCAGGAGGCCCGACCCCAAGACCCGGCAGCTCGCGCCCCTGGTGCGAAAGATCGACTACATCCACTGCTCCTCCGAGCGCGAAGCCCTGATCTGGGAGCGGCGTCTCATAAGGAAATATCAGCCGTTCTTCAACTCCATGTGGAAGGACGACAAGTCCTATCCCTACGTGAAGATCACCATGGGCGAGGACTTCCCGAGGCTGCGCATCGTGCGCAGGAGGCGGCGCGACGGCGCGCTCTACTTCGGCCCCTACCCCAAGGTGACGCCGGTCCGGAGCCTCGCGCGGAGCCTCTGGAAGCGCCGGCTCTTCCCGCTGCGCCCCTGCGACCACGAGTTCTCGAGACGGAAGCCCCTCGATCAGAGGAGGATCAAGGCCTGCCTTTACTACCACACCGGCGAGTGCCCCGCCCCCTGCGCCGGGCGCGTCAAACCCGCGGCCTACCGGCGCATCGCCGAGAACGCCGCGCTGTTCTTCCAGGGGCGCTACGCGCGCCTGCGTCGCTCGTTCGAGCGCCGGATGCGGGCCGCGGCGAAGGCGCTCGATTTCGAGACCGCCGCGCAGATGCGCGACAACGTGGCGGCCCTGGAGCATATGGGCGAGCGCGTCCGGTACAGGGAGGTGCGTCCCGGACGGATCGCCGAGCGCATCGACGCGTCGAGGGAGGTCACCGACCTCCAGGGGGCCCTCGGGCTGCGGCGCCCGCCGCATCACATCGAGTGCTTCGACGTCTCTCACCTGTTCGGACGCCAGGCGGTCGGCTCGATGGTCTGCTTCTCCGGGGGCGAGCCCAACCGCGACCACTACCGACGCTTCCGCATCCAGACAGTCCCGGGGATCGACGACTTCGCGGCCATGGCGGAGATCGTCCGGCGGCGCTACCGCGACGTTCTCGAGACGGGGTCCCCGCTGCCCGACCTCGTCGTGGTCGACGGAGGCAAGGGCCAGCTCTCGGCCGCGGCCGAGGCTCTGGCCGGGGTCAAGGCATCGGTGCCGCTCGCCTCGCTCGCCAAGAGAAATGAGGAGGTCTTCCTGCCCGGGAAGCGGACGCCCATCCGCCTCGAGCGCGGCCGAGCGGCCCTGCGCCTGCTGCAGCGCGTGCGCGACGAGGCGCACCGCTTCGCCGTGAGCTTCCACCGGCTGCGCCGGAAGAAGAGCCTCTTCGGCGAGGGGGCTTCGTGAGCGGCCGGCAAGCGCTTCCCGCCCGCGTCCTCGAGCGGATGCGCGCCTATCCCCCGTTCTACCGGAAAGTCTGGATGGCCTGCGCCCGGATACCCCGCGGCCAGGTGCGGACCTACGGCTGGATCGCGCGCCGGATAGGAAATCCCGGAGCGGCGCGCGCCGTGGGCCGGGCGCTCGCCAAGAACCCCTTCGCGCCCCACGTCCCCTGTCACCGGGTCGTGGGGGCCGACGGACGGCTCACCGGCTTCTCCGCCCCCGGCGGGATCGAGGCGAAGCGCAGGCTCCTGGAGAAGGAAGGCGCGCTTCAGCCGCGCCCGCGGCCCGCTAAGAGCGAATCCGGAGAATTCCGGCGGAATTCTCCGGATTCGTGATACCCCCGGCCGTCCCGCCCGCTACTCCACCATGCTGCCCATCTCGAACATGGGCATGAACATCGCGATGACGATGCTCCCGATCACGACGCCCATGACCACGATGACGATGGGTTCGATCATCGAGGTGAGGCCCTTGACGGCCGTGTCCACCTCCTGGTCGTAGAAATCGGCGATCTTGCTCAGCATCTGGTCGAGGCTCCCGGTCTCCTCGCCCACGCCGATCATCTGAGTGACCATCGCCGGGAAGAGCCCGCTCTTCTTGAGCGGATCGGCCAGGCGCCCGCCTTCCCGGATGGACTCGCGCGCGTCGAGCACGGCCGCCTCGATGATGACGTTGCCCGCGGTCGCGGCCACGGTCTCCAGGCCCTGCATGATCGGAACGCCCGACTTGATCAGGGTCCCCAGCGTCCGGCAGAACTTGGCCACGGCGACCTTCTTAAGCAGGATGCCGAAGATCGGGGCGTTGAGCACCTTCGAGTCCACGAGCTTCCTGCCGTTCGGGGTCCTGTAGAACTTCTTGAACCCGAAGAAGAGGGCGACCGGCGTGATGAAGATCATGTACCACTTGGAGATCAAGGCGTCCGAGATGTCCATCAGCACCTGCGTCGGCATCGGCAGCTCCTTGCCGAAGCTCTCAAAGATGGTCTTGAAGGTCGGGATGACGCAAGTCAGGAGGAATATCGTCACCACGCCGCAGATCGTCAGGACGATCGCCGGGTACATCATCGCGGACTTGACCTTCGCCTTGAGCGCCTCGGCCGACTCGAGGAAGCCCGACAGGCGCTCCAAGATGGTGTCGAGGATGCCGCCCAGCTCTCCGGCCCGGATCATCGCCGTGTAGACCTCCGGGAACGCGTCCGGGTGCTTCTTCAGGGCGTCCGATATCGACAGGCCGGCCTCGATGTCGCCGCGGACCTCGCCGAGGACCGAGCGGAAGGTCGGGTTCTCTTGCTGCTCCTCGAGGATGGTGAGGCTCTGGACGATCGGGACGCCAGCCGACACGAGCGTGGAGAGCTGCCGCGAGAAGAGGACCAGGTCCTTCGACCCCACCGCCGGCTTGCCCAGCCCGATGGCGTTCTTGATCTTATCGATCGGGCTCTCGGTCTGCTCGCCGATCTCGATGACCACCAGCGCCTGGGACTTAAGCTTCCTGACCGCCTCATCCTGCTTGGGCGCGTCGAGAACCCCGGTGATCTCCTTCCCGCTGGACTCTCTGGCCCTGTAGGCGAATGTGGGCATGGTCTCTCTCCCTTGGCTCCCTTCAGCGCGTCGCCGTCATCCCGCGCTGGATCAGGCGCTTGAGGTCCTCCGGATCGGTCGAGCGCAGCAGCGCCTCCTGGTAGGCCACCAGGCCCTTCTTGTAGAGCTGCGCCAGCGACTGGTTCATCGTCTGCATACCGTACTTGCCGCCGGTCTGGATCGTCATCAGGATCTGCTCGATCTTCTGCTCGCGCACCAGGTTCCGGATCGCCGGGGTGACCATCAGCACCTCGCAGGCCATCGCCCGGCCGGTGCCGCTCGCGGCGGGGACGAGGACCTGGCAGAAGATCGCCTGCAGGACGAACGACAGCTGGACGCGGACCTGCTCCTGCTGGTGCGGCGGGAACACGTCGATCATGCGGTTGATCGTCTGCCCGCTGTCGTTGGTGTGGAGCGTGGCGAAGACCAGGTGGCCCGTCTCGGCGATGGTCAGCGCCGCCTGGATCGTCTCGAGGTCGCGCAGCTCGCCGACCAGGATCACGTCCGGGTCCTGCCGCAGGATGTGCCGGAGGGCCGCCCCGAACGTGCCCGTATCCTGCCCCACCTCACGCTGGTTGACGAGGCTCTTCTTGTGAGTATGCACGTACTCGATCGGGTCCTCGACCGTCACGATGTGCAGGCTCCTGCGCTCGTTGAGGAAATCGATGATGCTGGCCAGTGTCGTGGACTTTCCGCTCCCCGTGGGGCCCGTGACGAGGACCAGGCCCTTCTGGATCTTGACGACATCGTAGATCACCTGGGGCAGCCCGAGCTCCTGGAAGGTCATGAAGGACTGGGGGATGGCGCGTATCACGGACCCGACGGCTCCGCGCTGGCGGAAGACGTTCATGCGCAGCCGCCCGATGCCCTTGAGCCCGAACGCCAGGTCGAGCTCGTTGGTGGCCTCGAAGCGCTGGCGCTGGTCGTCGGTCATCATCGAGAAGATCATCCTCTGGGTCATCTCGCCATTGAGCTTCTCGAAGGGGGTCGGGACGAGCTCCCCGTCGACGCGCAACGTGGGCGGGGCGCCCGAGGTGATGTGGAGGTCGGACGCGTTGCGCTCGTGCATCATCATGAAAAGCTCGCTCATCGATATCATGTTGCTTTCTCCTCGTGCCCTGTCCTTTCTCTCCCCCGACGCGGCCGCTCCGCCCGGCTCACTCGGAGGCCGTGACCCGGATCATCTCCTCCACGGTGGTCTCCCCGGAGAGCAGCTTCCGGGTCGCGCACACACGCAGGCTCAGCATCCCCTGCTTGAGCGCCAGGTCCCTGAGCTGCGAGGCCGGCGCCCGGTCCATGATGAGCTGGCGCATGGGGTCGCTCACCTCGAGGACCTCGTAGAGTCCCCGCCGCCCCCGGTAGCCGGTGCCCGCGCAGTTCTCGCAGCCCTTGCCGCGCGCGAGGGCCACCTTCCCCTCGGAGACCTGCATCTGCTGCTTCCTGATGCCGAACTTGACGAGCCAGTCCGGGTCGACCTCGTAGGTCTCCCGGCAGTTCTTGCAGACGCCGCGGGTCAGGCGCTGGGCCACCACCATGAGCAAAGACGAGCTCATGAGGAAGGGCTCGATCCCCATCATGCCCATGCGCGTGATCGCGCCGGGGGCGTCGTTGGTATGAAGCGTGGAGAAGACGAGGTGCCCGGTCAAAGCGGCGTTGATCGCGACCGAGAGCGTCTCGATGTCGCGGACCTCGCCGACCATGATGATGTCCGGATCCTGCCGGAGGAACGACCGCAGCCCGTGAGAGAAGGTGAGGCCCAGCTCGGCGTTGACCTGCACCTGGTTGATCCCGGCGACCTGGTACTCGACGGGGTCCTCCACCGTCGAGATGTTCACGCCGGGCTGGTTGAGGATGGAAAGCGCGGAGTAGAGGGTCGTGGACTTTCCGCTCCCGGTCGGCCCGGTGATGAGGTTGATGCCGTAGGGGGCCTTGATGCATTTATTGAAGACCGCGAGGGACTCCGGCTCGAAGCCCAGCTGATTGAGGTTGACGTCGAGCGCCGAGGTGTCGAGCACGCGCATGACGATCTTCTCGCCGTGGACGCAGGGCAAGCAGGAGACGCGCAGCGCGTACTCCTTCTTCGCGATCTTGAGCTTGATGCGCCCGTCCTGCGGGAGGCGCTTCTCGGCGATGTCGAGGTTGGCCATGATCTTGATGCGGGAGACCAGGGCGTTCTGGAAGCGCTTCGGCGGGGTGGGCTGCTGGCTGAGCACCCCGTCGATGCGGAAGCGCACCGCCAGGGCCTTGGCGAAGGGCTCGATGTGGATGTCCGAGGCCTTGGCCTTGATCGCCGAGGAGATGATGAGGTTGGCCATCTGGATGACCGGCGACTCCGCCCCGGACCTCTCCAGGCTGAGGATGTCCTCGCCGCCCGCATCTTCCTCCATCTCCTTGTCGATGACGTCGACCCCTTTGGCGTCCGCCTCGGAACCGCCGCTCATCTTGAGGATGTCCTCGAGGACGTCCTCGGCCGACTCCTGTTTGTAGTACTTGTCGATGGCCGCCAGGATGTCCCTCTCCGCGGCCAGGACAGAGATGATCTCGAAGCCCGTCATCGCCTTGAGGTCGTCGAAGATCAGGACGTTGAGGGGGTCCGCGACCGCTATCGTGAGCGTCGTGCCCTCCTTCGCGCTCTCCTCGATGTCGATGGGGATCAGCACGTACTGCCTCGCGATGCTCTCGGGAACCTTCGCCACGATCTCTTCGGAAATCTCGCCGGCCTCGGCCAGCCTCACGTAGCGGATGCCGCACTGCTCGGCGAGGAACTGCAGGAGCGTCTCCTCCTGGAGGTGGCCGTGCTGGACCAGGATGGCGCCCAGCTTGCCGCCGGTCCTGCGCTGGGCCTCTAGGGCCTCGTCAAGCTGCTCCTGGTTGATGACGCCTGTATCGACCATCATGTCGCCCAGGCGCTTGGGCAGACTCAGCGAAATCGAATGTATCTCAGGTGATGGCATAGCCTCTGTCGGGGGCATCGCTCGGCGGGGAACACTCCGACAAGCATTAGTTAACAGCTAAATATGCTTTTGTCAATATGGCTTTTGGCCGGTCCATCGACTCCCCGGCCCGAAGGACGACGGTCGCCCCTGAGCGAGCCCCGGGGCCCTTGCCCCCGGGACCCAGGCGTTGAAGGCTTCCGCCCCGCGTCCCTCGCCGCAATGCGGTTCTTGGGCGAACGCAACGGGTCAGGGCCGGAGCTCCAGGTTGTCCGCTCCCGGGTTGTTGAAGCCCCCGGCGGTCCGCCCGCCCGCCTCGCCCAGGTCCTCCTCATCGGGGAGGGGCAGCTGAGCCTCCCCTTGCGACGAGCGGGGGGACCGGGTCCTCTTCCGGGCGCCGCCCGAGGAGCCTTGCGAGCCCCGGCGAGAGCGGGAGACGCCGCCCCGCAGAAGGTCCGCTGCCTCGGCATTGAGTCCCTTCAACGCCTTGCGGGCGAGATCGACCTCGAACCGGTAGGCGGCGGTGGGCTTTTTGCTTTGAGCCCCCTTGAACACCTTGAACTCGACCAGCCAGACGTTAGCGCCCACGGCGCCGGCCGACCATTCCGGCGTGCTGCCGGGGATGAGGAAGGAGTACTGCAGCCACTGCCCGACCGAACCCCGCCGCTCGTCGAGGAAATAGTTCTTCACGAACTCGATCGCTTCCACCCGCTGGTCCTGTATGTAATCGGGGCCCGGCGGGGCGGCCTGGGTGGGCTGCGCGGCCGGGACGGCGGCCGGCGGGAGGCCCGGCTCCGGACTCCGCTCGGGGGATTGAGCCTCCGGCTCCTCCTCGAGGCCCGTGGCGGCGTCCTCCTGGAAAACGCCGCCCGCGCCCTGCACACCGGTCCCGAACTCCTCTTGCGGCGACGTCTCCGGAGCCATGTCCACCAGCTGCACCACCTGCTTCGGGTTCTTCAGGAACAGGAACATGACCACCACGAGACCGACCAGGGCGGCGCCCAGCCCGATCAGGAACTTCTTCGGCGGCACCCGCTTGGACTTCGAGAGCGCCGGCGTGGGTCCCTTCTTCCCCGATGGAAGGGCCGGTCCGCCGATCGTGACCGGGGACTTCGTGGCCGTCGTCGGCTGGATGGCCGGCGCGCCTCCGCCCAACATGTCCTCGAAAGACTGCATCCCCGGCGCGGGCGGGAACGCTCCGGCCTCAGGGCCGCCCGCCTCGACTCCCGTCAAGGGCGGAGTGGCGCCGGGAAACGGAATCTGCCGGCCCGGCCCGGTCAGCGGGATCTCGGGCCCCTTCAATATGGTGTGAGGCAGCCCCAGCTGCTGCGCCTGGCCCGGCTCCGAGAGCGGGATCGGCATCGGCGTAGGGGCCTGCCCGGGCATCCCCTGGATGAGCTCGACGCCCTCAGGGGGCTGTCCGGCGCCGAACCCGCCTGTCTGCCAGGCTTCCGGCTCCGGCGGCGTCAGACTGAGGGACTCCAATCCCGACGTATCGTCCGGAGGCTGCCCCGGCACCCCCATGAGCATCGTCTTCGGCTGCTCGAAAGAGCCCGACATCGCGGGCTGGTCGACGGCCCCGGCTTCGCCGGGACCCGGCAGCGGCGGAGGCTCCAGGGGAAACTCGGGGACATCCGGCGTCGGGCCGCCTTCGGGCAGCGGCGGCGGAGCCTGAAGGCCGGGCTCGGACGCCGAAGGGTGGTGAATCGTTGCGGCGTCTTGCGTCGGCCCCCAGGAAGGCGGGGCTCCGGGCAGATCGGGACCGGAAGATGCTTCGCCCGCTTCCGGGATGGGAACCCCGGCAAGAGGGGCTTGCGCGGCGGGACCGGCGTATTCCTCTGAGGCGGCCATGGGTGGCGCCTCCAACTCCGGGGGCGCCTCATCGGCGCCCGCCGCGGGCGCCGGAAACCCGCCCAAAGGAGCTTCCACCGCCGGACCACCGGCCGCCTCTTCGCCGGCGACCATGGGTCCGGCCGCTTCCGGAGGCGGAAGCATGGTCTCATCGGGGACGGGAGGCACGAACTCCAACGGCGCCGCCATTTCAGAAACCGATTTGAGGGCCGTCGCCTCGGGGACTCCGGTATCGAGCGGCGGCGACGTCTCCGCCCCCTCTGGTGGAGCGGCCTCCGCCGGCGCCTTCGCCCGCTCCGGGGCCGCCTCCGGGACATGGATATCCGGGATATCCGGGATATCCAACTCGGGAACGCTCTCGGGGCGGGCGGGGCCATCGATCGTCCCGGGGCCGGGCACGGTGGCAGCCTCGTCCGCGGCTCTAAAGGCATCCGAAATCGGGGACGCGCCTTCGATTGGAGACTCGGGGAAAGGCGCTGCCTCTCCCGCGGGCGCGGGGTTCTCGGCGCGCGCCTCGTCCGCGACCTTGGGCGCCTCCGATGTCGGGAAGACGATTCCCTTTTGAGATCCGGGGATAAACGCGGCGCCTGCCGCGGACGCGGCGGCCCCGGCGGCGCCGGGAGGCCGCGCCTCGATCTCGGCTACCCGGGCGCGGAGGTTCTCGAGAGCCCGGTCTTTTTCGGCCAGCAGGCGGTCCTTCTCGTTGAGCTTGTCGAGGATCTCGTTCTGGCGCTTCTCGTTGCTTTCAAGCTGGTCCTTGAGCTCGCAGAGCCGCGCCTCCAGCTCCCGCGTCTCGCGCTCCGCGGATTGCGCTCCGGAACGGAGATGCCCCGGCAGGACGCCCCAGAGCGGGGACAGCCGGGGGTCCCTCTGGATCTCGGCGGCCCATTCCTCGGACACGCCGATGCTCTCGAGCGCGGCGTGGGCCTCGTCCTGGAAGCTCTCGAAAGCCTCCGAAACGACGCCCGGCGCGAGCGACGCGGAGGGCGCGCCCCCCCCTTCCGCCCCGCCGAGCGACGTCTCCGCCGGCTCCAGCACGCTCTGCAAGGGCTGCCAATCCTGCTCCTTGGTGCCGAGCGCCCCTTCTCCGCAGACGAGGCTGTCCCCGTGAAGACCGGGGACCGAAGCGATCTCCTCGGCGCCGAAAGGACCGAGGATGCGGGAGTCCTGGTAGACCCAGTAGCGCATCCTTAATAGTGTTGCGCAAGATTGTTAAGAATTCAATACGCCGGGGTCGGACGGTTTCGCGTAAGGCGCTAGCAGGACTACTTCTGGAACCCCAATATCTTGCCGAGGCACTCGATCACGGCGGGGTCGAACTTGCCCTGCCGGGTGTCCTTCTCCATCTCCGAGAAGGCTGCCCGATAGTCCCAGCGGTCCCGGTACGGACGCCAGGAGGTGAGGGCGTCGTAGGAGTCGGCCACGGCCAGGATCCGGGCGCCTATGGGAATCTTGTCCCCGGCCAGGCCCTGCGGATACCCGGAGCCGTTGAAGGCCTCGTGGTGCGACCGGATCATGTCGAACATGGACTCCTTCCGGTAGCCCAGCTTCCGGAGGATGCTCACGCTCTCCTCGGAATGCTTCGTGACCTCGGCGTACTCCTCCTTGTTGAGGCTTCCGGCCCGATTGAGGATGTGGTGCGGGACGATGGCCTTGCCCACGTCGAGCAGATAGCCGCCCTCGAGGACGTCCCTCTTCTCGTCTTCGGAGAGCTTCAGCGCGTCCGCCAGAGCGTAGGCCACGAAGCCGGTCCCCCGGGAATGGCCGACGCAGCCGTCGAGCGCCTCCGTCGGCAGGATGCTGTCCTCCGGATACGCGACCAGCTTCCCGGTCACCCGGCAGTAACGGTCGCAGAGCTCCTTGGGGATCTTCTCGCGGTCTTCCAGCGGGTTCCTGATGCCGTCCACCTCGTAGAGGCGTATGCGGGTCTTGCGTCCGCGGATCGCGATCGCCTCCATCTGGGCCATCTTCATTGAGGTGTCCGCGTAGGCGACTTTCGTCTTGTCGTCCTTGGGGTCGAGGTCCAGGGCCCGCTTGAAGTAGTCGTTGGCCTGGACGTGATCGTTCGCGTCGACGAGCAGATACCCGAGCGTCTTGAGCAGCTCCGCGTCGTCCGGCTTCTTGTCCAGCGCCTCGACGGCCTCCGTGATGCTCTTGACGAGCTCCGGGGAGGTGAACTTGTCGTAGGAGAAGAGCGTCTTCCTCGTCGCCGTTATGAATACCTTGACGTCCTCGTAGGTGGCCTCGTCGATCGTGACCTTGCCGGGCGCGCCGGTCTCCTCGATCCGCTCGGCGAGGTTGACCGCGTCGCCGATGGCGGTATAGGTCTGCCGCTTGTGGCCGATCAGCCCGATGATGGGCTCCCCCGAGGCGATCCCGACCCGCATCTGCCAGGGGAAGTTCCCCTTCGCCAGCCTTTCCTGCATCTTGAGCCCGGTAAGGACCGCGAGCAGGGCGTGCCGCTCGTAGTCGATCGGGGCGCCGAACTCGGCCATGATCCCGTCGCCGATGTACTTGTCGATGTGGGCCCGGTACTCCAGGAGGACGCCCTCCATCTCGCGCAGGAACTTGTTGAGGTCGGTGATCACCACCTCGGCCCGCCTCTCCTCCGAGTAGTGGGTGAAGCCCTTGAGGTCCGAGAACAGAACGCTGATCTTCCTCTTCTCGGTCCGCAGCCGCTTCTCGATGATAAGCCGGACGACGGAGGCGTCCATGGTGGAGTAGAGCGCGTCCTCCACCTTCTTCTTGAGGTCCTCGATGGCCTCTTTGGACTTCTCCAGGCTCTCGGTCCGCTCGCGGACGTTCACCTCGAGGTTCTCCGCGTAGTCGCGCAGCTCCTTGTCGGCGGTCTCCAGCCTGTCCTTGCTGCCCTTCAAATCCTCGTTGAGGCCGCGGACCTGCTCGACCTCCAGCTTGAGCTTCTCGTTGAGGCCGCCGACCACGACCCCGGTCAGGACCAGGAAGCTCGCCCAGGTCACGATGTTCATCGCCAGATCCAAGAGCTCGGAGCCGGGCACGAAGGTCTCCGGGAACAGGTATGCGTAGATGCAGACCATCAGGATGCCGAAGAAGGCGCCCAGCAGGGCCCTGCGCAGGTCCAAGTAGTAAGCCGCCAGCAGGACGGGGATGAAGTAGAAGTTCAGAAAGGCCAGCTTGTAAGGAATGAAGTAGTTAATGATGACGGCGCTGATGAGGATCAGCAGGACGAAGGACTGCTCGAAATGCTTGAGGAAATACTCTTTTATGGATTGCATAGGCCCCGAAACCGCGCCGCCGTCTCCGCGCGAGACGAGTCGCACGGTATCGAGAGTATCCTACTTTGCGCGCGTTTTTGCAACAGGATCGATGTCAGTGTTGATGTCAGCGCCGGGTTACCAGGAAGGGCCGTCCGCCGCCGGCGGACGGCAGGTCTTGACAGACCCGGGGTGTGAGCGCGCCAAGCGCTGCGCGCTTGACGCGCTGAACCCGAGGCTTCAGCCCCGAGCGCAGCGAGGGGTGCGACATATAGGACGCCGGCATGGCCCGGCGACCTTAGTGGGGGTGACCCGCAAGGCCCACTCGGGCAATGTGGGTCT
>JBDREN010000141.1:0-52565 GCA_043819795.1 Elusimicrobiota bacterium
TCCTGGCCGAGAACAACGTCTCCTCCAACGCGGCGCACGGCATCCATCTGGCCGGCGCCGCCGGGAACACGCTGTCGGCCAACAACGCGTTCGGGAACACCACCGCGGGCATCTACCTGGAGGGCTCTTCGGGCAACGACATCAAGCTTAACCACGCCTACTCCAACTCGGACGTCGGCGTCCACCTCTTCAACGGCTCCTACTTCAACGTCGTGGAAGGCAACTACGCGTACGCGCAGCCCTCGCACGGCTTCTGGCTCCAGAGCGGCTGCGACCACAACACGCTCGCCTCCAACAACGCCTACGTCTTCGGCGATACCGGCATCCTGCTCGACGCCTCCGCGAGCAACACCCTAGCCTTCAACGAATCCTACTCCGGGACGCGGGGGGTCCATCTCCGGCAATCGTCCGACGACAACCTGCTGGCCTCCAACGAGGCCGGATCGAACACGGCCGCGGGCATCAGCCTGGACGACTCCTCGAACGGCACGTTGATCGACAACCTGAGCCATGACAACGGGAGCTACGGGCTTCTTATCAAGACCGGCGCGTCCGGCTCGACCCTCGTCGGGGGCGGCCTGGGCTACGACAGCGCGGGCGCCGCCGATCCCAATACCCAGAGCGAGCTGCACATCGACGACGTCTCCAGCGGGAGCCTTACCCTCAAGGGCGTCCGGATCAACCCAGCGGTCGGCATCTCCACGGACGGCTTCAACCGCGAAGGCAACTATCTGCTGTCCTACAACCAGGACTTCGACACGGGCACGGTCCGGCTCTGGGGCGACCTCACGCTCTCCGGGGACACGCTGACCTTGGACTACGCGACTCAACTCTACGCCGCCACCGCCACCGCCTCCAAGCTGATGCGCGGGACCGGCCACTCGGCGTCCGTGAGCTCGACGAACGACACCACCGCCGTCAGCCAGATCATCACCATCGAGCATAGGGGCGGGCAGTGGCACGTGGACGGCTCATCCTCGGGCGCGGACATGGCGAGCTTCACCGGCTCCCAGGCCAACCTGACCGTGCCCGCTTCCGACACCCAGTTCATCCTCGACTTCACCGAAGGCGGATCGGCGGTCGAGGGCGACCGCGTGGACTTCGCCCTCATCGCCGCCTCGCAGGACCAGAACGCGCGGAAACGGCTCCTATTCGGTCCCGCGGCGGACGGCTTCCATGAAGGCCGTTCCAAGCTCGCGGTCGCCGCGGACGCGGGCGTCGTGCTCCAGGGCGCGGAGACCATACACACCTTGGTCGACATGCTCCCCGGCGGCACGTACTACACCTTCGTGGACTCGGGCGCGTTCACCGCCATGTTCTCGTCGTTCACCAACATGGACCCGGGAGGCATACAGCTCTCCGGCTCCGCCGGAGTCTTTATATCCTCGTCGGTCTTCGACTACCTCGGGTTCGCCGCCGGCACCAACGCCTACATAACGGCCAGGGACCTGGCTTCCGACATCTGGCTCGACAACGTGGGCTTCCTGCTCAGCCGCAGCTCGCACGGGTTCGACTCCATGTACAACGTCCGCGTGGAGGGGACGGACTCGTCCCTGCGTTGGCGCCTCAAGACGGGAGGGACGCCTTTGTGGGGCGAGGACTTCGACTACGACCCGAACGCGAAGGTGGCATGGATCAACTGCAGCGCCATCGCCAGCGTCCAGAGCGGGGATTGGTCGGATAACCTGACTTGGGACCAGGCATTCGAGCCCACGGAATGCAACGCGACCACGGTCTCCGCGGGCCACACGGTCACGGTGGATAGGACCGACGCCATTGCGGCCATGACCACCGTGCGGGGGACCCTGTCCTTCAGCCGCGTGGCCCACAGCAGCCTGACGATCGTCGGAGGCGACGTGACGGTCGAGCCCGGCGGGCACCTCGACCTGGGCACCGAGGCCAGCCCCATACCCGCGGGCGTCCGGGCCCACCTGGTCCTCGCGCTCGGACAGACCGCCGGGCAGTACGGCCTCATCGTCCAAGACGGCGGGGACTTCACGGTCCGGGGCGCGACGAAGACGCCGTATTCGACGCTGGATCCCTCGGACTCGCTGCTCACCGACGAGAACACGCTGACCTTGAGCGAGGATCCCGCCCAGCTGGGCTGGGCGGTGGGCGACGTGATCACCATCGGTCCCTCGCAGGGCTCCGGCCCCGGCTCGACCGAGAAGAGGACCATCGCGGGCATCGCGGGCAGCATCATCACCGTGGACGTCAGCTTCTCGAAAATCCACTACGGGACCGCCACCATCGACATCGCCGACCTCACCCGCAACGTCCTGGTGCGTTCTTCGGGGACCGACACGGGAAGCGACACGGCCTACATCAGGAACCTGGCGACGAACGCCACGAGCTTCAATCTGAGCTACGGGGAGTTCGCCTACCTCGGGAACAACGCCGCCCTGAAATACGGCATCGCCTTCGGCGGCGGCGCGCGGGGGCAGGTCTCGAGCTCCACCGTCCGCAACGGCTATACGGGCATCTACATGTTCCAGTCCGACGGAAACACCCTGGCCTCGAACACCCTTTACAGCAACACATACGCCGGGATCCATCTCGACGACACCTGCACCGGCATCACGCTGACCAAGAACAATTCCCACTCCAACGCGAACGGCCTCCTCGTCACCAACAGATCCAGCGGCAACACCCTGAGCGCCAACAACGTCTACTCCAATTCGACGGACGGCATCAAGCTATCCGACGCCTTCGACAACACCTTGAGCGGGAACCGCAGCCATTCCAACGAGCCCAACGGCATCCTGGTCATCTTCTCCTCGAGCAACACCCTGAACGGCAACGACATCTACGCCAACCTGGGCTTCGGCATCTATCTCGCCGAAGATGCGAACCGCAACACCCTGGAGGCGAACCATAGCTACGCCAACCTGAATTCCGGCGTCTATCTCAACGCCGCCTCGCACAATACGCTGATCGGCAACGATATCCACTCCAACATCGGCGCCGGCCTTTACATCACCGACCACGGCGACGAGAACCTCGTTGTCGGCAACGACCTCTATTCCAACTCGTCCGACGGCATGTATCTTGATGTCGCCCTCGACAACACCCTGATCGCGAACGACAGCTACGACAACGCATCCTACGGCGTCTACGTCTACGATGCCCGCGGCAACACGCTCATCGCGGGAAGCCTGGGCTACGACGCGTCCGGCGCCGCCCTGCCCGACGCCATGGGTGAGATATATCTCGATATGACACCGAGCGAGGACCTCGTGCTCAAAGGCGTCCGGGTCAATCCCGCGGCCGGCATCTCCACCGGCGGCTTCAACAAGGCGGGGAACCGCCTCATCTCCTACAACCAGAACTTCGATACGGGGACCCTGCGCATGTGGGGCGACTACTTGGTCTCGGGCAGCACGCTGACCCTGGACTACTCGACCAGGCTGTACGCCTCCACCGCCACCGCGCCCAAGCTGATGCGCGGGATCGGGCACTCGGCTGCCCTGGTCACGACCGAGGATGCCACCGCCGTCAGCCAGCTCATCGCCATCGAGTACCGCGGCGGCCAGTGGCACGTCGACGGATCGGTCTCCGGGGCGGACATGAGGACCTTCACCGGCTCGCCGGCCGGCCTCGCCGTCCCGTCGTCGACCCCCCAGTTCACGCTCGATTTCACGGCCGGCGGCTCGCCGCTGGAGGGCGATCGCGTGGACTTCGCCCTGATCGCCTCCTCGCGGGACGAAGACGTCCAGAAGCGCCTGCTCTTCGGGCCGTCCGCCTCGACCTTCCGGGGAGGGAAGTCCAAGCTTTCCGTGGCCTCCGACGGCGGCATCGTGCTGCGCGGGATCGAGGGGACACCCACCCTCATGGACCGGCTGGACGCCTCGAGCACGTACTACACGCTCGTGGACTCGGGCGCCTTCACCGCCGAGCACTCCTCCATGACCAACATGGACCCCGACGGCCTGCAGCTCTCGGGAAGCGGGGGCGTGCTCATCGCCACCTCCACGTTCGACTTCATGGGCGTCGCGCCCGGAACGAACGCGTACATCACGGCGCGGGACCTCAGCTCCGCCGCCACCTTCTACGGACTCGCTTTCGGCGTCTCCAGGAGCACGGGGGGCGCTTACTCGGCGTACTGCGTCCGGGTGGAGGGAGTCGACAGCGGCCTGGCATGGATCATGAGGAAGTGGAGCGGGCCGCTCGGCGGGGAAGACTACGACCAGGACGCCGGCGGCAAGGTCGCCTGGTCGCCCTTCGCCCCCCAGGCCGGCACCCCGGCGATCGCGGCCGTATATTCTTCCAGCGTCACGCTCCAGTGGGGAGACAGCCTCAACGACCCCGGCGCGCTATACAACCTGGAGGCTTCCACGGCCAGCGACTTCACGGGAGCCGTGCTTTCCTCGGCCACGCCGAACCTGACGGACACGGTCTCCGGCCTGGCCCCCAACGCGACCTACTACCTCAGGGTGAGCGCCGTGGACATCGCGACCTCCCCCTACACGAGCCTGGGCTCGACCGTCACGCTGTCCCCGGCTCCCACGCCGCTCGCGGACTCCTTCACGGAGGTATCCATGACCAGCGTGACGGTGGCCTGGACCGCCCTGCCGGCCGGCTCGGCGGAAAGCTATGTCCTGGAGGCCTCCTCCACGGACTTCGACGGCACGGGGGTGCTTCATTCCTCCTCCACGCCCGACATCCCGCTCAGCACGTTGGTGCTGGGCCTGGGCACGGCCATGGAGCCCAACACGACCTATTACTTCCGGGTGGCCGGCGTGAACCGCAACGGCGTCGCGAGCTATTCGCTCTTGGGCGCCACCTCGACCTTGGCGGGCAGGCCCGGGACCGTCGCGCCCGCCTTCACCGAGGTGTTCAACTCGTCGGTCACGGTCCAGTGGGCGCCGCTTCCGGCCAGCCCGTTCACAGCCACGGCCGAGGGCTACATCCTGGAGGCGTCGTCCACCGACTTCGGCGGCCTGGCCCCCGGGGGCATCGTCCACTCCAGCCGGACGCCGAACGTCGGCATCGACGTCCTCACTCTCGAAGGGCTCCAGCCCAATACGACCCATTATTTCCGGGTGGGGAGCCTGAACTGGAACGGAAGCCCGAACTATACCGCTCTGGGCGCCACCGCGACGTTCGCCGACGCCCCGGCGGCCGGCTCGGCCGTCTTCTACCCGGTCGCTTCGACCGCCTTCGGGGTGAGCTGGACCGCGGGCGGCAACCCGCTGGTCATCACCACCTATACAGTGGAGGCGTCGACGGCCTCCGACTTCAACACGGGCGCGACCGACGCGGTCTCCCTGGCCACCGCCCCGGCCGGCGGCCCGCACGCGACCTTCACCGGGCTGAGCGTGAACACGACCTATTACTTGCGGGCCCAGGCCGTCAACCATTACGGGTTCGTGACGGCTTTCGTGGACCTGGAGTCGACGGCCACCCTGACGGTCCCGCCCGCCACGGCCGTGACCACTTTCACGGCCGTGGCCTCCACCTCCATGACCGCGGTCTGGGAGCGGAACGGCAACCCCGCGGACGTGACGACCTACACGGTGGTGCTGAGCACGAGCCCCGCCTATCCCAACGCGTTCTCGGGCACGGTCTCGGCGGACACGGCGCCGGCGGGCGCGTCGCCCGCCGCCACGCTCGCGGGCCTGGTCCCCAACACGACCTATCATCTCTTCATCCAGGCGGTCAACCACAACGGAGTGGGAGGGGGCTTCGCGTCCTTGGGCTCCACCGCGACACTGGCCAGCGCGCCCTTGAGCGCCGCCGCCACCTTCAGCGAGGTGACGGCCGGCGGCTTCGGCGTGAGCTGGGGCTCGGGAGGGAACCCCTTGGCCGCCTCCACCTACACGGTTCAGGCCTCGACCGCGGCCGACTTCAACGCGGGCGCGACCGACGCCGTCTCCCTCTCCACCGTGCCGGCCGCCGGACCCTTCGCCACCTTCACGGGGCTCAGCGTCAACACGACCTACTACGTCCGCGTCACCGCCGTCAACCACAACGGCGTGGGCACGGCGTACACGGAGCTCGGCTCCACCTCGACCTTGACGAACCCTCCGGCCGCCGCCGCGAGCACCTACACGGCGGTCTCCATAAGCTCGATGAGCGTCGCGTGGGGCCCGGGCGGGAACCTCGTGGACGTGACGACCTACACGGTGGTGCTGAGCACGGGCTCCGGCTATCCCAACGCGTTCTCGGGCAACGTCTCGGCGAGCACCGCGCCGGCGGGCGGCTCACCGGCCGCCACGCTCACGGGCCTGGCCCCCAACGCCACCTATCACCTCTTCGTCGAGGCCATCAACCACAACGGGGTCGGGGGCGGCGTCATCGCCTTGGGCTCCACATCCACGTTGGCCAACGCGCTCTTGAGCGCCGCCACCACCTTCAGCGCGGTGGCCGCCGACGGCTTCGGCGTGAGCTGGGACGCGAGCAGCAACCCCTTGGGCCTCTCCAGCTACACGCTCCAGGCATCCACGGCCGCGGACTTCAACGCGGGCGCGACCGACGCCGTCTCCCTCGCCACCGCGCCGGCCGCCGGGCCCTTCGCCACCCTCACCGCTTTGAGCGCCAATACCACCTACTACGTCCGCGCCCAGGCCTTCAACCACAACGGGATCCCGACGGCGTTCGCGGAGCTGGGCTCCACCTCGACTTTGGCCGCGGCGCCGGCCACGGCGGTGACCACCTTCACGGTGGTCGCCTCCACGACGATGACCGTGGCCTGGGAGTCGGGCGGCAACCCCGTGGACGTGACGACCTACACGGTGGTGCTGAGCACGGGCTCCGGCTATCCCAACGCGTTCTCGGGCAACGTGTCGGAGAGCACGGCGCCCGCGGGCTCATCGCCGACCGCCACCCTCGCGGGGCTGGAGCCCAACACGACCTATCAGCTCTTCGTCGAGGCGCTCAACCACAACGGCTTGGGCAGCGGCGTCTCGGCCCTGGGCTCCACCGCGACCCTGGCGAACGCCCCCTTGAGCGCGGCCGCCACATTCAGCGCGGTGACGACAAGCGGCTTCGGCGTGAGCTGGGACGGCAACGCGAACCCCATGGCCCTGACCGCCTACGCGCTCGAGGTCTCGACGGCCCCCGACTTCGACGCGGGGGCCGCGGACGCCGTCACCCTCGCCACCGCCCCGGCGGCCGGGCCTTTCGCCACCGTGACGGGGCTCGGCGCCAACGCGACCTATTACGCGCGCGTGCGCGCCGTCAACCATAACGCCGTCCCCACCGCCTACGCGCAGCTGGGGTCGACCTGGACCGTGGTGGCCGCGCCGGTCTCCGCGGACCCGACCGGGATCAGCACCTCGACGATCACCCCCCAGTGGGGCGCCGGGGGCAACTCCCCGGTCACGCGCTACACCGTCGAGATATCGACCGACGACTTCGCCACGGTGAACGCCTCGAGCGTGACCGTCGCCACGTCCGCCGTGTTCTCCGGACTGCTGCCCGACACGACCTACTATTTCCGGGTGCTGGCCGCCGGAAACGACGGCCGGCTCACGGCCTACACGCCCCTGCCCTCGGCCATCACGTATCAGGCCCTGCCGGAGTCCCTGGAGGCGGCCTTCGCCGCGGTCGAGACGAGCAGCATCAGCGTCAACTGGACCGGCGGGGCCCCGGGCGCGACCTACGAGGCCGAGATCTCGACCGACGGTTTCGCGTCGGTCAACCTGAGTTCGAGCACGCTGAACCTCTCCGCGCTCTTCGGGGCCGGGGGGGCCGGAGACGATCTCGCCCCGAACACCACCTACCACTTCCGGGTGCGCACCGTGGGCGCCGGAGGCCCGGGACCCTTCGTGAACCTCGGCTCGACGGTCACCCTGGCGAGCATCCCCGGCGCGATATCCATCACGACAGTGGCGTCCACGACCGTCGGCGTGGACTGGCTGCCGAACGGGAACCCGGAGCCGGGCACGCAGTACGAGCTCTGGCGGGACACGGAGGCGGCCTTCGGCCAGCCGCTCAAGACGCTGGTCGCCGCCTCCGCACACCTCGCGGAGGGACTCTCCAAGGAAACGACCTACTACTTCAAGGCGCGCGCCAGGAACCACACCGGCCTCTTCAGCGCCTTCAACGCCGCGGTGTCCACGTGGACGCTGATCGCGCCGCCCGGGCAGCCGGGAACGCCGGCCGGCGCGACGCTCGGCGTATCGTCGATCGCCTGGACCTGGGCGGCGGCCGTCGACGTCACGATCGGCTACCGGGTATTCTCGGCCTCGAGCCCCGAGAGCCTCGCGGGCAGCTCCGCCGGCACGACCTTCTACCACACGGGCCTCGCCACCAACACCGCCTACGGGATCGTCGTCGGAGGCGTCAACGCGGGCGGCGTGGGGCCGCTCTCGGCCGCCGCGACGGTCTACACGCTGGCCGTCCCGCCGGCCGGGACCGCGGCCAGCGCCGTCGAGGCCACCAGCGCGACGCTCACCTGGTCGCTGAACACCAACCCGGCCGCGACCGTGGCGGAGCTGGAGCGCTCCACCGACAACGCGGTCTTCGCCGGCGTGTTCACGGGCGGCGAAACCAGCTACACGGACTACGGCCTGCTCGGCTGCACCACGTACTACTACCGGGCCAGGAACCGGAACGGGGACGGCGTTCCGACCGGCTACGACGCCGCGGTCCAGATCATGACCGAGGGCTCCACGCCCATAGCGCCCTCGGGGCTCTCCGCCGCGAGCCTGGCGGGAGGCCGGATCGCCCTCTTCTGGAACATGTCGCCGTCGGAGCTGGTCACCGAATACCGGATCTACTACGACTCCGGGACCGGGACGGTGGACTACGCGACGCCCCTGGCGACCGTCAGCTCCACGGTGACCGCATACACGACCGACGTCCTGGTCTCCAGCCCCGCGTACACCTTCTCCCTGCGCGCTTACAACCGTTGCGGGGTGGAGGAGCCGAACACCATCGTGGTCGCCGCGGCGGCGTCCGAGGTGGTCCTGCAGGAACTCCGAGCCGCCGTCAAGGTGCCGGCGAGCGGACAACGGGTCAAGGGCAACCGGGTGACGGTCAAGGCCGAGCTGACCCTCGGCGATCCGGGCCAGACCAAGCAGGTCCTCTTCGAGTACAAGGCCTCCACCGGCTCCTCATGGACCGCCATCGCGGCCGCCGACCCCAACCATCCCAACCCGGACCCGGCGTACCCGTACTTCGTCCACTGGGACGCGGACTCTTTGGCCGCGACCTCCTACGACCTCCGGGCCGTGGCCACCGACACCTCGGACAACGCGGACGCCGGCCCGCCGAGCGTGACGATCGCCGTCGTGGACACCGCGGACTTCGACATCAGCGAAAGCCTGGTCGCCGGAAAGATCGTGAAAAGCCAGGTGGTCAACAACGGAGCGCCGAGCTCCGTCGAGGCGGGGGACGCGGATTCTCCCCAGCTCACGACGCTGGCCATCCCGGCCGGCGCCCTGGACAGCTCCACGCTGACCGTGACCATGGCCAACAATCCGGCGACGACCCCGGCCGCCTCCTCGGACCTGGACCCCGCGGGCGTGAGCGTGGAGATCACCCTCTCCAACGGCCAGAGCCAGCTGGCGGGCGGGCGGACCGCCACGTTGACGCTCGCCTACCCGGACGCCGACAACGACGGGGTCGTGGACGGGACGGCCCTGCGGGCCGATGATCTGGACATCTATGCCTACGACGCCGTGGCCGGCGAGTGGGCCAAGGGCTTCGCCTCGACGGTGGACCTCGCGAGCCGCACGATCGCGGGGAACACCCCCCATCTCAGCTTCTTCGCGCTCTTCGCGCTGAAGCCATCTAGCCCCACCGCGGTGAGGGTCTATCCCGTCCCCTTCAAGCCCAACAGCGGCAGCGCCGACGACGGCGTCGCCTACAGTCCGGGAGACTCCGACTCCGGGATCATCTTCGACAACCTGCCCGACCAGGCCACGATCGAGATCTACACGGTCACCGGGCAGCGGGTGGCGCGGTCCGCGGCCGGGACGGCCGGCAGAGTGCAGTGGGACGTGAAGAACGAGAGCGGCCGGGACGTCGCATCGGGCGGCTACATCGCCCTCATCAAGAGCCCCAGCCAGAATAATGTCGTCAAAAAGCTTTTGATAATACGATGAAGCTCCGGATGAGGATCTTGGGTTTTCTTGAAAATCGCGGAAGCGATTTTCAAGGAAACCCGCTTCGCGAGACTGAACGCCACGGGATGGCGACGGCGAACCGCGCGGTGACGCTGGCCTTGGCCCTGCTCCTCTTGAGCGGAGGGCGCCCCTGCGAGGCGGCCTCGGCAGGAGCCGAGCCGTTCAATTTCCTCTTCCTGGACGCGAACGCCCGCGCCGTGGGGATGGGCGGCGCCTACACGGCGATGGCCGCGGACGCCAACGCCCTGCTCTACAACCCCGCGGGCCTGGGCAGGATGGACGCTCACGAACTGACGTTCATGCACAACGAGTACTTCCAGGGCATCTTCCAGGACTACGTGGGCTTCGGCGCCCGCCAGGGATGGGGCGTGAGCCTGAACTACCTGAGTTTCGGGAATGTCCCAAGAACGACGATATCCAACCCCACGGGCGCCGGTCTGGGCACAGCCGGGCTCACGGACCTGGCCTTCGGAGCGGGCTACGGCCGCTCCTTCCAGGAGCGGTGGAGCCTGGGCGCGGGCATCAAGTTCATCCGAGAATCCATCGACGACATCTCGACGCAGGGCCACGCCCTCGATCTCGGCGCCATGTACGATCCCCCCGCCTTCACGGGCCTGACCGTGGGCATGGCGATCCAGAACATCGGGCCGACCGTCACGTTCCAGCACGCTACGGAGAACCTCCCGCTGAACGTACGGATGGGAGCCGCCTACGACTTCTCCTTGGGGGGCCGGAAGAACAAGCTGTCTTTGGACCTGAGCAAGGAGCGCAGCGAGGACGTGCTGGTCGCCCTCGGAGCCGAGATCCGGCTCTATCCCCTCATGCCCCTGCGGGCGGGCTTCAATACCCGCAACGACGCCGGCCCCGGGGTCAGCGTGGGAGTCGGATGGGTCCACAGGGACCTCATGATCGACTACGCCTTCGTCCCCTTCGGCGACCTCGGCAACGCCCACCGCATCAGCGCTACCGTGCGATGGGACGTCACGGCCGCCGCGCCCGCGGCCACGATGGCGCCCGTCGTGAAAAGAGAGACGCCGCAGGCCGGAGAGACGCCCGAGTCGCATCTCGACTACGCCGACCGCTTCATCGAGGTGGGCATGCTGGAGGCGGCCGCCAAGGAGCTCAAGGCCGCCGCCGACCTGCTCGATCCCGACGACCGGCTGTGGATCCGCTATCTCGCGCGCAGCGGGCACATCGCCCTCCTCGAAGACGATATCCCGAGAGCCAAGCGCTCGTTCCAGCTGGCCGTGGAACTGGCCGTCCGGCTGGGGCTGAAGGGGCCCCGCGTCGCCAACGCGTATGCGGGCTTAGGTTTGTGCCTGCTCAAGGAAGGCTCACTCGAGCAAGCCCGGATGTACTTCCAGAAAGCCATCGAGGCCGGTCCCTCGCCCCAGACGCGCGAAGCCCTGCAACGCCAGCTCAAGAAGCTCCGGGAGCGCCTGCAGGAGCGTTGAAATAGCGCTCAAAAATAAGTAAAAAGAGGTATGCGTCCCCTCGCTCTTGTATTGGCCTGGACGCTCCTGGCCCCGTCCGTATTCGCGGCCGATTTCGCCGGTCAGGTCGACGGTGTCCTGCGGGCCCTGCGCACGGGCGAAAGCCCTCCCGGACTGCCCCTCGCCGTCCCTGCCGCTCCCGAGGCCGTTGCGCTCACTAGCGACCTGCCCAACTTCGCCCGGGTGGACGAGTCCTATTATCGCTCGGCTCAGCCCACGGTGAGGGGGCTGCGGATGATCGCGGAGCTCGGCGTCCGGACGGTGCTCAACCTGCGCGACGATTCGGAATCCTACGAGAAGGTTGTCGTCGAGGGCTTCGGCATGCGCTATATCCACATGCCGATGTCCGCGTGGAAGCGCCCCACCGGCGAGCAGATCGACACGTTCCTTTCGCTCATGAGGGACCCCGAGGCCGCCCCGATGCTCGTCCACTGCGCGCGCGGCGCGGACCGCACCGGGGTCCTCAGCGCGATCCGCCGCATGGAGATCGACGGCTGGACGGCGATGCGGGCCGCGAAGGAGATGATCGCGTTCAAGACGTATTCCCCGCCCCTCGTTCTGTACGTCTTCGAGTACTACCACCGGATGGACCCCAAGCACGAGATCCCCGACCTCTCGAAGCTCGCCCCGCGCCTCTTCTCCGCCGGCGCCCCCGTGGCCCCGGGCCTCCAGCCCGCGCGATAGCGGCACGGACGTTCGAACGTCAGTTACTCAAAGCCACGGTGCCAGGCACCGTTTCGGTGCCTGGCACCGGTTGCGGTTACTCAAAGAACTCAATGCCGGTTGGCTGCGGTTGCCGGCTATTTTCTGTAGGCGCGGAGGATCCGGCCGGAATAGACGGTATGGTAGTCGCCCTCTTGGTAGTACCTGTCGATGATGCCGGGGTCCAGGGTTTCCTTTATAACCTTGGTCTTGTGGACGATCTCGCACTCATAGAATAGGTCGCAGCCCGGCAGGATGGACACCCCCTTCGTGGACCCGGGAGCGACCTTCATCCCGCACTCCCTGATCTTGTCCAGGTCCCTGCCGGAGCGGGTCCCGCAGAACTGGAGCTCGTCGGGCATCTTGCCGATAGGGACATTGACGGAGAAGCATCTCGCCTTCTCCAGAAGCCCGAAGGTGTGGCGCGAGGGCCGCACCAGGACCGTGAGCACGGGCTCGCCCCATACCGCGCCGAGGGTCCCCCAGCCTATCGTCATGGGGTTGGGCTTCCCCCGGGGGTCCTCGACGACCAAGAACACGCCTCCTCCCCGCAAAGCCCTGCAAAAATCCCCGAACCCCTCGTAATATTCAATACTCTTCATGCGCCGTCGTCCTCCCGGCCATCCTGGCCAAAGCCAATCATATTCTAACACCAACGGCCAGCGGCGTCATATCCGGATAACGGGATAACGGCACCGACACATTGCCTCCTCTAAAATCGTCTAATATGTATAGGCAACGCGGCCAAGCAGGCGCATCCTTTTGTGGAACAGGCTGAGATCCGACGCATCATCGAGGAAGTCCGCTCCGGCTCCACCGCCGCCTATGCGGGCCTGGTCCGGCGGCATCAGCAAATGGTCTTAAGCGTGTGCGCCTCCATGCTCGGGGCTTCCGACGCGGAGGACGCGGCGCAAGAGGTGTTCCTTAAAGCTTTCCGGTCCCTCGGCAAGTTCCAGGCCGCCGCCTCGTTCTCCACATGGCTCTATCGCATCGCGACCAACCACTGCCTGGACACGCTTAAGAAGGCCTCCCGGCAGAGGGAGGAATCCTGGGACGCCTTGCTCGAGCGTGACGGGGAGCTCTCGCCGGGGTCGTCGCCGCCCGCGCGGAGCGAAAGCGCGGCCCTTGAGGACAAAGACCTGGTCGAACGCATCCTTTCCGGCCTGAAGCCGGAGTACCGGGCGATCCTGGTCCTCCGCGAGCTCCAAGGCCTGAGCTACCGGGAGCTCGCCGAGACGCTGGATTGCTCCATTGACTCGGTCAAGGCGCTCCTCAGGCGGGCGCGCGAGGCGTTCATGGCGGGCCGCGACACATTCCAGGAGCCAAGATCGTCTAACGAGGTGAGGGCGCGATGAACGAATACCAGAAAGAGCTCATCCTGGCCTACCACGACGGAGAGCTCGGGGAAGACGAGAAGAGGGAAGCCGAGGCGCTCCTGGCGAAGGACCCCGAATCCCGGAGGTTCCTGGAGAGCTGGAGGGAAGCCTCGGGCAGATACTTCAAGCGCCCGGAAGTCCGCGCTTCGAACGATTTCGTTTCCCGGGTAATGGACCGCATCGACGAATCGGCGAAGGCGGGCGAAAGAACCTCGCCTTGGTGGTGGGGATGGCTTATCCCGGCTCTCGCGGCCGCCTCCCTGCTCCTGGTGCTGATCCCCGCGCCCGAGACTCTGTGGGGCGCTCGGGAACCCGACGTCTCCACGGACGCCCTTCTTTTGACGTCCGGGGGCCTGAGCGACCGGCCCGGATGGATGGCCTCCGACACGGCCAGCGGGGCCGAGACCCTTTTGGACACGTATTTGGAGGAGCTATGAGGATCGACTTCGAGATCGACTGGAAGCAGGTCGTCACCGCGTTCCTCATCGGCCTCATCGCCGGCGTGGCGGTCATGCAGTGGAGGACGCATCACCGGTTCTACAAGCGATGGCACGAGCGGGGGCGCCCTGGGCAAGAAAAGCCGTTCGAGCGCAGACTGGAGCGCTTCAGCTCGAAGCTCGGGCTTACCCCGGAGCAACAAGACCGGGTCGCCGGGATATTCGACAGCCAGGGTGAGGCCATGGAGGCGATCCGCGACGAATGCGGGCCGAAACTCGAGGCCGTGCGCAAATCCACGGAGGAGCAGATCCGGGGCGTCCTGACGCCGGAGCAGGAGAAGAAATTCACCAGGATGCGCAAGGGCCCTCGCCCCGGAAGAGGGCGGGGATTCGGAGGGCCGTTCGGCCCGAGAGAAAAGGGGATGGGCGGGAGAAGGATGCATGGAGGAGAGGAAGGCGGACGGCGATCCGCGCAAGAAGGATCCCAGCCATGAACGCGGCTAAGGACGAGGCGCCGCGGCCGTACACGACGAATCATCAGGAGGCGAGTCTCATGCAAAAGACGATGCTGGCGATACTGGTGGGCAGTTTGATGTCCTGCGGGGTGGTCTGGGCCCAAGACGCGGACGACGAGGGGCCCGGCATCGCGGCCGATGAGGAGGTCGTGGAATGGCAGGAGCCGGACGAAGCCGACGCTCCGTCCTACGAACATCCCTGGGTCCCGATGGGCCGCGCCATGGGCCACCGGGACGGGCCTTCGGCCTGGGGCGGCAGAGGAGCCGGCATGGGCCGCGGGATGGCCGGCCGGCGCGACGGCCGCGGCGGGGGCATGCGAGACGGTTCCGGCCCGGGGCATGGGCAGGCCTGCCAGCGGTTCATCGGGATCATCCGTAGGAACGCGAAGGAGCTCGGCCTGGACGACAAGCAGAAGGAAGGCCTCAAAGACCTGCTCTTCGACCTACGGGAGAAGCGCATCCAGAATCAGGCGGACAAGAAGATCGCTACTCTCGGCATGCGGCGCGAGCTCATGAAGCATCCCCCGGACTTCAAGAAGGCCCGGGCGAAGGCGGATGAGATCAACAAGGCCTCCGCGACGATGATGCACTCGGGCCTGGACGCCATGGAGAAAGCGTACGCCCTGCTGACCTCGGAGCAAAAGGATGAGCTGAAGAAGATCAAGGCCGACCGCCCCAAGCGCGACGATCGCAAAGGCAAGAAGTCCCGCGGCAAGCGCGGCAAGCGCCGCGGCCGCAAATGAGGGCCACGGAGACGCCCATGACTCCGGGCGCCGCGCGCCCGGCCTAGAGTAAAAGCAGGCTGCCGACGACTCCCTCCAGGCTCTTGAGGACGCCCGTCCCCAGGAGCCTGGAGGGCTCGCCGATGGCGTCCTCCAGGCCCTCGTCGAAGCGCACTCCTCCCAGATAGGGCACCCCAAACCGCTTGACCTCGGCGCGCACGTAGGGCGAGTCCCCCATCGTCATATTCTCGAGCACGCCGACGATGCCCGCCCGCAGCTCCTGGAACATGCGGATCACCTTCCCCACGGTCGCGAAGGAGACCTTGGAGGGCGTGGTCACGAGGATGGACTCCGACCGCTTCATAAGCCGGACGACGTCCAGGGCCGCGTCGCTCAAGCCCGGCGGCATGTCCACGATGAGGAAGTCCAGCTCCCCCCACCGGGTGATGGCGAGGATCTCGATGATGGCGTTGGAGATGTCGGCCCCCCGCAGGGGAGCGGGGTTGTCGCCGGAGAAGAAGGACATGGACATGAATCGCAAGCCGTGGACCTCGGGCGGGACTATCCCCTTGTCCTCTTTAGGGAAACCGCCCTTCACGCCGAGGATGGTGTGCTGGGAGGGGCTGCTGAAGTCCAGGTCCAGGAGGCCGACCCTCCTTCCGGCCTTGGCGAGCGAGAGGGCCAGGCACGAGGAGACGACGCTCTTGCCGACCCCGCCCTTCCCCCCTGACACGGGGATCAGCCGCTTGACGCCGGCCAGGCGGTCCTCGATGACGCTGGTCCTGGGATCCACTACGCCCCCCGCCCCTTCACCGAGTCGAGCCAGATCCCGCGGCCTTTGACCACCTCAAAGTCCGGGCTCCCGCACTCCGGGCACCGGAGGTAGGCGTGGGCCACCTCCGGCACGAAATGGACGTACTCGGCCTCCTCCTCGGAGAGGCCCTTCCTGGTCTCGTCGAAGTCCCACGCGCGCCGGCAGACGCGGCACGCGAAGGAGGCTTTCTCCGTCTCGATGTTCACCTTGGCCGACCCCGCCATGGAGCCGTGCGCCTCCATGGCCGCCTTGAGCCCGAAGTCGAAGGCCTCCATGCTCATCTGCTGGAGCTCCCCCACGCGGACGTTGATCTCGCTGATCCGCTCGAGCCTCTCCTCCCCGGCGATCTTGACCGCCGAGCGGATCACGCTCTCCGCCAGCGCGAACTCATGCACTGTCTTTCCCCGAGGCGGCACCAGCTGAGAATCCCGCGGGGATTTTCGGCTGGTGCCAAGAGAGAATAGGACGGTTCCAGTAGAATAACATTCGCGACTAGCAGATGCGGGGAAACTGGTCCGCGACCAGCATGTCCAGGATCCGGCTTCCTCCGATAGCCGTCCTTAGGAAGACCTTGCCTTTGGGGCCGGCCACGACTTCGCCGATCAACGCCGCCTCCTTGCCGAGGGGATGCGAACGGACGACCTCGAGCGCGCGCTCCGCGTCCTTGCCGGCGACGACCATCACCATCTTGCCTTCGTTGGCGATATAGAGGGGGTCGAAGCCGAGCAGCTCGCAGAAGGCGCGCACGGGCTCCTTGACGGGCACCGCGGACTCGAAGAGCGTGATCCCGATATCCCTGCCCGACACGGCCTCGTTGAGCACCGTTGCCAGCCCTCCCCGGGTGGCGTCCCTCATGAACTTCACGTCGCAGCCCGCCTCCAGGAGACCCTCGACGAGCCCCCAGAGAGGCGCGCAGTCCGACTCCAGCCCGGACAAGCCCAAAGACTGCCTCTCCGAGAGCACGGCCGCTCCGTGGTCCCCGAGCGTCCCGTTGACGAGGATCTTGTCCCCCGCCGCGATCCTATCCGGCGAGAGGCGCGTTCCCCCCGGTGATCTCGCCGATCCCGGCGGTGTTGATGAAGATCCGGTCGCAGCCGCCCTTCTCCACGACCTTCGTATCGCCCGTAACGACCCGCACCCCGGCCAGCCGGGAGGCCTCCCCCACCGAGCCGATGATCCTCTCCAGCGCCCGTCTCTCCAGCCCTTCCTCGATCACGAGCCCCAGGGAAAGATAGCGCGGCCTGGCCCCCACCGCGGCCAGGTCGTTGACCGTGCCGAAGACCGAAAGCTTGCCGATGTCGCCGCCGGGGAAGAAGACCGGACTCACCGTGTAGGTGTCGGTGGTGAAGGCTATCCTCCCGCCCGCGAACTCGACCACCGCGCTGTCGCCCAGTTCCTCGAGGACCGGATCGGGCAGGGACTTGACCAGCGAGCGCACCAGCTCGTGCGACAGCCTGCCCCCGCTGCCGTGGGCGAGCAGTATCCTCTCAGCCTTCTCTGCCATACTTGTGGTACGCGGCGCAGGTCCCCTCGCTCGAGACCATGCAGGCCCCGACGGGCTCGACCGGCGTGCACGCGCTCCCGAAGAGGGGGCAGTCCACCGGCTTCTTCACCCCCCTGAGCACCTCGCCGCAGATGCAGCCGGTGTCGACGCGCTCCTCCTCGACCTCCGCCTCGATATTCGCCCGCGCGTCGAGCCCGGCGAACTCGGGAGCGATCTCCAGGCCGCTGCCCGGTATGTTCCCGATGCCCCGCCAGACGCAATCGCAGGGCTTGAACACCCGGTCCATGACCCGGCGGGCCTTGGGATTGCCTTCCGGCCTTACGCTCCGCTTGTACTGGATCTCGAGGCGCGCCGTCCCCTGGGCGATCTGCTCGACCAGCAGACGCACTCCTTGCGCGATGTCCAACGGCTCGAAACCGGTGATGACCGAGGGCATGCGAAACTCCGAGCAGAGAAAGCCGTAGGGCTCGGAGCCGATGACCGTGCTCACGTGCCCCGGCAGGATCAACCCCTGGACGGCGATGTCCTTGTCCCGGGCCAGCGCCCTCAACGCGGGAGGGACCAGCTTGTGGCCGCAATACAGATAGTAGTTCTTGATGTCCCTTTCGACCGCCGCCAATACGGTGGCCGCGACGCTCGGGGTCGTGGTCTCGAAACCGACGCCCAGGAAGACGACCTTCTTGCCGGGGTTCTGCGCCGCGATCTCGAGCGAGTCCATCGCGGAATAGACCGTGCGCACGTCCGCCCCGCAAGCCCTCTCCTTCTCTAGGCTCGAGCTCGACCCCGGAACGCGGAACATGTCGCCAAAGGTGGCCACGATCGTGTCCGGCCGCCGGCAGTAGGCCACGGCCCGGTCCATGTAGGCGTTCGGCGTGACGCACACGGGGCAGCCCGGCCCGGAGAGCAGCTCCAGGCGGTCCGGGAAGACGTTCCTCAAGCCGCTTCTGAAGATCGCGACGGTGTGGGTGCCGCAGACCTCCATAAGCGTCGCGCTCCTGTCGCCGAGCGCTTCGGCGATCTCCCGGATGCAGGCCCGGACCGGCTCCGGCCGCCGGTACTCGTCGAGGTACCTCATGCGCCGCCCTCGACCTCGCTATCGAGGAGCCTCTCGATCAGGGCCAGATCCTTCTCGGCCTGCTCCTTATCGAGCTTCTGGATCGCGAAGCCCGCGTGCACGATCACGTAGTCGCCCGTCTTGGGATCCTCGACCAAGTCCAGGCGGATCTCCTTCTCGGCCCCGCCCATCCGCACGGTCCCGGCCTCGCCCTTGACCGCCGTGAGCTCCATGGGGATCGCTAGGCACATGGCGCGTCTCCTCTCAGCGCCGCGTCGGCCACGAGCGCCTGCCCGAGGCTGATGCCGCCGTCGTTGGCGGGCACCTGCCGGTGAAGCAGGACGGTGAATCCGGCCTCCCGAAGAAGCGCGACGATCGAGCGCAAAAGCAGCATATTCTGGAAGACTCCCCCGCTCAACGCGACGATCCCGAGCCCGGTCCTCTCGCGCAGGGCCGCGCACACGCCCGCCGTGAAGCGCGCCAATGTCCGGTGGAACTTCGCGGCGATCTCGCCCGTGCCGGCGCCCTCGCTCCGGGACAGGTCGTCCACTATCCCGCGCAGGACCGGCTCGGGATCGAGCACGATCGGGAAGACGTCCTTGCCGACGGAGAAAGGATAGCATTCCCCGTCTTGGTCCGGCTCGCCGGCGGCCATCTCCAGCTCAACGGCCGCCTGGCCCTCGTAGAGGATCTCGTCGCGGACGCCCGCCAAAGAGGCGACCGCGTCGAAGAGACGGCCCACGCTGGAGGTCAGGGGGCTGTTGAGCTTGCGGTCTATCATCTTCTTGAGGACCGCCCACTTGCCCCGGTCCAGCCTCCTGACGAGCCCTATGTCGAGGTCAAGGAAACCCTCGCCGTACGCCTGATAGAGCAGGCTCGCCGCCATCCGCCACGGCTCTTTGATCGCGGCCGCTCCTCCGGGCATGGGAGCGGGCCTCAGGTGCGCGGCCCGCTCATAGCCCTTGAAGTCCGCGACCAGGAACTCGCCCCCCCAGACGGTGCCGTCGTCGCCGTAGCCGGTCCCGTCGAAAGCGATCCCGATGACCCGCTCCGAGACCCCATTGTCGGCCATGCAGGCCGCCACATGAGCGTGATGGTGCTGGACCGCGACGAGGCGGGTCCGCGGCCCGCGCTCAGCGAGCCCCAGGGCGTACTTGGTGGAAAGGTAGTCCGGATGCATGTCGTGAGCCACTACGTCCGGAGCGACGCCGAAGACCTCCTTGAAATGCTCGATCCCCCGCTCGAAGGCGCCCAAGGTCTCGAGGTTCTCCAGGTCCCCGATATGATGGCTCACCGCGCACTCCTCGCCCGCGGCCACGGCGAAGGTGTTCTTGAGCTCGGCCCCGCAGGCCAGGACCGGCTGTCCGAGCTTCACGGGCAGCCGCACGGGCGCGGGGACGTAGCCCCGGGAGCGCCTGATCAGTCTTTCGGAGCCCTCGAAGACCCGGCTCACGCTGTCGTCGCACCGGATGTGGATGTCGCGGTCGTGGAGAAGGAAGGCGTCCGCGATGCCCTTGAGCCGGGCGAGCGCCTCGTCGTTCTCGTGGGCGATCGGCTCGTCGCTCACGTTGCCGCTCGTCATGACCAGAGCGGGAGGACAGGACGAGTCGAAAAGCAGCTGGTGCAGGGGCGTGTAGGGGAGCATGAACCCCAGATACCTCTGCCTCGGGGCCGTCTCCTCCGGAATGGGGCAGCCTTCCTTCCTCGCCAGAAGGACGATGGGGCGGCGGACCGATCCGAGCGCCTCTGCCTCCTCCGGGCCGACGCGACAGAACCGGCGTACGGTCTCCAGGTCCTTGGCCATTACCGCGAAGGGCTTGTCCTCCCTGTATTTTCTGCCCCTTAAGGTACGGACCGCATCGCGGTCGAGCGCGTCGCAGGCGAGGTGGAAGCCCCCCAGCCCCTTGACCGCCACGATCCGGCCTTCCTTGAGAAGCGCCGCCGCCTTGGCGATCACCGCGCGGGAATCGCCCCGCTCGATGTCCTCGCCCCTGGGGTCCGCCAGCCGGATCCCGGGCCCGCACGCCGGGCAGGCGGTGGGCTGCGCGTGGAAGCGGCGGTCCATCGGGTCCTCGTACTCCGCCCGGCAGGCGGGGCACATCTTGAACGGCTCCATCGTGGTCTTGTGGCGGTCGTAGGGGACGGCGCGCACGATGGTGAAGCGCGGGCCGCAGTTCGTGCAGTTCAGGAAAGGATAGCCGTGCCGTCTGTCGGCGGGATCGGCCAGCTCGCGCAGGCAGTCCGGACACGCGGCGAGGTCCGGGGATATCTCGGTCCTGACCCCGGCCCCGTCCGCGCTGGCCCGTATCGTGAAATCCCCGTCTTCCCGGAGGCGTACGCTCCTGCTATCGATGCCGGTTATGTCGGCTCGAGGCGGAGGCGAGCCCTCGAGCGCTGCCAGGAACCCGTCCACTTCGGCGGCCGGGCCCTCCACCTCGATGGCCACGCCCTCCGGCGTGTTCGAGACCCAGCCGTGGAGACTACGCGCGCGCGCGTAGCGGTATACGGTGGGCCGGAAGCCCACCCCCTGCACCCTGCCGCGGACCTCGATGCGCAGTCTCTTCCTGGAATCCATGGAGTCCGGCCTTTCCCGATCATTATACGCAACAACCCGGCCCATCGAGCGCGCAAGGCGTTGGGATGGCGCCGCCGGGTCCATGCGGGGATGCTCGACGCCGAGGGCCTTCCTCAGCGGAGAAGGGCGCCCAGCGAGCGGGGATCGTCGAGGAAGAGCTGCTCGTTGTTCACCTTGTCGATGAACTCCGGAGCCCACTCGCGGTTGGTGGCCTCGGTCACCGCGATGAGGATCTGCTTGTAGCGGTCCCGGAGGGACCTCAAGGCGGCCATGCGCCGCTCCCGGGGGCCCTTGTCGACGAAGTCCAGATGATACAGCAGCAGATGGCCGGCCGTCTCCTGTCCGATGACCGGGACGATGAGTATCCGGCGATTGTCGTTGGCGCCCCGGCCCAGGAAGATCCTTGAATCGGCGACCACGCCCCATTTCGTGCCGCTCAGACGCCTCGGCTCATCGCAGCGGGAGGGGATCTCCGAAGCGGCGCCGAGCTTGCGCTCGACCCGGATCCGGGAGCCGTAAAGGGGCTTGCCGATCGGGCTCAGGCCGTCCACGCCGTAGAGGGTGGCGCCCGTGACGCGGGCGACGAGAGGCTCCAGACACGAGACGATATTCGCGTGGCCGGCCAGCACATTCGAGGGATCGACTCCGGCCTCCCGCAGCCGGGACCACAGGGGCCCCCGGGAGGGCGCCTCGACCAAGCGCGAGACGCCCACCGTGACGGTCTTGGCTTGGTGCTTGATGGCGTCTATCGGGCGGCAGAGCTCGTTGACCGCGACGGACAGCTGCTCCACGAGGGAAGCCAGGAGCCCCCCGATCGTGCCGGGACGCTTGAACCGCGGCCTCAGGTTATCGAGCGGCACGTGCCCCAGCAGGAAGTCCAGGAGCGAGGACAGCTTCGTGGCCGTGCCGACCTCGAGGCCGCTGTTGAGGCTTCCCGAATCCATGACGCGCTGCAGCTCGAGCGCCCCGGTGGCCACCCGCTCCGAGCGGCCCAGAAGCCTCCAGACGTCCGTCCCCAGCAACTCCTCCTCGTCCCCCTCCAGCTCCTTGACCAGCCCGTTGCGAAGCCGCTTCAGGAGATCGGCCTGACGGTCGAATGCCCGGGCCGCGTGATAGCCGAAAAGATGCCCGGCCATGGTCGGGAGCAGGTAGCTCAGCTCGCCTTCGTAGCGGGGCAGGGGGATGAGGTGCTCGGCGTAGGGATCGAAGCGCCGCTCGTCCTCGTCCGCCATGACGATCGGCAGCGAGGCGTGGGCGCGGAAGATCGCGATTTCCTTCGCCACGTCGCTCTTGGCCGCCTCCGGCAGGCCCGAGGCGCAAACCAGGATCAGGGGCTCGGAGGAGAGGTCTATATGCTTCTTGTCCTCCAGGAAGTCCACGGCGATCGCCTTGTAGCAGAGCTCCGAGAGCTTGATGCGGATCTCGTCCGCGGCGACCTTGGTCGAGCCCGTGCCCACGACCGCCCAGTACCTCCGCTTGAGGACGGTGTCCGCCGCGATCTCCCCGATGCGACCGGAGAGCTCGAGGACGCGCTTCATCGCGGCGGGCAGCGCGAGAAGCGCCTTCACGTGCCGCAGGCGTTCGTCCGCGTCCAGAAGGCCCATGACCTCGCACAGGGCCAGCGACAGGATCTGTCCGGCGACATTCTGGGCGTAGAACGCCTTGGTGGAGGCCACGGACATCTCGATGTCCCTGCCGTCCGAGGTGTAGAGCACCCCGTCCGACTTGTAGACCAGGTCGGAGTTGCGGCGGTTCACGATGCCGATGACGCACGCGCCCCGCTCCCGCGCCAGGTCCACGGTCCGGTTGGTGTCGGTGGTCGTCCCCGACTGCGACACCGCCACCACGAGGCAATCGCTCATGTCGTCTTGAAGGTGGTGGCTGGACAGCTCGGTGGCCTTCATCGGGCTCACCCTGATGCGGGCTCCCCGGAGCTTGGCTTCCAGCAGCCGGCCGATGCCTTCGGCCGCGACCGCGGCGGTGCCCTGCCCGGTGGGGATGATGCGCCGGATCTCTCCCGCCTTGAGCTTGGACACCAACTTGGGCGGGAGCACGGTGTCGTCGAGAAGGGTCCGCGCCCGCCCGCTCTTCGCGTCCAGGAACACCTTCCCCCGGATGGTCTTCTCGACCGAGCTCACGGACTCGGAGATCTCTTTGAGGAAGAAGTGGGGGAATTCCCCCCTGTTGATGTCGCGCGTGGTGATCTCGGCGGTCTTGATCGCGGCCTCGTCGACGGGAACGCCGGCGGGAAGGAGGCGGACCCCGCCCCGCTCGGGCCCCGCGACCAGGAATGTCTCTCCCGCGGTCCGGCCGTCTTCCTTCTTCTCTCCTTCGGCCTTGACGTAGCGGGGGGTCAGCTCCACGAGGCCGTACATCTCGGAGGCCACGGCCACGGTGCTCCCGGCGAAGCCGATGAACAGCCCTTGGCCGCTGCCCTTCTGCGCGCAGATGAACTGCTCCGGCCGGTCCGCCGCCATCAGGCATATGGCCATGGACCCCTCGAACTCCGAGAAGGCCTGCGCGAACGCTTTCTCCAACGAGCCCGCGGTCTTGAGCTTCTCCCGGACGACGATCGGGATGATCTTGGCGTCCGTGGTGATGCCCGGCGCCACGTCCGCCCCCCGGGAGGAGACGTACTTCCTGAAAAGATCCTGGAAGTTGTCGATGTCGCCGTTGAGAGCGGCGACCACCAGCCCGGGGTCCGCGGGCCCGCTTCCGGCCTCGATGATGGCGCTGTCCACGGGATGGCAGTTAGGGATGCTTATGACGCCGTTGGAGGCCCAGCGGGTGTGCCCCATGGCCTGCAGCTCGGTCCCGGGATGACGGAGGGCGGCCTGGAAAAGGACGTCATTCAATATCTCTTGCCTGAGGAAACGGACGTTCTCCCCCATCTCCCCGACTTCCTCGGCGATCTTGAAGGAGAAGAGCAGCGTCTGGGATATTCCCCGAGGGCGGATGACGCAGCGATGCGCGAAAGCCGGCGTGGCGCGGCGGCGATCGAACTCATCCAGCCGGTCCCCCGCGCTCAGGAAGCCGTCCAGGTCCTCCCGGGACCGGAATCGGACAAAGGCGGCGATACCCGCAGAATCCCTTCCGCGCACCTCAAGGCGGTCGATATTGTTGAGGATGAGGTTCAAGGACCAGCCGTGGCGCAGGGTCGAGCGGCCGGTGTCGGCCGCTCCCCCGAGCAGGCTTGTTATCTTGGGGGCGTTGCCCAGGACGTCCGCCCGAAGCTGCCATGCGACGTCTTTCCCGGCCGTCAGCTGCCGATGGATATGCTCCCGGGACTTCTGGGACAGCTCCAGATCACTTTCCAGCTTGGCTTCGAGCCCCTCCATCCAGGACTCCAGCGTCGCCAAGGCCTTGACGAGGCGCGTGCCGATCGAAGGATCGCCGGCGAGCCGAAGGAAGCCTTCGGGGCGGGTCCAAAGGCCGCACAGCCTCTTGATGTCGTCGAGCAGGGCCGGATCGCCGTCCGTGCGCGTCAGGCGCTCGAGCTTGTCGGCCAGCTCGGCGTGATCCGGCGGATCCGCCTCCGATTTATCGCTTGTTACCGCGAAGATACCACACATAGGATCGGCTCAAACGGCGAAGACACATCCTCTCTCGCCCGGGCTTTGGACCGGGGGGATTACAGAAAATACTAAAAGGAAAGCCGTGAGGGAAGTCCCGATAGAGGCTCCGCCCATGTGACCAAAGTCGTATAGCGCTGCCGCGACCGGCGGGATACACTGGGGGAAGACGGAGCCGCCGAAGCGGCCACCGCCGGGTACCGCGGGCGGACTCAGGCCCTGCCGAGGCGGATTATGGGGGATCCAGATGGGTGACGAAAAGAAGACGAGGAGCCAGCTCGTCGCCGAGCTCAATCGCGCCCGCCGGAGGCTCGATCGGCTCAGGAAGGCCGCCGCGGCCAAACGCAGGTCCGTCGGCAAGAAGCTGCGCGAAAACCGGGAGCTGTCCCATCTAATCTCCGACAACGTCGACGACATGATCGCCGTCCTGGACCTCAAAGGACGGCGGCTCTACAACAATCCCGCATATCGCATGCTGGGCGACCCCGATTCCCTGCGGGGGTCGGATTCATTCCGGGAGATCCATCCGGAGGATCAGGGAAAGGTGCGCCGCGTCTTCGAAGAAACGGTCAGGACGGGCGTCGGCGGGAGGGCCGAGTATCGTTTCGTCCTCGCCGACGGCTCGATGCGCTACATCGAGTCCCAGGGGAACGCGATATGCGACAAGGACGGGAAGCCCGCCAAGATCATCGTCGTGTCGCGGGACATCACCGAGCGCCGTGAACTGGAGGCCAAGTCTCAGGCCCTCCAACAGCAGCTTTTCCATTCCGAGAAGCTCAAGGCCCTGGGCGAATGCCTCTCCGGGATCGCCCACGAGCTCAACAACCCCCTCGGCGGGATCCTGACCCGCTGCCAGCTGATCCTGCAGTACGAGAACATCCCTCTTTCGGATCGGCTCCGGGAGGACTTCGAGATGATCTTCCAGGAGGCGCTGCGCTGCAAGAAGATCGTGAAGAACGTGGCGGCTTTCTCGCGCAAGCACGCTTCCGAAAAGACGAGCATCAGCGTCAACGGCATCATCGAGGACTGTCTGCGGCTGCAGATCCATCGCCTCCGCGACGGGACCGCGGAGGTCCGCAACGAGCTCGATCCGGAGCTTCCCGAGACCCTCGCCGACTACCATCAGCTGCAGCAGGTGTTCTTGAACCTCATCAACAACGCCCTGCAGGCGGCGGAGGGCCGCCGCCGGAAGACGACATTGATCATACGGACCCGGCGGACGCCGAGCGGCATCCGCGTCGAGTTCGAGGACAACGGGCCCGGGATCCCGCCGGAGCGCCTTTCGAAGGTGTTCGAGCCGTTCTTCACGACCAAGGAGGTGGGCGAGGGGACCGGCCTGGGGCTCTCGATCTCCCACGGCATCGTGACGGAGCATGGCGGAAGGATCTGGGCCGAAAGCGCGCCGGGCAAAGGAGCGACGTTCGTTATCGAGCTGCCCGTCCGGACGACGCCGAAGGAGGACGGCACGGCGAAGCCTTCAGGCGATGACGCCTGCCCGAGCGGCCGGAGGGTCCTCGTGATCGACGACGAGGCGAGCATCCGGAAGTCCCTCGAGCGCTACCTGCAGAGCAAGCGCATGGAGCCGGAGACCGCTCCAGACGGAAGGACGGCTCTCCGGATGCTCAACGACAAGGACTACGACGCCGTGCTCTGCGACATCCATCTGCCGGGGATAGACGGAAGAAAGCTCTACGCATGGGCGAAGAGACACCGGCCCGATCTCGCCTCCCGTTGGGTCTTCCTGACGGGCTCGGTGGACCGCAACGGCAAGCTCCCCCCCAAGGGCGCGAAACCCACGCATCTCCACAAGCCTTTCCGCCTCGAGGAGATCGCCAAAGCCCTCAACGACCTCTAACGGTGTCAGGCTTCAACTTATGCAACTCATGCAACTTCTCAGCCAATAAATAAGTTTCAATAGTTGCATAAGTTGAAGTCTGACACCGTCCCCTCCTTAAGTTGAAGGCCGACGCCTTAATTTATATATTGAGGCGATAGAGCCGAGACGTCGGAATCCTAATCCGATATTCTGGAAGGTGCAACGATGGTCAAGATAGCCTGGCTGCCCGGAGACGGAGTGGGCAAGGACGTCATGGACGCGGCCAAGATCGTGCTCGACGCTTTGAAGCTCGACGCCGAGTACGTGCATGGCGACATCGGCTGGGAGTTCTGGGTAAACGAAGGAGACCCCCTGCCGGAGAGGACGCTCAAAGTCCTTCGCGAGACGGACGTCTGCCTCTTCGGGGCGATCACCTCCAAACCGACCCAGGAGGCGGCCAAGGAGCTCTCGCCCGAGCTGCAGGGAAAGGGGCTTAAGTACTTCAGCCCGATCGTCCGGCTCCGCCAGGAGTTCAATCTGCACACCAACCTCCGGCCCTGCAAGGCCTACCCCGGCAACCCCCTGAACTACCGCGACGGCATCGACATCACGGTGTTCCGCGAGAACACCGAGGGCCTCTACAGCGGCATCGAGTTCCATCCGGTCCCCGAGGAGTTCATGCGGGCCTGCCTGAAGCACTCCAAGAAGGCGGCGCGCTTCAAGGACTCGCCCCTCGACGAGATGGCCGTCTCGCTCAGGCTCCTGACCGTCAAGGGCTGTCGCTCCATCGTGACGCAGGCCTTCAAGTACGCGCAGAAGCACGGCAAGAAAAAGGTCACGCTCGTGGAGAAGCCGAACGTCCTGCGGGAGACCAGCGGGCTCATCACGCGGGTGGCCCGGAAGGTGGCCCAGGAGTTCCCGGGCATCGAGCTCGACGAGGCCAACATCGACGCCATGTGCATGTGGCTGGTCAAAAACCCCGAGCGCTACGAGGTGCTCGTCACGACCAACATGTTCGGAGACATCGTCTCGGACCTGTGCGCGCAGCTCGTGGGCGGGCTCGGCTTCGCCTGCAGCGGCAACATCGGCGACGGCTACGCGGTCTTCGAGCCCACCCACGGCTCGGCGCCGAAATACGCCGGGAAGTACAAGGTCAACCCCACGGCCATGCTCCTCACCGCGAAGATGATGCTCGAGCATCTGGGCGAGGGTGACATGGCCGCGCGCCTGGAGAAGTCCATCGCCAAAGTCATACGCGACGCGAAAGTGAGGACCTACGACGTGGGCGGAAGCTCCACCTCTCTGGAGGTCGCGGAGGAGGTCGCCCGCAACCTATGAAGCTCATCGAGGCGAAAGGCAAATCGGTCCTCGCCCGCTGCGGGATCGCCGTTCCCGCCGGGGAGGTCGCCGCCACGCCTGAAGCGGCCGAGGCGGCCGCCCGCTCCATCGGCCGTCCCGTCGTGGTGAAGGCGCAAGTGTTGGCGCCCGGGCGCAAGCAGAAAGGCGGGATCCTGTTCGCGGACTCCCCGGAGGAGGCCAAGAAGGCCGCCGCCAAGCTGCTCGGCGCCGCGATCGGGGAGGAGACCTGCCGCGAGGTACTGGTCGAGGAGAAGCTCGAGATCGTGCGGGAGACGTACCTGGCGGCCATGGTGGACACCTCCGCCGCGGACGTGATGCTCATCTTCTCGCCCAAGGGCGGAGAGAGCATCGAGGACTTGTTCCGGGACTCCCCTGACCAAGTGGCCACCTTCCACCACAACCCGCTTCGCCCCTTCTATCCGTTCTACGGCCGCAAGCTGGCCAGCGCGGCCCGGGCCGAGCGGAAGGATATCCCCCGCCTGGGGCAGGCCGCGCACAGCCTGTACCACGGCCTCCGCCGGTTCGACGCCCGGCTCATGGAGATCAACCCCCTGGCGGTCGTAAAGACGCCGGGAAGAGAAGGAATAAAGCCGGGCGAGAAGCTCGTGGCGGTGGACGCCATCGTAAACCTCGACGAGGACGCGGTGCTGCGAAACCTCGAGCTGCAGAAGATGGGGATATCCATGGAGGAGGAGCGCCCCCGCCCCCCCACCGAGAACGAGCTCAAGGCGATCGAGATAGACAAGAAGGACTACCGCGGCTCCGTGCACTACCAGGACCTCGATCCGGACGGGGACATCGGGACCGTGACGGTAGGCTCGGGCCTCAGCCTGACCATGCTCGACCTCCTCAGGAACGCCGGCCTGCGCCCCAAGGGCTTCTGCGACTGCAGCGGAAGCCCGCCGGCGCACAAGGTCCACGAATGCGTCAAGCTGGTGCTGTCTTTGCCGGGGGTCAAGGGATTCCTCTTCATGAGCGGCGTGGTCACCCAGGACCTCGTCGTGACGGCCGAGGGGATCGTCAGCGCCTTCAAGGAGATGAAGCCGGAGATCCCCTTCGTGGTGCGCTTGGCGGGCAACCGCGACCGCGAGGCGCTCGAGACGCTCAAGGCCGGCGGCATCGAGCACGCCTTCCCCAGGAAGGCGTACGTCGAGGACTGCGTGGCCAAGCTCCAGGAGCTCATGAAGGCGCGCGCGGAGGCGGTGCGATGAGCATACTCGTGGACGAGAAGACCAGGGTCGTCATCCAGGGCATCACCGGGGAGTCCGGCCACCGGTTCACCGACCGCATGAAGGAGTACGGCTCCCCGCCCGTGGCGGGGGTGACCCCGGGCAAAGGCGGGCAGGACGTGATGGGCGTGCCGGTCTACGACACGGTCGTGGAGGCGGTCGAGCGCCACGGCTGCGACTTTTCCTCCATCAACGTGCCGCCGGGCTTCGTCAAGGACGCCGTGATGGAGGCGTTGGACGCCGGCATCAAGAACGTCTTCATCTACGCCGAGCGGGTCCCGCTGCAGGACACCATGGAGATCGTCCGCCGCGCCGACGAGGAGGGCGCCACCGTGGTGGGCCCGAACACGCCCGGGATCGTGAGTCCGGGCAAGTTCCGGCTCGGAGGCTTGGGCGGAGCGGCCGAATACGCGAGACTCGCCTTCATGCCCGGGAACATCGGGCTCGTATCCCGAAGCGGCGGCATGACCTCCACCATCGCCTCCCTCCTCACGCAAGAAGGCCTGGGGCAATCCACCGGCTTCGGCTGCGGAGGCGACGCCATCGTCGGGACGCCCTTCGTCAAGGCCCTCAAGCTCTTCCAGGCGGACCCCGAGACCAAAGCAGTGGTGATGTTCGGGGAGATCGGAACCTCCTCCGAGGAGGAGGCCGCCGAGCTCATCAAGAGCGGAGGCTGCTCCAAGCCGGTCGTCGCCTTCATCGCGGGCAAGCACGCGGCTCCCGGCTTTCGCTTCGGCCACGCCGGGGCCCTGGTGGAGCGCGGCCGAGGGACATACGAGGCCAAGCGCGAGGCCCTGGCCGGAGCCGGGGTGCGCATAGCCGACTGCCTGGCCGACATACCCAGGCTCGTCAAAGAGGCCCTCAAAGGGAGCTGAGCGTCATGGGCGACAAGTGGAAGACCGCGATCTCGCACGTCGAACCCAACAGGATCGTGATCCGGGGCCATGAGATCTCGGACCTGCTGGGGAAATGCTCATTCTCGCAGGCGCTCTTCCTGCTCTGGACGGGCAATCTCCCCTCTCCCGAGATAGGGCGTTTGATGGACGCCGTGATGATCGGCGCCATGGATCACGGGGCCAGCCCGCCCTCGGTCATCGCGGCCCGGACCGTCGCCTCGACCGGCGCGCCGCTGAACGCGGCCATGGCGGCCGGCATCCTGGCGCTCGACAAGCACCACGGGGCCGCCATCGAGGCGTGCATGAAGGTCCTCAAGGCGATCGTCGCGGGCTCGAAGGGCATCGGCCTTCCCCTGCAGAGCGCGTGCTCCCGCTATATCGCGGACGCGCGCGACAAGAGCGTCCGGCTCAGGATCCCGGGCCTGGGGCACAGGATGCACACCAAGGATCCGCGGGTGGACATCATCTTCGCCCTGGCCAAGGACTGCGCCGTACCGGGCGACTACATCGCGGCCGCGCGCGAGCTCGAGTCCCAGATGGCGGCCTCTCTGGGCAAGCCCCTTCCCATCAACATAGACGGCTGCATCGCCGCGGTCTTCTGCGAGATCGGCTTCCCGGATGATCTCGCCAACGCGCTCTTCCGGCTCTGCCGCCTCACCGGGATCACCGTGCAGGCGCACGAGGAGAGGAAAAGGGAGAAGCCCATGCGCAAGATAGACGCCGGGGCCTTCGAGTACGACGGCCCGCTTCCGAAGTAGTCCCTGGACAAGATCGGCCGGCTCCTGCCTGATTCCTGACGCGTGATAGGAATGCCCGCCATATGTGGGTCTTCCTGCACTCTCGTCAGGGGTGAGGCCCTGTAGCCGGCGTCCCCCCCGATGAAGAAGTAGATGTCGTTGCCGGTGCCGATCATGAAGTAGAAGCCGGTGGAGCCGGACCGGGACAGCGCGATCACCTGCGGCGCGTAGGAAGCGCCGGTCTTGATCCACGCCTCCACGCTCAGAGTCTCGACGATCCCCAGATTGGCGCCGACGAGATAGTCGTCCACCCCGTCCAGGCTCAAGGCGCCCCCCGCCCGGCCCGAGTCCGTCCAGCCCGCCCCGAGCTTGAGCGTCAGCGGGTCGGCGGCGTAGTCGTCCTTCCCGGGATCGGCCGGATCATCGAAAGTCCAATAACCCGCCAAGCCGCTCGGACAGTCGCCGGGTATCGCGGCGCCCGCCGGCCGCGCCCCCGGAATGACGAGCGCCGACAGGATCCCCGCCGACACGATCGCCGAAACAACGGCCTTGCCCGCGTACTTATCCATGGTCATCGCATCCTCCCGTCGCTGCAGCGCCGGCATCGGCGCTCAGGAACGCCCGAAGTCGGACACGGCCGCCCCCGGCGCCCCGTTCGAATCCTGTCCGCGACCCGACGGGCGGACCACGTGGATGGTCCCGCCTCGATCATAGTGTAGACCCGCTCCCGACCACGCGCAAGGCCGGACGCGGCGGGGAGTTTGCCGGACCGGGCGCCAAAGAGCTACAAATTCAATATCCCGGGCGGGCCGGAGGCATGACGGACATGAAGCCGAGCCATCTTCTCAAGCACGCCGTGGACCGCCTCCTGGCGGCCGCGGTCCTGATCGCGGGGCTCCCGCTCTTCGCCCTTCTGATCGCCGCCATCGTGGCCGAGGACCTCCTCTCGGGCGAGGGCCTCATGACGCCGTTCTTCCGGGAGCCGCGCCTGTCCGGCGGAAGGAAGTTCATCATCCTCAAGTTCCGCATCCTCAGGCCCTCGGCCGTGCGGAAGGTGGCGCGGGGCGAGGCCGGGGCCGGCGGATACATCAAGGCCCTGGAGCACGACCCCGAGAGCGTCTCCAGGATCGGCGCGCTGCTCAGGGACTACTATTTCGACGAGCTGCCCCAGGTCGTGAACATCCTCAAGGGCGAGATGAGCTTCGTGGGACCCCGGCCGATCCCCCTCAAGAACGACCCCCTCAGGCTCAAGCTTTACGGCAAGACCGCCATGCGCTGCGGCCTGACCGGGATCCACCAGCTCGGAAAGGGAAGCGCCCGGTCCCAGGACGAGATGGACGAGGAGTACCGGGAGAGATGGGAGACCCTGAGCCCGCTGAGACTCCTGGCCTACGACGCCGGGATCATGTTCCGGACGATCTTCAAGGTCTCCAAAGGCGAGGGGATCTAGCGGGCCATGTCCGCGAGCTCGGACATGGCGCCCAGGCCCTTCTTCTGAAGGAAACCCACGATCCCTCCGTGCTCGCGCATCTTAAGCATGAGCGGGGAGATCTCCAAGCCTATCCGCTTGCCCTTGGTCTTATTGACCAGGGCCTTGCCCGCCACGTCGAACTCGAGCTCGTCGCCCTCGTCGATCCCGTTCGTGTCGCCCACGGCCAGAAGCAGCCCGAGGTTGATGGCGTTGCGGTAGAAGATGCGGCCGAAGGACTTGGCCACGACGCCGGCGATCCCCGTGTGCTTGAGGGACACCACGGCCGTCTCGCGGGAGCTGCCGCAGCCGAAGTTGGAGCCGCCCACCACGATGTCGCCCGGGCGGACCTCCTTGGCGAACTCGGGCCGGTGCTCGATGAACGCCACCTTGGCCAGCTCCTTGGGGTCGGTGGTGATGTTGTAGCGTCCCGGGGTGACTAGGTCGGTGTTCACGCTGTCGCCGAATTTCCAGGTTCTCATGGTCCCCCCTTGGCTAGGCCGCGGACGCGGAGAGCGCCCCTTTGAGGTAGTTCCGCGGGTCGGTGATCTTGCCGGTTATCGCGGTCGCGGCCGCGGTGGCCGGGCTGGCCAGGTAGATCTTGGCCTTGGGGCTGCCCATCCTGCCCTTGAAGTTGCGGTTGCTCGTGGCCACGCAGACCTCGTCGTCGTAGAGCACCCCCCCGTGCCGGCCCAGGCAGGGCCCGCATCCGGGCGGGATGATCATGGCCCCGAGCTTGCTGAAGGCCTCGAGGTAACCCCTCTTGAGCGCCTGCTCCCACACCTTCCGGGAGGCCGGGCCCACGATGACCCGAAGGTCCTTCTTGAGCTTCCTGCCTTTCCAGATGCGGTGGGCGACCTCGAAATCCTCGATCCGGCCGTTCGTGCAGGAGCCGATGAAGACCTGGTCCACCTCCACGCCGCCGCCCTTCTCGAGCTCGGCCGCGGGCCGCACGTTGTCTATGTCCGGCGGGCACGCGACCGCGGGCACGAACGCGGACGCGTCCAGCTCGAGCCGGCGCTCGTACTCGGCGTCGGGGTCGCTCTTCACCTCGACGAAGTCACCCTCCCTGCCGTTCTCCCGCAGGTACTCCAGGGTCTTCGCGTCGGAGGGTACGACGGCCGCCTTGGCCCCCATCTCGGCGGCCATGTTGGTCAAGGTCAGCCGGGCCGGGACATCGAGGGATTCCACGACCTCGCCCCCGTACTCCACGGCCTTGTACACGCCTCCCGTGGTCTTCAGCTCCTTGGCCACCCACAGCACCGCGTCCTTGGACAGGACGCCCTCGGGCAGAGCTCCCGAGATCGTGACCCGGATGGTCGGAGGCACCTGGAACCACTGCTTGCCCGTGGCCATGGCCACCGCGACGTCGGTGGAGCCCACGCCGATGGTCAGAGCTCCCAAAGCGCCGCTGGTCGGGGTATGGGAGTCCCCCCCGAGGACGAGGGCTCCGGGCCGGACGAAGCGCTCGGCCAGGACCTGGTGGCACACGCCGTCGTATATGATGCTTATCCCCTGCTCCTTGGCGAACTTGCGGATCTCGGACTGAAGCTTGGACGCGTTCACGTTCGGGCTGGGGAAAGCGTGGTCGAACGGGATCACGATCCTCTCGGGATCGAAGACCTTCTTGGCTATGGAGTAGAAAGGCTCCAGCGCCCAGGCGCAGGTGGTGTCGTGCGCCATGACGAGGTCCAGATCGGCCAGGACGAACTCGCCGGCCCGGACCTGCCTGCCGCAATGAGCGGAAAATATCTTCTCGGCTATGGTTTGTCCCATGATCACCAATTATATAATCAAGCCCGAGCGGCCGTCTACTAAAGGCGGCGTCTCGGCGCGCGCCCCTGGCGTCGGATATTCCATTTATGCTTTGATATCCAATACATTCTTGCGTATATCCGCACTCCGATGTCCAAACGCCACCTTATCGGAATACGACGCGAAGACCTGAACCCCTGGGAAGGGCGGGTGCCCATCATCCCGGAGCATGCGGCGTCCCTCATCAGGGACCACGGCTTCGATATCCTGATCCAGAAGTCGGACATCCGGGCTTTTAAAGGAGAGGAATACCTTCGCGCCGGCGCGACGATAGCCGAGGACCTCTCCCGCTGCCGGACGGTCTTCGCGGTCAAGGAAATCCCCGTCCCCTTCTTCCAGGAAAGGCGGACGTACGTGTTCTTCTCCCATACGATCAAGGGCCAGAAGCGCAACATGCCCCTGCTGCGCAGGATCATGGACCTGGGCTGCCAGCTCATCGACTACGAGAAGATGACCGACGACAAGGGCAGGCGCGTCGTCTTCTTCGGGAAGTTCGCGGGCCTGGCGGGCATGATCGACACTCTCTGGGCCCTGGGACGCCGGCTGGACTCGGAGAAGATCCCCAACCCGTTGAGCGCGGTCAAGCGGGCCCTGGAATATCCGAGCCTCGCGGCCGCCGAAGAGTCCGTCCGGGAGGTCGGCAGGAAGATCGCCGCCGACGGCCTCCCCGAAGCGGTCGCGCCGCTCGTCTGCGGCTTCGCGGGCTACGGAAACGTGTCGCAGGGCGCGCAGAGCATCCTGGACCTGCTGCCCGTCACCGAGATCGCTCCCGAGGAGCTGATCCCCGCGTTCCAAGACGGCGGGGCGTTCAAAGAGAAGAAGAACCGCGTCTTTAAAGTCGTCTTCCGAGAAGAGCATATGGTCGAGCCCGTCTCCCCGGGACACCCGTTCGCGCTCCAGGATTACTACGACCATCCCGAGAAATACCGGGCCCAGTTCGAGAAATACGTCCCGTATCTGACCGTCCTCGCCAACTGCATCTATTGGGACGCCCGCTATCCGAGGCTCGTCACGAAGGATTATCTCAAGAAGCTCTACGGCGAGACGCCGCGACCGCGCCTCAGGGTCCTCGGCGACATAACCTGCGACGTGGACGGGGCGATCGAGTGCAACGTCAAGCCCATGGACCCGGGCAACCCCGTATTCGTCTACGACCCGCTGCGCGACCGGGCCGAGGACGGCTGGGAGGGCCGGGGGCCGGTGGTCTTGGGCGTGGCCAACCTGCCCGCCGAGCTCCCGCGCGAGTCCTCCGTGGAGTTCAGCCGGGCGCTTCTGCCCTTCATCCCCGGGATCGTGAAGGCGGACATGTCGGTCGGCTTGGAGGACGTGGACCTTCCCGACCCGGCCAAGAGGGCGCTGCTGGTCCATCAGGGCAAGCTCACGCCCGACTACCGCTATCTGGCGAAATATCTCAACAACAACGCCGCTAAGGAGGGAAAATGAAGAAGATACTGCTGCTCGGGGCGGGCTTGGTGACGAAACCCCTCGTCCGATACCTGCTCGGGAAGGGATTTGCCGTTAAAGTGGCCAGCCGTACGGTGAGCAAGGCCGAGGCGTTGATCGCCGGGCATCCCAACGGCGAGGCGCGGACCTGGACGGTCGACGACAAGCGGGGGCTCAAGGAGATGGTGGGCGAGGCGGACCTCACTATCAGCCTGCTGCCCGCCGCCCACCACGTCATGGTCGCGGAGGAATGCATCGCGCAAAAGAAGCAGATGGTGACCACATCCTACGTGAGCCCGGCCATGCGCGCCCTGGACCGGAAGGCCAGGGACGCGGGGATCCTGGTCCTCAACGAGATCGGGGTGGACCCGGGCATCGACCACATGTCCGCCATGAAGATCATCCACGCGGTGAAGAACGAGGGCGGCAAGGTCACGAGCTTCCGCTCCTACTGCGGCGGCCTGCCGGCGCCCGAGGCGAACACCAACCCCTGGGGCTACAAGTTCTCCTGGAGCCCCAAAGGCGTGATGCTGGCCGGCAAGAACACCGGCCGCTACCGGAAAGACGGCAAGATCGTTGACGTGCCGGGCCCGGAGCTCTTCACCGACGTCCACATCCTGGACGTGCCGGACCTGAGCGAGCTGGAGGCCTATCCCAACAGGGACTCTATGGGCTACGTCGACATCTACGGGCTTCAGGAGGCCCAGACCGTGTTCCGCTGCACCCTGCGCAACAAGGGATGGTGCGCGACCCTGAAGAAGGTCGTGGACGCCGGCCTGCTCGACGAGAAGGAACGGGACCTCAAGGGCCAGACCTTCAGGACGTTCACCGCGTCCCTGATCCCGGACGCCAAACCCGAGAGCGTCAAGAAGGACTTCGCGGCCCATTTGGGTCTTTCAGCAAACTCCGAGCCCATCGAATGGATGGACTGGCTCGGGCTCTTCTCAGACGACAAGCTGCCCATCGAGAAAGGCGGCGCCATAGACGTCATGACGGCCCGCATGCTCGAGAAGATGCCCTACAAGAAGGGCGAGCGGGACATGCTCGTCATGCACCACGAGTTCATCGCCGAGTACCCCTCGGCGGGCAAGAAGGAGAAGATCACCTCGACCCTCCTCGACTTCGGCATCCCGAACGGGGACTCGTCCATGGCCCGAACGGTGAGCCTGCCCGCGGCCATGGCCGCGAGGCTCATCTTGGAAGGCAAGATCAATGCCACGGGCGTGCACATCCCGGTGAGCCCGGCCATCTACGAGCCCGTCATGAAGGAGCTCGAGGAGATGGAGAACGGGATCCGCTTCACGGAGAGGAAGACGGATCTGAGCGTCGGCGTCGGAAGCTAGTAGAGCCTTCAAGGAGGAAGATATGGCGGTCGCGGAAAAGATCAAGAAGATGGACTTCATCGAGGAGCTGGGCATCAAGGGCGTCAACTCGGGAGTGTGCTACGGCCCCGGCTGGATCGAGAATCCCTCGGGCGGGATCCTGGAGTCGTACTCCCCCAACGACGGGAAGCTCATCGCCAAGGTCAAGATGGCGGGCCCCGAGGATTACGAGAAGGTCGTGGCGAAAGCGGCCGAGTCCCTCAAGACCTGGCGCATGGTGCCGGCGCCCAAGCGGGGCGAGATCGTCCGGCAGATCGGCATGGCGCTTCGCGAGAAGAAGGCCAGCCTCGGCAAGCTCGTCAGCTACGAGATGGGCAAGATCCTCCCCGAGGGCGAGGGAGAGGTCCAGGAGATGATCGACATGGCCGACTTCGCGGTCGGCCTGTCCCGCCAGCTCTACGGCCTCACCATGCAGAGCGAGAGGCCGCTCCACCGGATGTACGAGCAGTGGCATCCTTTGGGCGTGGTGGGCATCATCTCGGCCTTCAACTTCCCGGTGGCCGTATGGGCGTGGAACGCCGCGATCGCGGCCGTGTGCGGGGACACCATGGTCTGGAAGCCCTCCTCGCAGACGCCCCTGACCGCCATCGCGACCCACAACATCGTCAATAAGGTGTTCGAGCGCAACGGCTACGAGGGGATCATGGGCCTCGTCATCGGGCGCGGCTCGGCGATCGGCGAGAGGCTCATCAACGACAAGAGGATCCCCATGGTCAGCGCCACGGGCAGCACCGCCATGGGCGTCAGGATCGGCGAGGTCGTGGGCAAGCGCCTGGGCAGCACCATCCTGGAGCTCGGCGGCAACAACGCCATCATCATCATGGACGACGCGAACCTGGACCTGGCCCTTCGGGCAGTCCTCTTCGGGTCGGTCGGGACCGCGGGCCAGCGCTGCACCACCACCCGGCGCGTGATCCTGCAGAAGGGGATCGCCAAGGAGTTCACCGACAAGCTCGTCAAGGCCTACTCCCAGGTGACGATCGGCGACCCCCTGAAGGAGGGCACCCTCATGGGGCCTCTCGTCAACAAGGAGGCCGTCGACGACATGCAGAAGGCCCTCAAGGTGATCAAGCAGCAGGGCGGCGAGGTCGTCTGCGGCGGCGAGGTGCTGACAGGCGCCGGCTACGAGAGCGGCTGCTACGTCAAGCCCTGCATCGTCAAGGCCAAGGCCGACATGCCGATCGTGCAGGACGAGACCTTCGCCCCGGTCCTCTACCTCATCACGGTGAGCGACCTGGATGAGGCCATCAAGGTCCAGAACGACGTCCCGCAGGGCCTGTCCTCGGCCATGTTCACCAACGGCCTCATCAACGCCGAGACCTACCTCAGCCACAAGGGAAGCGACTGCGGCATCGCCAACATCAACATCGGCACCAGCGGCGCCGAGATCGGCGGGGCCTTCGGCGGCGAGAAGGAGACCGGCGGCGGCCGCGAGGCCGGCAGCGACGCCTGGAAGGCCTACATGCGGCGGCAGACCAACACGATCAACTGGAGCCCGGACATGCCCCTGGCCCAGGGCATCAAGTTCGGCTGATCGGGACGAAGCACCCGGACGCGGAAGCGCCCGGGTGCTTCTTGGGCTGAGTGCCCGTCTTGGCGAGAAAGGACGCCGGCCCTCTGCTGTAGGCCCGGGGCTATTATCCCACGATCCCGAATCGGGTGTGGCAGGGGAAGTCGATTCCTGTTACACTATGGGCGTGGCGGAACGTCGTGAACGCTCTCTGTACCGCACGAACCCCTATCTCCGGGACAAGAGGCTCCGCGAGAGGTTGCTGCTTCTGATCGCCAAGGACTCTTCCCGCATGGAAGGGGTGCGCGTCCCTAGGCGCGCTTCCGGCCGCTGAGCCTGCCGGCGGCCTTCTTCGCCCTCCGGATAGCGTCTATCACAACCTCGGTCAGCTCCCCATAGTCCCGCAGATATCCCCGCTTGACCGCCCGGAGATAACGGCTCCTGTTCTTCCTAAGCCGGAACCCGAACTCCGGCGGAGGACATCCGGCCTGAAGCGCCATGATCCCGGCGATGAGCCGCGCGAGCCGGCCGTTTCCCTCGCGAAAGGCGTGAATCAGCAGGAACTCGGCATGGACCACGGCGATGGACTCCGCCACCCGCTCCAAGGGGCCCGGCCGGCACGGGGTGCGCGTCTTGAGCGCGTCCCGCTCGAAGGCCGCCATGTTCTGCGGAATCCTCCCGGCCGGAGGCCAAACGAAACCGGGCTTCGATAGGTTCACCGTCCGGTAACGGCCGGCCCAGGGATAGATCCCGCCCAGGAAGTGCCTGTGCATCTCCAGGATCAGGGCGTTGGTGATCGTCGTGTCCGCGGTCGCCGAGCGGAAGCATCGCGCCTGCGTCCGGCGCAGGGCCTCGAACTCCCGGGCGTCCATCCGCCTTCGACTGCGGATGCCGAGCTTGTTCTTGAGGACGGTGCTTCCGGGCTCGAACTCGCCTTCGATGTTGCCCGTTATGGAATAGCGGGTGCAGTCCCGTTTCCTCAATGGTCGGCCACACTGATCCGTGCGTAGTGATTCATCGCCTCAAGGGATTCTACTAAACGATTGTTACCTTGTCTTGGACCGCGACAAAGGGATCGGGACCAGCGGCGCCGAGATCGGCGGGGCCTTCGGCGGCGAGAAGGAGACCGGCGGCGGCCGCGAGGCCGGCAGCGACGCCTGGAAGGCCTACATGAGGCGGCAGACCAACGCCATCAACTGGAGCCCGGACATGCCCCTGGCCCAGGGGATCAAGTTCGGCTGATCGGGACGCGGACCGTTCGCTGACCGGAGAAAGCCCCCGGACGCTCAGGCGTCCGGGGGCTTTCTCGCGCCGGCGTCCGCGTCAATCCGGCGGGGGCAGCAGGTCGCGCTCGAGCTGCTCGTATTTGCGGATCACCTTCCGGACCAAGGAGCGCTTCTCGTTGTAGCTTCCCGGGAAGAAGCTCCCTTTGAAGCCCGCCACCACCAGGTTGCGCACCTGCCGCCGCGTGAGCTTCAGGCGCCGGGCCACCAGCTCGATCTCCCCCGAGACCGTGGTATTGGAGATGAGCCGGTTGTCGGTGCAGAGGCTGACCGAGAGCCCCCAGTCGATCATCTTGCCGATCGGGTGCGCCGCGATCGACCGGACCGAGGGCGTGGTCTGGAGGTTGCTGGTCACGCAGACCTCGATGCCGATGCGCTGGCTGGCGATGTAGTTGGCGAGGTCGTAGACGTAGCGGCGCCGATCCCGGATGGAGGGGTCCTTGATCATGTCGTGCGCGAAGAGGAAAGTCCCGTGCCCGATGCGGTTGGCGTAGCACTGCGTGATGGCCTGGAAGATGGACTCGGGGCCGTAGGCCTCGCCCGCGTGGACCGTCTTCTTGATGAAGTGCATGTGGGCGTAGTGGTAGGCGCGCCAGTGGTCCACCGGGGGATAGCCGGCCTCCTCGCCCGCGAGGTCGAAGCCCACGATGGGCAGGGCATCGGTCTTGATGAGGACGACGGCCGCGCGCGCGAGCTCGAGCGAGGCGGCGGTGAAGATATCCTTACGGTCCGAATGCCCCATGATGCGGATCAGGTCCGCGAAATAGGGCGACATGCTGCGGCCGAAGCGGCGCATCGCGCAGACGATGAGGCCGTGATGGAACGGGACGTCCTCGCCCTTCTGGACGGGGCGCGAGCGGTTGTGGGCGCGCTTGGCGGACTCGAGGCCCCGGACCACGGCGCGGATCACGTCCGGGGTCGAAAAGTCGCGGGAGGTATGCAGATGCGGCGCGAAGCGCAGCTCGATGTAGCGTACGCCCTCCGCGATGTTGTCCTCGGCCAGCTCCCGCGCCGCCCGCTCGAGGTTCTCGGCGGTGCGGAGCACCGCGCAGGTGTAGGAAAAGCCGCGGAGGTACTCCCGGAGGTTCCGGTACTTGGGTTTGAAGACGAGCCTTCGCAGGCCGCTCTGCGTGTAGGACGGCAGCTTGACCTTCGCGCGGCGCGCCAGCTCGATCAAGGTCTGCAGGCGCAGCGAGCCGTCCAGATGGACGTGCAAGTCCGCTTTGGGGATGCTCCGAATGAACTCCGGGGTGATCTTCTCGTTCATCACGACAGATTGTAGCGAAAAAAGACGCCGCGCCCAAAGAATACTTGCCGGGGAGGCGTATTGTATCCTTAATATCGGACCCGTAAAGGGGGATGATGATGGACCGCAATAAAAAGACGCTCTGACGCCCGGAAGCTCTTGCCTAAAGTCACATCCCGAAGTCATTGATTTCCCTGGTATAACCGCCTAAACTTAATACAGTCCCCACCGGAACATGCTGATTAAAATCTGCAGAGGTACCCCTATGATGGCCGCGGGAAGGGAAGCCCCCCCGTCCGGCAAGGCCGGGTTCACTATCGTCGAGCTCATGATGTCCGTCTCCATCCTTTCGATCGGCGCGCTGGCGTTCGCCACCGCCTTCGGGAGCATGAGCAAGGCGATCCAGAAGGCCAAGATCCGGACCATCTCAGCCGGCCCTCTGGTCTCGGAGAAGATGGAGACGCTCAAGCGGACGCCCTACTACCGCCTGCTCGCATCCACCGTGACCGCGACCGCCTCGGAGTCGGGCCTGGACGGCTTCGAGTACGACGCCGGGGCCTATCCCTCCGAGACGATCACGGTCGGGGACTATCGATTCACCCGGCGCGTGCTCATCGAGAAGGTCGAGCTCGTCGGCGACAGCTTCGCGCCGGTCCCCGCCGGCGCGCCCGACACCGGGATCAAGCGCATCACGGTCTACACGCTCTGGCAGGAAAATGGAGACTGGTACAAACACCGGGCCTCCAGCCTCTACTCCAACCCCAACCCGGCGGCCCTCGACAACAGCGTCGGCGGCGACATCCGGGACGACGGGGGAAGCCCCCTCTCGGACGTCGAGGTGGTCGCGCTGCAGAACGCGAGGTGCGTTTCGCTGTCGGGATCCGCCGGAGACTACTCCCTCGCGCTGCCGGCCGGCGACTACACCCTGCGCGCCAGCAAGCCCGGCTACCACTCCGCCTACAGCTCCCCGTTCACCGTGGGCTCCAACGAGGCTGTGACCCGGGACTTCACGCTGGCCGCCATCGCCGCCGGCGCGGTCCGGGGCACGGCGTGGATCAACGATCACCTCGTGCTCAGCCAGGTGGTGGGCAGCACCCCCACGGCCGGCTTCTCGACGGAGTACGTCGAAATCTTCAATCCCACCACCTATACCTGGACCGTCAACGGCGAGATCGGCCTCAGGTTCCAAAGGGACCCCGCCTCGGACCCGGTGAAGATCGACATCGACATCGACTATCGCTCGGACGAGATCCGGCCGGGAGGGTACTTCCTCTTCGCCAACACCGGCACCGTCCACGTGCTCGGCTCCTCCGTGGCGGCCGACGCGGTGTGGGACACGGCCCCGTTCGGGGACAACGACGCCGACTTCCCGTATTTCAACGCCGCCGGGGGCGTCTACAACATCATCCCGATAAACGCCGACGGCCCGGAAGGCGAAGGCGCGCTCGAGCTCTACCGGATATCCGACGGCGCCGCCCTGGACCGGTTCGGATGGTCCGGCAACGGCTGCAGCCACAAACCGGGCTTCTACGAGACCTCGCCTCTCGCCGAATGCACGGGCCTCCAGATCCAGGAGCAGTACTACCGGTTCTCGAGCACCTCCGGATACGACTCCTCATTCGGCCCGGCCTACGACTCCGGCCACAACAACCGGGATTGGAGGGCCGTCAACCCTCTCCACTACCGCCCGAGCAACAGCTCCGGCGCGGCCGTGCCCGTCATCGCCGGGGTCCCGGCCTCGGGGGTCGTGGTCTCCGCCGACGACGGGCTCTCCAGCTCCACGACGACCTTCGAGACCGGGAGCCCGCCCTACGTCGAGTTCGAGCTGGCCTCCGTGGCCACCGGCACCTGGCAGGTGACCCTGACGAGCGGGTCCCATCATTCCGCGATCGGCGGCGTGGTGGTGACGCAGGGAGGGACCGCCCGGATCCCCAACAGCGCGACCGCCCCGTCCTGGACCTCCGCCGGATACACGGTGGCCCTTCTGAGCTCCACCATAACCACGGGGTTCATCGCCGGGCAGGTGAGCGACGCCGGCCTGAGCGCGCTTTCCGGCATCACGGTGCGCACCCCCTGGGGCACGACGGTGACGGGAGGGGACGGGACGTACGTGCTCAGCCTGACGCCCGGCGAGTACGCGGTGGATGCCAACCCGTCCGGCCACCCCGGATACGACCAGGATTACGTCTCGGTGTCCAGCGGCGGCTGGAGCGTGCACCTCGGCCAGGTCACCCGGGGCGTGGACTTCACGCTCTCGGCAGCCGGGGCCGTCAGCGGATGGGCCACGATGAACGGGGTCGACCCGCTGCGCAGCGTGTCGGTGCTCGCGTTCCGGTCCGGCGTCGAGATGGGCACCGCCATAACCGGCGACGATGGGAGCTTCGCCATCATCGGACTCTCCACCGGCTCCTACTCCGTGGTCCCGCAGACCGACACCGGGGAGAGCGTGAGCCCCTCGAGCGCGAGCGTGACGCTCTCGACGCCCGGCGAGACGGTCTGGTCCGCCACGTTCACGCTGTCCGGCGCCATGGGCACGATCACCGGGACGGTGGAGCTGGGCGGCGTGCCCATCGAAACGGGCGTCGTCATCATGGCGACCACCGGCACGATAAGCGGCAGCGACCCTCCCTCCTTCGGCTCCGCTTTGCGCTCGGGCGGCGTGCTCTACTACACCGCCTCGAGCCGGCCCGGCGGGACCTACTCCCTGGAGGTCCGGGGCGGGGCGGGAATCTACATCGTCTACGGTTGGTACAGCACGCGCCACGACCAGTACCCGACCACGATCATGGCCAGCGGCTTGACCACCGTGAACGCGGGGGACACCTCGACCGTGGACCTGGATTGGTAGGCTTATGCGCACTGGACGAAAGACCGCGGGCTACACGTTGACCGAGATGATGGCGGTGATGAGCATCGTGGGCATCCTGAGCACGGTGGCGCCCCAGCTCTTCATCCAGGTGTCCCGCTTCTTCCGCCAGAGCCAGGCCCGCACGGAGATCCAGCGCGACTCGCGGACCGTCTTCGCCCTGCTGGGACGCTCCCTGCGCCAAGCCCAGGCCTCCACGATCACCGTGGACCACCTCTGGGCCCAGCCGCCCTTCTCGCGCATCACCTTCACGAAGAAGGACGGCGCCGTCATGAGCTTCTATCAGAAGGGGACCGAGCTCTACCAGGTGGACGGCGGCACCAAGTCCATCGCGAAGAACCTGCGCTACCTCGCCTTCACCTTCCCCCACACCGACGACGAGAACCTGCTCTCGGTCGCCCTCACCCTGGAGAAGGCCACCTACCAGGGCCAGACCAAGGCGCTGCAGCTCTCGATCGAGCCGGTCCGCGTCCGAAATGAGTAGAAGCCTCTAGCGCAGCTTCAAGGGATTTGGCAGTATCTCAAGATGTCGGGCACGCCAGATCCCTTAACACCCCGCGGGAAAACACACGGCGAAAAAGGACAGCTGTTGGTCGGGGCCCTGCTGATGCTTCTGGTGCTGGCCATCCTGACCCCGGCCCTCGTATTCCTGCTAAAGAACGAGTCGAGGATGGCCGCCAGGAAAAGGGAGTCCACGGTCGCCTTCTACGCGGCCGAGGCCGGGGTCGAACGCGCGCTCTGGATGCTGCGCACGAGCACCTCCACCTTCGACGAGATCCTTGGAGGGAGCGTCCCCTCCGGCTATCTGCGCGACGCGACGTACGCGGACATCAACGCGGGGACCTACGTCGTCCTTCTTTCGAGCACCGGCGTGAGCAAGGAGATCCGCGTCGAATCCACGGGCAGAGACGACAGTGCCAGAGAGTTAAGGACGATCGAGGTGCTCCTGAAGAAGGACATCGTCCCCGCCGTCATCTTCGCCGCTACCGTTAGGATCAAGAGGTCCGCCCAGGTGTTCTGGGGGCCGATCATGGCCACGACGAGCGTCGACGTTCAGAACTCCGCCGACCAGCTCTACCCCCGGAAGATGTCCCGCGGCCGCATCACCGCCGGGGACAACTACCCGGACCGCGACACCGACCCCTCGGCGCCCAATACCGACCGCCGGGAATGGTGGAGCTATGACTCCTACCCGGTGCCGGACGCGCCCGCCATCGACCTGGACTACTACCGCACCCAGGCACAGATCTCCCCCAACTATTACACGAACGGCGATATGCGCTGGAACAAGGAGAAGGACAACACCGAGATGATACGGTTCGTCGAGGGGAACTGCCAGCTGGAGGGCGATATGCACATGCGCGGCTGGCTGTTCTGCACGGGGGACGTCACCATCGACGGAAAGTGCTACGAAAAAGACGACGGCCAATACGGCGACTACACGGTCGCCGCCGAGGACATCCCCCAGAAGGCACACCTGGAGTACCGGAAGAACACCCCCAGCCAGGGGATGAACTGCCGCGGCTACGACGTCGACTGCGACGCGGGCGGCCCGGAAGCGACCAACGACGGGGACTACGCCGACGGCGACGACGCGGACGGCAACAGCGGGTGCTGCTACCAGTTCCCGGGGGACAACGGCCGCGACGGGGAGTACGCGGACTTCCGCTTCAAGTACGGCGCCGCCGGCTGCGACTCGTCCTGCCAGGGCGGCCCGAACGCGGCGGTCTGCTTCAAGGGCCTGGTCTACGCCGGAAGGGACTGCCACATCGACACATCCGCCGTGATCCACGGCGTCGTCGTATGCCAGGGCGACTTCGAAGCCGACCACGACGCCAACGTCTTCTACGACGAGAGCCTGGACATAAAGATGTCCGTGACCAGCTTCAACCAGACCTCCTGGCGGGAGCTCATCGCGAAAACGTTCTGACCGGCGCCCTCCTCGAGGCAGGCTAGCCTCGGAGTGGACGATTTCTTGCCGGGCATGCGCCTCTCGACGGAGGATGTCGCGCCGCTACGTCCCGGAAGCCGTCTTCCCGGCGCCGACCGCGGCCGTCAGCCCCAGGTAGGTGAAGAAGGAGACCCCGAAGCTGACGAACCAGGCGTAGTGATACAGGCTCATCCAGAAATCCGGCACCTCGGCGATCTTGATCGTCCCGGCGAACCCGGGCACGCAGGGCAGGATGCCCAAGACCAGCGCCGCGACGGCCACCGGGTTGAAGCCCCGGCTGTAGGCGTATTCCCCTTCGGCGGCGTAGAGCGCGGGCAGGTCGAGCTTCGTGCGCCTGAGCACGAAGTAGTCGCAGAGCAGGACCCCCCCGATCGAGCCCAACAGGGCGGAGTAGCCCACGAGCCAGGTGAAGATATAGCCCGTCGGATCCTGGACCAGCTTCCAGGGCTGGATCAGGATGCCGATGACCCCGGTGATGAGCCCCCCCGCGCGGAACGAGATCCTCTTGGGCCAGATGTTCGAGAAGCCGTTCGCGGGGCTGACCACGTTCGCCGCCAGGTTGGTGGTCAGAGTCGCCAAGGTCAGGGCCACCATGCACACGACGACCACCGCCGGGTTCTGGAACCGGGAGAGGAGCTCGACCGGGTCCCACACCGCCTCGCCGAATATGATGACCGTCGCCGAGGTGACGGCCACGCCGATGAACGAGTACATCAGCATCGTGCTCGGCAGGCCGATCGCCTGGCCCAGGACCTGGTCCTTCTGGGAGCGCGCGTAGCGCGTGAAATCCGGGATATTGAGCGAGAGGGTGGCCCAGTAGCCCACCATGCCCGTCAGGGCCGGGAAGAAGAACGCCCAGAACCGCCCCTCCCTGGGCCCGCCCGGGACGAACTGGGAAGGCTGCGACAGCATGGGCCCGAAGCCCCCCGCCTTCACGTAGGCCCAGATGAGCAGGCACACGCCGATGACGAGGAGGAACGGCGCGGCGTAGTCCTCCACGCGGCGGATGGACTCCATCCCCCTCCACACGATCCACATGTTGAGGGCCCAGAAGAAGAGGAAGCAGCCGAACTGGCAGGCGTTGATGCCGAAGAACGTCTTGGGCAGAGCGTCCATGCCCGGCAAGCCCACGCACGTCAGCTTGTAGATGGCCCACCCGCCTATCCAGGTCTGGATGCCGAACCACCCGCAGGCGACCAAGGACCTCAAGGTGGCCGGGATATGCGCTCCGGCCATGCCGAAAGCCGCGCGGCAGTAGACGGGGAAGGGGATCCCGTACTTCGTGCCCGCGTGCGCGTTGAGCACCATGGGGAAAAGGACGATCACGTTGCCCAGGAGGATCGTCAAAAGCGCCTGCCACCAGTTCATCCCCTGGGCGATCATGGAGGAGGCCAGCATGTAGGTCGGGATGCACACCGACATACCGACCCACAAGGCCGCGATGTCCCACTTGCCCCACTTGCGCTCGGAAAGCCCCGCGGGGGCGATGTCGGAGTTCCAGTAGGGCGAGCCGGAGACGTCCGATACCAGCTCGTGGATGTTCCCGGTCACCTTCACGGACGTCGCTTCAGGCATGATGTGGCGTCAGGAGCCTCCTAGACGGACATAATGCGCAATTTCCGCACCCGCTTCAAGCAGGCGGCGAGTTACTCAATAGGCGGTACCAGGTACCCGGATGTGAGTTACTCAAAGAACTCAATAAACTCAATGCCCGGCACCGCCAGCGGCACCGTCAGCCCGTCAGCGGGGGCGGCCGCAGCGGAAGCCTATGTAGTACTTCCAATGCGAGGGGGAGACGAGCGCGCCGAGGGCGAACACGCCGGCTCCGGTGCCCTCGCCCCAGAAGCCTCCGCGGATCACGGCCGTGACCATCCCGGTCACCCAGTCGAGCGAAACCGGCGAGCCGTACTGCGTGTAGACCTGGCCCCCGACGTTCTTCATGACGTCGTTGTTGTAGCCGCTGTAGGCGCCGTCCCACTCCACGATGGCGTTGTCCGTCGAGTTGGAGACCCCGGCCGCGGCCGTGCCCCACTCCCCGACGTATTCCCACAAGGAGCCGATCATGTTCTCGGCCCCGTAGGCGGACAGGCAGTTCGTCCCGGTCCCCGTGACGCCGGGGCCGGTGTTCGATGACGCCGTCATGCAGTCGGGCGCGGTGCCGCTGGCCCCGGGATCCGGCGTGCCCGCGGCCGCGGCCTGCCAGATGCGGTTGGGCAGGAGCTCCTTGTTCACGTTCGTGCACGCGATGTTCGCCTGGAACCATGTGATTTGGCGCGCGGGCGTGACCCCGCTGACGCTGCGCGCGTAGATGGGGTTGGCCGCCCCGGCGGGGCAGTCCGTGCCGTTGTCGCTGCAGGGATAGTCGTCGGTGCTGGCCCCGTACTGCGTCCCGCCGGTCGGCGTGGCCCACACCGAGCCCTCGTACTTGTCCACGCACCAGGCGCCGACCGCCACCATGTCGGACGGGCAGGCTCTGAGACCGTCGGCGTAGGCCTTGGTCGCCGCGTCCTGATTCGCCGTCGGGTCGGCGAGGTTCGTGAGCTTATTGCCGCCTATATCCAGGTCCGCGTCTATATTGATCTCCGAGGACTCTATACTGCCTCCCAGGACGGAAACGCTACCCTGCAAAGCCGCGTTCGCGATGGACGTCGCCGGAAGCTCGATCGAGCTCCCGACCCGGAACGCGTCCACGGTCCCAGAGGAGACGTAGAACGTGGCTCCCGTCTGGAGGGTTTCCTGGAGCTTGATGCCGGCGGCCTCCGTGATGTAGCCGGCGTCGTTGGCGAGCAGGGAAACGTTCTCCCCCTCTTCCATCACGGCGTCGTCCAGCCTGGACGTGGGGAACCTCCCGGAGGCCACGGCCGCGGTCGAGACCTCCACCCTGTCGTCGGAGAACTTGCCCGAGGAGACGGCCGCGGTGGAGAGCGACACCTTCGCGTCCGTCACGGCGCCGGCGCCGATCGCGTCGGCGCCCACGGCTCCGGGCGCGAGCGACTGGGCGAGCACGTCGGCGGGCAAGGTGCCGGCGCCGATGTCCGCCGTTTCGATCGCGTCGTCGGGGAGATCGATCGCGGTCTCGACCCTGAGGTCCTGGACCGTCCCCGAAGAAACGTAGAAGGTGGCGCCCGCCTGCAGGCTGTCCTGGATCTTGACGGCCGCGCTCTGCGCGATGTAGCCGGCGTCGTTGGCGAGCAAGGAAACGGCCTCCCCCTCCACCATCACCGCGGCCTCGAGCTTGCTCGCCGATATTCCCGCTGACGAATTCACGTCCGCGTCCGCGATCGTGTCGTCCGCGATCTCCGCGGACTCCACTTGCTGGCCCATCAGGGAGACCGAGGAGGCGTCCAGGTTCGCCAGCGGGACGAGCCCGCCCCCGTCGAGCAGGAGCAGCCTGCCCGCCAAGTTGAAGGTATTCCCCTGCAGCGTCACCGACGAGGCCTCCAGATCGATCTCGGCGACGCTGCCGACGGCGGTCACCTCGAACTGGGCCGCGTCGAAGTCGAGCGCGCCGGTGGGATTCACCTTGTCCGCCCCGCCCTCCCGGCTCACGATGGAGCCCGCCGAGTCGTCGAAGCCGTCGGCGAAGTCCGCCGGCATGTTCTTGATCTGCGTCCAGTCCACCGCGTTCGTCGAGAGGTTCAAGGTGGACGGCTGGGACGGGTCTTTCTCCAGGACCGAAAGGGGGACGACCGCGTCGGAGGAAAGGGCCTGGCTCACCAGCGCGAAGGGGGCGGAGACGATCTCCTCGGCGGGGGAAAGGGTCACCGCGTCGACGGCGATCTCCATGAACCGGGGCCCGGCGAAGGTGCCCGTGGAGAGGTGGGCCGGCGTGCCGGTCTCCAGCACCACGCTGAAAAGCCCCTCGGTCACGAGGATGTTGTGGGTCTCGCTGGTCCAGACGAGCGTCCCGCCCGAGGCGGCGTCGTACATCTTGAACACGAAACTCTTGATCCCGCTGGCCGGCTCCCCGCTCTCCTCGAGCCTGCCCTGGAAATTGATGCGCATGGGGGCCGCCGCGAAGGCCTCGATCACGCCTGGGCCGCTCGCCAGGAACCAGAAGAGCATGACGCCGTACGCCGCAAAAAGGATCTTTCTCATGGCTCTCGCCTCCTACTTGATGACCATCAGCTTTCCGCTCTTGACCGCGCCCGCGGCCTTGATGACGTAGAGATACACTCCGCTGGCCAGGCCTTCTCCACGCTCGTTGGTGACGTTCCACTCGACGGAGTTTCCCGCGCCCGACTTGATCAAAGTCTTGACCAGCCGTCCCGAGATGGTATAGACCCTGACCTCCGCGTCCCGAGTCAGGCCGGTGAACGTGATCTTGGCGTGGCCCCGGTACGGCCTGAAGGGTACCGGGAAGGCATGGGCGCCCGAAAGGTCATCGGCCGCGGACACGACCGGCGCGGCCGCGGAGGCGAACCCGCCCTGCATCGCGAACTGGCCGCCCGACATCCGCGAGCCGCCTCCCCACTGGCCCGTGCCCGAAGAGGCGATCCGGAAACGGCCCTGCGAAGGCCGGCTACCCCCTCCGCTGGTGCCCGCGATCAAGGGGATGCGGAAGCTCCCCCCGGTCAACACGGCGGCGCACAGAGAGCCAAGCGCCGTGAGGAACGCCGCCGCCAGCAGGAGCCCAGCCTTACGGAAAGTCATCTCCCCGCCTCCTCCAGTCTCTTGAGCGCCTTCTCGGCCGCGGCCCGGACACGGCCGTCCTCGTCCTTCAAAGCCCCCTCAAGCGCCCTGATGGCGCTCAGGCCCCCGAAATATCCCAGCACGGTGGCGGCGTTCATCCGCACGTCCGGATGCCCGTCCCGCAGCATCCCTGTCAAAGGACGCACCGCCCGCCTGTCGCGCAGCAGGCCCAGGGCGATGATGGCTCCCAGACGCGCGTCCTTGTCCCGGTCCTTCAGGAGCTCGAGCACGGGCCCCACGGCGCTCTTGACGCCCAGCTTGCCCAGGGCCATGGCCGCATGCGCCCGGACGCTGGCGTATTCGTCTTTCAGGCTCGCGACAAGGAGCTTCACCGCGCGCCCGCCGCCCATCTCGCCCAGCCCCTCCACCGCCTCGTACCGCTCGTACTCGTCGCCGTTCTCCAGCGCCCGCGCAAAGTACGCGAACGTCCCCGGCGCGGACGCGGCCTCAGCTTCGGCCGCCCACCTCTCCGCCGGCGGCGCGGCGGCAGTTTCCCCCGGAGAGGAAGCGGCGGCCCGCCCCCTCGGCGCAGGCTCGGATTCGGCGGCCGGTCTCCTCCCCGCCGGCCGGACGGCCGCTCGTTTCGGGGCCGGCCGGCGCCTGCTCCCGGCTCCGCGGACCGGCTCCGCCTCCTCCCCGCGAGCGAACCGCATCAAGATGCCGAACCGATGGACCGTGTCCAGGTCGCCGGAATCGACGAACGCGTAGTCCACCTCGAAGTCCGCGGGCAGAAGCCTTCCCATCCTCAGCCCCACCCCGAACGTCAGCCCGGAGCCCACGTCCCTGTAGGACTCATACCCCGCCCTGATCGCGAGCACGTCGTAGAGCCGGTTCTCGACGCCGAGCGCCACGTAGGGATCCCCGTCCGCGGGAAAGTGCCCCTCGATGGAGCACGCGAACGCGTACCTCTCGCCGGGCTCGATCCCATAGGACGCTCCCGCCTTCCCCTTGAGCGGAAGGGGAAATCCTTCCTCGACGAACTTCATCTTCGTCCCGACCACGTTGTCGGCCCCCAGGCCGATCCTGACGCCGCGCCACGCCGGCTTGAGCAACAACCCCAAGTCCGCGCCGAAGCCCGCCGCCTTTTCGGTGTCCAGGCGCTCTTGGATATACTTCAGGTTGACCCCCCAAAGGATCTCTCGCAGCCAGGCGCCCCGAAGCTCCGCCCCCCTGGCGTACGCCATGTTGACGGCGAGATCGGACGCGGAAACGGAGCCCATGGGCTCGTCGTTCTCGTCATACGCGTCGAAACCGTCCACGGAAAGGGAGTTCAGGCCGATCCCGAACGTTCCCCACCGGGGATGGGGATAGGCGTACGCCGCCCACTCCTGTGTGACCCCCTCGAAATATCGGTTGTGCGTGAAGGCGGCCTGCTGCGACCCGAGCTGGGCCAAGCCCGCGGGATTGTAGGCGATGGCGTTGACGTCGTCGGCCAGGGCGGCGAAGGCGCCCCCCAGGCTCGCGGGCCGGGCGGCCAGGGGGATGTTCAGGAAGTCGGCGCCGCTCGTGCCCGGACCCCCGCAGAAGCCCAAGGGGACCAACAGGAAATACGCCATGCCCGTGATGATCGGGACGGCCGCCCGCCCGCGCCGGACCTTCGCTCTCATCAGTCCACCAAGCAAGAAACGCCCCTTTCCCCTCCGGCCCCGCCCGTCCAAACGCGGAAGGTCTTGCGCAAAGGATAGAGACAATGTGTTAGGAAATCAAGGATTTTGCCGCCATCGCAGAAATCCCATTAATATATTGGCTTTTTATCGCCTCCTAGAGACGGCCAGGCGGCGTCACTCATTGAGTTCTTTGAGTAACTCGCGGCCGGGTGCCAGGCACCGAGATGCCAGGCACCGAGATGCGGCCGGGTGCCAGGCACCGAGATTTAAGGCACCGAGATTTAGTTAACAAAGTGGATCTTCTCGGAATAGAGTGGGTATCTTAAGTATGGCACCATTGGGAGTCATGTCGTAGATAAACAAAGGGCATCCCTCCTTCTTGGTACAAGGATGTTGTCGAGACACCTTGGCCAAGAGGGGGAGGGATG
>JBDREN010000142.1:0-10797 GCA_043819795.1 Elusimicrobiota bacterium
GCGCCTTCAACAGCGGCAACGATTAGACGCGATGACGAACACCCACGGCCTGTGGGCTGGGATTCTTTTGCCCATTGACGCGGGGACCTCTAATGAGTGACACCGTCTTTCGCGCGGCGTTGGGGCGGGGTGCTCGCCCGAGCGGCGAAGATGAAGGGCTCCTCCTAGCAGTCCGCGGCTAGAAGCGCTGGTAGGACCCCTTCGCTACCGCGAGGCGGGCGAGGGCGAAGCTGATCAGGGCGAAGATCAGGGCGGCGACGAGACAAATGGAGGCGGGGATGTCGGAGGCGCCCAAGACGCTCCACCGTATGCCGTTGATCAAATAAAGCAAGGGATTGAACCGCGCCGCCGTCTGAAACACCGGGTGCAGGATCTCCATCGAGAAGAACACTCCGCCCAGGTATATGAGCGGAAGGATCACAAAGTTCGCGAAAGCGTTGATATGGTCGAAGCTCTTGGCCAAGAAGCCCGAACAGATCCCCAGATTGCCGAAGATCGTGCAGCCCAGCACTAAGAAGGCGAGAAGACCCGCCGGATGCGCCAACCCGATCCACCCGCCCGTCAATAAGAAGAAGACGGCCTGTCCCAGGAGCAGCACCAGCATCCCGACGATCCCCCCTCGGAAGACGCAGGCAAGGACATAGGCGAGCGCGATCTGATCCGGCGCCAGCGGGATCAGGCGCAGATCCTGAAGGTCCCCGTGGAATTTACTGATCATGATCGAACTCGCCGAGTTCTGAAGGGCGTTGTTAAGCGACGAAAGAGCGACCAGTCCCGGAACCAGGAACTCCAAATAGGTGAAGCCCTGCTGGTTGCGAAGGAGGCTTGAGAGACTCACCCCGAAGACCAGCATGTAGAGCCCCGCGCTTATGATCGGGCTGACGATCGTCTGAATGAAGACCTTGAGAAACCGCGAGGTTTCTTTTCTTACGAGAGTGACAAAGCCCGTTCGGTTCTCCCAGGCGGTCACCGCGCGCGGTCCTCCTCAAGAAGCCTGAGAAAAGCGTGCTCCAAGTCCCCTTCGTCGGTCTTTAAATCCCGGATATTGGCCAACGGAATCCCGAGGTGCTCAAGCGTCGTCTGCAGGCTCATCTTCCCTACGACGGTCGCCCGGACGACGTTCCCCTTCCGATGGACCTCCAGAAGTCCTTTGTCGGCGTCGGGGCGCATCACCGCGCCCGGCATCTCCGCCCGCAAGGTGATAGTAAGAAGCCGCTCCGACATCTCGGAGATGATCGAGCCCGTCTCGTCCAAAGCGAGGACCTTCCCTCGGTTGATGATCGCGGAGCGTTCGCATAAGCGCTGGGCTTCCTCGAGGTAGTGAGTCGTGAGGAGGATCGTCGTTCCCCGGCGGTTGAGGTCCTTGATGTAGTCCAGGAGGATCGCGCGGAGCTCCACGTCCACACCGGCCGACGGCTCATCCAAAAGGAGCACCTTGGGCGAGTGCACGAGCGCCCTCGCGATCAACATGCGGCGCTTTAATCCGCCGCTAAGCTGGCTGATCAGCTTATAGCGCTCGGAGGTGAGTTGGAGCCGGTCGAGGAGCTCGTCGATGCGCTTGCCGTTGTCGCGGATGCCGAAGTAGCCCGAAGTGAACTCAAGCACCTCGGTGACGTTGAAAAAACCGTAGCTGACCAGCTCCTGGGGGACAAGGCCGACCAGGCGCTTGGCCTCCGGAGTCGCGGCGTGATGACCGAATATCCTGATGTCGCCGGTCTGGTGCGTGATGATGCCGGTGATCGCGGAAATGATGGAGGTCTTTCCCGCCCCGTTAGGGCCGAGGAGAGCGAACAGCTCCCCTTCCGCCACCTCCAGGTCGATGTGATCCACGGCGACCGTCTCGCCTTCGTCGACCTTGTAGCGGACCGTGAGATCCTCGATCTTTAGGGCGGCGCTCAAGGGCTCTCCAGGAATGCGTCAAACAGCGCCCCGGCCGGGTCCGCGCCGTAGAGCGCCTCGTAGGAGGCGAAACCCGTCGGGGAAGTAACGTTTATCTCGCTCAGGCGCCCGTCGATGAAGTCCGAGCCCGCGAATACGATCCCGGACTTCTCGAGCCAGGTCTCCATCTTTTCGACCAAAACACGCTCTCTATCCGAGAGCTCGAGGGCGACCGCTTTTCCGCCCTGCGCGAGGTTGGAGACGTATTCCCCCTTTTTCGGGACCCGGACAACGCTCCCAAAATACTTTCCCCGGAAAAAGAAGCCGCGGCGGTCGCCGTCGCGCTCGACCGCGTCGTAATAGGGCTGAATCATGCACCCTCCGCCCTCCAGGGCGAACCCGCGGGGGTCCTTCAGGAAGGCCTCGCGTTCGATCCTTCGGATGTCGTTCCCGCCGTAGCCCAGCCAGGGCTTGAGCACGATATGGGAGCCGTCCAAAGACCGGACGAACTCTTCGGCGCGCTCCCAGTCCGCCGTTAGGCAGGTGGGGACGATGTCCTCGGGCCCGAGGAAGCCGCCGCCGACCGCGTCCAAGGGCAGGACCTTCTCGTGATAGCGCAGGAGAAGACTCGGCTTGTTGAGCATAAGGATGCGGCTCTCGTGGGCGGCAAGCAGCCAGCACAAAGAAATGTATTTCTGATCGAAGGGGGGGTCCTTGCGAATGAAAGCGGCGTCAACGTCCGCCTGAAACGAAAGCTTCTCCCGAGGGCCGAGCCGCGGCAAAGTGTGTTTCGCGCAGGAACGGACGGGGTCGGCGTCTGCGTAGAGACTCGCCCCCGACCAATACACGCGTTCCGGTACGGTATAGAAAGCCTTGAATCCCCGCTTGAGCGCTTCGCGGATCATGTAGAGCGTCGTGTCCCCGTCCGGGTGGAGGTCCTGGGGCCGGTCGGCGATAAAGAGACACTTCATAACTCAAAAGGCAGGGCGTCCGCCGGGGTCTTCCGGATGCTGATCAGACGCTCGGCGTCGGCCAGGAAATTCTCTTCCCCCAGGCGCCGGCGGACAAGGCCTCTCTCGGCCGCCGCGAGGAAAGCCTTTGCCGTTTCGTAAAGTTCATCGTTCGCGAGCCCGGTCTCCGCCCCTGTTCGCATGAGCGACCAGAGCCCGCCGGCCGTCGCGCCCGCGAACTTCCTATTGAGCCACGCCCGATTCTCGTCATCGTACAAAAGCCCCGTCAAAAGACCCACCGCCGCATAGCGCAGGCCGTCCGGGACCTGATCGAAGTAGCGCGCCTCGACGCAGCAGGGCTTGAGCCGGACTTCCGTGAAGATCTGGCGCATCGCCGGAACGGCGTTTACTTCCTGCAGCTTCGGGTCGAGATCGTTCAGGCATCTCCCTCCGGTATCCCAGACCTTCCCCTCCGCGTCGAAAGCGTACATCAGCGGCGTCCCGCAGACAAACTCGCCGTAGCTCTCAAAGCCGAAGCCCTCGTCGAAGATGAAGGCCGGGATGCCGCAGCGCGCGGGATCGGTCTCCCTCCAGACAAAGTGCCGCTCCGAGAGCCGTGAAGTCTTCTTCCCTCGGAAATACGGCGAATTGGAGAAGAGCGCGCTCAAAGCGGGCGCGGTATAGAAGCCCCCGCGGAGCATCTCGACCGCGAAGCCTTCCCCGCTGTAATCCAGGTTGATCTGCAGCCCCAAAGAGAGGCGCATCATATCTTGGCCGCGCCCTTTAAGCCCCCCGAAGTGTTTGTCCATCAATCGGTAGCGCGGGGACGGCAGGATCGGGACATCATCGGGCGCGTCCCAAGGATTCAGGCCCAGATTGAGAAACCCCGCCCCGCGTCCGGCCATGACCGAGGCGATATCCTCGTCGATTCCATTATTGATCGTCCGCAGATCGGAGATCGACGGTTGAGGAACGGAGGAAACTTCGAGCTGCCCCCCGGGTTCGACCGAGATCGAGTGTCCCTCTTTCTTGATCGCCAAGAGCTTGCCGTCCGCCTCATGCGACGGCCCCCATCCTCTTTGAGAAACGAGAGTCTCCAGCAGTGCGCGGACGTCGGGCTCGTATCTCAAAGGCCGCTTGTCGATCAGAAAGCGCTCCACCTCGATTCCGATCAGGCGGCGCCCGGAGCGTTCATGGCCGGCCAGGCAGCGGCGGACGGGATTCATCCGGGAAATCTTAGCAAAGAGAGGTGCGCCGCACCGGGCATCGCCCCACCAGCGAGGTATCGATGCGGCGCATCACGGCGAGGGTCTCCTCATCGCGCCGGAGCCTTCCCCGATGGCGGATCTTCCTTCTGACTCAGCGGAGGATTTCGAGCGGCTCACCCGGAAAGGTGTCGTAGGGGATGGCAACCACGCCGTCCGGGCTTCCCTATCAGAGCCTGTCCCAATAACCCCGCCGGGCCTACGATTTCCTCTGATGGCCTGCGCCTGCGTTGCGACCGAGCGTTATCGCGAGGAAGTGCCGCGTCCAGACGCCGTTGGGAAGCGGCCTCTTCGCTTACATACCCTACGGGCATGCTCGCTCATCGCGCCTTGGCTCGGCTCACCAGAGAAAATCTCGCTATCCAACAGGGTTATTGGGATAGGCTCTTAGTCCTAATCCGACGTAGGGCGAATGTCCGCGAAAATCGCCCCCGGGGTCTCAGGCCCCGACCCCGGCGGCCCTCTATACTATCGACATACTTCGAACAGAAGGGGCCATACCGCTATGAGCGCATTGAATAGACCGGTCATCGCATTCGCCGTGATTCTCGCCGGACTGGGCCGCGCGTCCGCGCAGTCGGTCGTCGTTGGAGCGGCGGCTTGCCGCGCGCCGGCGCTATCGGTCGGGATTCCGTCTCTGGGCGGGCTTATGGTCCAGCCCCTCTCCAGCCTGAGTCCCCTCCGGCTCCAGCCGGCCCTCACCTCGGCCCTGCCCGCTTCGCTCGTTCCCGTGGGCCTGCGCGCCGGGCCAAGGGCGCGGCGCCGAACCGCGCCCGTCGCGCGGGCCTCCCTTCCAGCACGGGCGGCGAACGCGGGCCTGAGCGACTCGTCCCGGCGCCCGGGATCGGAGCCGGCACGAGGTCCGGCCGGGAAGGGTTCTCGGGGGCGGTTGGCCGCGGCCGCTGAGGACCTGGGATACGCTTCCAAGACGCGCAGCCCCTTGGCGGCGCGCGCCAGGCTCGGCCGCCTCTTCGACGGGGCGTCCCGGCGCCTGGGGACCGGCCCGGACATCGCCGCCCCGGTCCGGGGGGCGCCCGCCCGGACGCAGGATACGCGCATAGGCCGGGCGATCTCGCGGCTCTCCGGGTCCAAGATAGGCGCGGACATCTATGGGTACGTCCAGGAGCGTCACGGGAATCTCGAGATAATGGTGGACGACGATCCCTCCGCCTCCTACGACGCGCGCCTGATCCGGAAACCCGGGGGCTCGACCCTCTACCTCACGCGGGGCCTCGTGGAGCGGGAGTCCCCGGAGGTCGTGGCCGCCTATGTGGCCCGCGAGCTTTCGGACCTGTATTTCGAGAACTTTCCGGCCTCGGTCGAACGAAGGTATATGGCCCAGAGCAATATGGTCCGGGTCTATGCGGAGATGACGCAAAGCGGCCTCGCTCGTGACGGCTACCGCTGGGACACGAGCCGTGACCGGCGGACAGGGAAGACCGACGCCATGCGCTGGCGGTATGAAAGCTGGAGACAGGCCGTCTCGGCCTCGAGGCGCAGCGGCAAGCGCGGCATCACCAGGTCCGCGTTCTTCGGGTTCGTGAGACGGTCCAACGACGCGAAGAAGAGCGTGCAGGCCGGGTATGGTCTCGAGGAGAATTTCAATCAGGGAAGCATCTATTACGAAGAGACCTATAGGGCGTTCAACCAGTTCGACAACTTCATCTCCAGCGAAAGGGCCTGGCTGGCGGACACGGGCCGCACGGACCAAGCGTGGGTCGCCGGGGAGCGCCTCATGAAGGCGGCGCTCCGTCTCGACGACCATCCCCTGCCGGGCGAGAGCGAGCCGGACCCGAGGGTCGGCGACTACGACGATCCCATGTATTCGAGGGCGCCGGCAACCGCGCTCCGGCTCGACGGCCATCCCCTGCCGGGTGACAGCGAGCCCGATCCGAGGATCGGCGACTACGGCGATCCCATGTATTCGAGGGCGCCGGCAACCGCGCTCCGGCTCGACGATCATCCCCTGCCGGGCGAGAGCGAGCCGGACCCGAGGGTCGGCGACTACGACGATCCGATGTATTCGATGGCGCCGGCAGCCGCGCTCCGGCTGGACGACCATCCCCTGCCGTAGCTCTGGCGTCAGGCGTTAACTTATTAATAACTCCCTGGAAGGGAGCTCCGTTTAGTTCCACTTTACTTGACATAACTACCTCCACCCATCGCTTGACGGTTCCCGCAAGGCCCCTTATACTACCGGTGGACAGGAGGACAAACAGCACAATGACGAAATCGACACTGCTTCGCCGCCTTCCCGCGACAATGCCGCTGCTTTCGTTACTCCTGCTCTGCCCTCTGCCGACCCATGCCGAAGCCGGTTGGCCGGATCTTGCCCAGCCCGCGCGGGCGATGGACGGCGGAAAAAAGGACGCGGCCGTGGTGGTGGGCATCGAGGACTATGCGTTCGTGACCCCGATCCCGGGAGCCAAGACCAACGCGCTGGCTTGGTACGATTACTTCACCCAAACCCGAAAGATGCGGCCCGAGAATGTCGCCCTTCTGCGCGACTCGGACGGCACGCTGGAGGAAATGCGCGCGGCCGCGGAGAAGGCGGCTCGGGGAGTGATGGAAGGCGGGACATTGTGGTTCGTCTTCGTGGGGCATGGCGCGCCCGCCAAGAACGGGCAGGATGGGCTCTTGGTCGGCGCGGACGCCCAGCAGAAGGCGGCCAGTCTGCAGGCCAGGAGTCTGCCGCAGGGGGAACTGCTCACGATTCTCGGCAAAAGCCGCGCCCGCTCGGTCCATGTGGTCATTGACGCGTGCTTCTCGGGAAAGAGCGGAGACGGGGCGGCGTTGGCCTCGGGGCTGATGCCTCTGGTGATGACCGTGCTCCGCCCGCCGGCCGACCCGCGTATCACGGTATTGACCGCCGCCAAGAGCGACCAGTTCGCCGGGGCTCTTCCCGGCTCTTTTAGGCCGGCATTCAGCTACCTGACCCTGGGGGGATTGCGCGGCTGGGCCGATGAGAACGGGGACGGGGAGGTGACCGCGGGCGAACTTTTCGGCTACGCAAAGCGCGTCCTCCAGGCCACGCTTCACGGCCGCGACCAGACCCCGACATTGATGGGCAGCGGGGACGCGTTCATGGCCCGGTCGCCCCGCGAGAGGGGGCCGGATTTGGCGGCCATGGCCAAGCTGGAACAGCGCCCCGCCCGCCCCGGCGGGGAGATGTTCAGCGTATCGAGACTGCCGAGCGTGCCGCAGGTGCGGGCGCCGCAGGCTTTCAAGAGGGCGGATCCGGCGACGCAGGACTGGCGCGGCGTGGACGTGGACGCCCTTGAAAAATACGACGCCGTGGTGAAGTTCGACAGAGACACGGCGACCGCGCTTGAGAAGGCGGCCAAGTGGCGGGAGCTCGCCAAGGCGGTCCCGAAATTCGCCGGCGAAGCCGCGCGCAGGGCGGAGGAATGGGAAGAGTACGAACGGGAGCGGGCAGCGGCCGCCGTGGCCCGGCGCCAGCGCGACGATGCCAGGGATAAGGACTGGGAGAAGCTGGGCCGCCTGCTGGCCCTGAGCGTGGTCCCCGCTCAAGACAAGGAGCGCTGGGCGAACATGTTCGTGGAGGCCTACGGCAGCTCCCCGAAGGACAATCCCTACATGGAAGATCTCTCCAAGCACAGGAAGCGCACGATAGCGAAAGCGGCGCTTCTGGAGGATATCCAGGCCCGGCTCAAGGACAAGGGAAAGAACCAGGCGCTGTATGCGCAGATCTACGATGGATACTATGCGCGGGGCGCGAAAGACCCCAAGCAGCTCAACGCCTCCCTAAGCTACCTGCAGAAAGCGCCCCACATCACAACGACCTACGAGAACGCGGCCGGCTGCACGGACGCGGCCTGCGCCCTGCGGCTGGTCTTCAGACTGCCGGACGGAAGTGAAATAGCGACCCACGACATCCCCGCGGACTTCGGAGAGGAAGCGGCCGGCGCCAAGGAGCAGGCGGATCTCGCCTATAAAGCCATCGCCTCGGCGATAGTGGCGGGCCAAGCCCATAAAGGCAAAGCGGCGGCAAAATAAGCCCGTTCCGTCCATGGCGTGTTAGCCATGGGTCGTTTTTTGCGGCGCTCCTGAGCCGCCGCCGGCATCGCGATCATGGTCTTCATGGTTGTCTCCGGGTCCGCTGATTCGTCCGCGTCTGTGATTGGCCGCTACCGGCCACTTGGCTCCATTGAGGCGGAGCCGCCTCCCCGGCGTTGGTCAAGCCGGCCTGGATGGGAGACCGTTCTGGGGTCTGCTTGCGTGATTGTGATATGATGAACGGAATCCCTCCGGGAGCGCGTTCACCGGAGGGGGCTTGAGAATTAAAGAGAGGAGCATACGTGCATATGGGCGGCATATGCGGGATAGTCTATAACGAGCCGGGGCGCGTGGACAAAGGACTGCTCAGGAAGGCCCGCGGGCCCATCACGCGCCAGGGCCCGGATGACGAGGGCTGCTATAGCGACGAGCACGCGGGACTGGCCGTGAGCAGGCTCTCCGTCATCGGCCTTCGGGCAGGGCATCAGCCCGTCCCCAATAGAGACGGCGCCATACACGCGGTCTTCATCGGGGATCTCTATAACTTCCCGGAGCTCCGTGAAGAGCTCGAGAAAGACGGCTATCCGTTCAAAACCGGGACGGATACCGAGCTCATCGTCGCCCTCTACGAGAAGATGGGCACGGACTGCGTATGCAAGCTGCGCGGCATGTTCGCTCTGGCCGTCTGGGACGGCCCCAGGCAAAGGCTGTTCTTGGCCCGGGACCGCATAGGCAAGAAGTCCCTGGCCTATTCCCTGCGGGGCGGATTCTTCGCGTTCGCGTCGGAGCTGCGCTCTTTGCTGGTCTGGCCCGGGGTGAGCGCCGAGGTCGACGCCGAGGCCGTGGACCTCTACCTCTCCCTGCAATACATACCCAGTCCGCATACGATCTACAAAGGGATACGGAAGCTGCTGCCCGGCCACCGACTGGTGTTCGAGAAGGGACGGCTGACTGTCGAGTGCTATTGGGACTACCCGTTAGGCCAGGCGCCGGCCACCCGGCACTTGCCCGAGGCCGAGGAGATGATCCGGGCCAAGCTGCGGGAGGCCGTGAAGCTGAGGATGATAGCGGACGTGCCTTTGGGGGCCTTCCTCTCGGGTGGCATCGACTCCTCGATTATCGTGGCCCTGATGAGCGAGATGTCCGAAAAGCCGGTCAAGACCTTCGCCATCGGCTTCGAGGAGGAAGAGTTCTCGGAGCTCCCCTATGCCAGGGAGGTGTCCGAAAGATACGGCACCGACCACAGGGAGTTCATCGTCACCGCCGATATGGCTGATGTGCTGCCGAAGCTGGCTTGGAACTACGGCGAGCCCTACGCGGACGCCAGCGCCCTGCCGTCCTATTATGTAGCCCGGGAAACGAAGCGGTTCGTGGGCGTCGCGCTCAACGGCGACGGCGGGGACGAGAATTTCGCGGGCTACGTCCGGTACTTCGCCATGAAGGCCGCACGGTATTTCGACATCATCCCGGGGCCCGTGCGCCGGGCCATGCAGCTGGGAGCCGAGTTCCTGCCCGAGAAGAACGCGCCGATAAGCTTCCTCTGGCGGCTCAAGCGGTTCCTGCGCTCAGCGGTATTCACGGACCTGTCCCGAAGGCATCTCAAGATGATCTGCTACTTCTCGGAAGAGGATAAAAACGGGCTTTACACCGGACCCATGCTGCGCGCGCTAGGGCCGGCGCAGGACGGCCGGTCCCCGGCCGGATGGTACCTGAAGAAGGCCTTCGACGGAGGCGAAAGCGAAGACTTCGTCAACCGGATGCTCTATACCGACATGAAGACCTACCTCCCGGAGTGCATGACGGTCAAGATGGACATCGCCACGGGGGCCAACTCCCTGCAGGGCCGATCTCCCCTGCTGGATCACGAGTTCATGGAGCTGGTGTTCCGCATGCCCGGGGATTGGAAGCTCAAAGGACTCAACAAGCATAAGTGGATCTTGAAGCGGGCATTCAAGGACCATCTGCCCCCGACCATCCGCAAGCGCGGGAAGATGGGCTTCGGCATCCCCCTCGGGCCCTGGTTCCGGGGAAGGCTCAAGGACTATTGGCGCGATCACGTGCTTTCCCCCGAAGCTCTGGCGCGGGGATACTTCGACAAGCGGGCCCTGCAGTCCATCTGGGACGAGCATCAATCCCGCAAACGGGACCACGGCTACCGCATGTGGGCCCTCTTGATGCTGGAGCTCTGGCACCGGCAGTACCTGCCGGACTTCAAGGGCTTCTAAATCGCGTTCCTGGCGAACGGGCCTGTAGAATCCGTCGGTGCCTCGACGCGAGATCCGCTGACAAGCTCGGGAAGGACCCGCTCGGTATCGACCCGAGTCTCGCTGACTGAAAACAAACGGCTTATTTTGAAAAGCGTCAGACCTTGGTGTCAGGCTATGACTCTTGGAACTTCTAGCTCTGACGGTTTGAACCGCGAAAAGTCCAGTAAATCCAGAAAGTCATAGCCTGACATCGTCTCCAAATAAAAAAGGGGCCTGAAACGCAAACGCTCGCGCCTCATCGAATAGCACCTGGTCTTTAAGTACGTGATAGCAGGCGCAAGCCAGCTTGTGGGCGACCGCCTTGATGGCAACGATCCCGTTGGTCTTGGCCTTCTTCCGCTGATAAAATCGCCGGCTGCGTTCGTTGTAGCGCACGGCAAAATGCGCCGCTTCGAAAAACGCCCAGGCCAAGTATTTGTT
>JBDREN010000143.1:0-13250 GCA_043819795.1 Elusimicrobiota bacterium
GGACGAGCGATTAGATTGCGCGGACTTACTCTCCGTCCCTGCAGGTCCGTCCGCCGTTGCCGTGGCCGTGGAGGGGGAGGGGGCGGACCTGAGCGCTTCGGGCGAGGTGGCGGACCTGGCCGGGAACAACGCGTCAGCGACGCTCGGCGGGATCAGGATCGACCGGACCCCGCCGGTCATCACGGCCTCGAGCGCTCCCGGCACGGGGCTGGAAGGCTGGAGCAACGGCGACGTGGAGGTGCGCTTCGAGTGCTCGGACGGGCTCTCCGGCCTGGACGGGCCGTGCCCTGTGGCCGTGGCCGTGGACGGGGAGGGCGCGGACCTGAGCGCTTCTTCGGACGATGTCTAGGACTTGGCCGGGAAACGCGGGTCGGCGAGTCTGGAGGGGATCAAAATCGACCGGACGGCCCCGACCATCACTGCCTCGCGCTCGGCGGCCACGGGCCAGGACGGGTGGAGCAACGCGGATGTGACCGTGAGCTTCGAGTGCTCGGAGGGGCTCTCCGGCCTGGCCGCGGCGTGCCCCGGTGCCGTGGCCGTGGACGGGGAGGGCGCGGACCTGAGCGCTTCGGGCGAGGTCGCCGACCTTGCCGGGAACAGCGCGTCGGCGACGCTCGGCGGGATCAAAATCGACCGGACGGCCCCGGCGCTCGAGTACGCGGCGCAGGCCCCGGACGCCAACGGGGCGGGATGGAACAAGACGGACGTCGCGTTCGCCTTCACGACTTCCGACAACCTCTCGGGCGTGGCTTCGACGTCCATCGAGAGCCCGCTGATCCTGAGCGTGGAGGGCGGGGCCGTGAGCGGCGAGGTGACGGTGACCGACGCGGCCGGCAACCCGGCCGCGTTCGCCTCGCCCGCGGTCAAGATCGACAAGACCGCGCCGACGCTCGCGTTCGCGGAGCAGAGCCCGGCGGCCAACGGGGCGGGGTGGAACAACACGGACGTGTCGTTCACGTTCACCATCGCCGACGCCCTCTCGGGGGTGGCCTCGACGTCGGTCGAGAGTCCGCTGGTAATGAGCGCGGAGGGCGAGGGGGTGACCGGCGAGGTGACGGTCACCGACGCGGCCGATAATACGGGGGTGTTCGCTTCGCCCGCGGTCAGCATCGACAAGACCCCGCCGCAGATCGCCATCAGCACGCCCTCCGGCGGGCAGTCGGTGGCCACGCGCGACCCGATCGTGATCGGCTTCTCGGTGAGCGAGTTGGACCCGGCTCCCGCGATCACGGCGACGCTCACGCTGCTGCAGGCGGGAACCGGCGCTTCGGGGAAGGACGACGGCCCGATCGCGGTCTTCAACGGCCGGGTCCTCGAGCCTTTGGACCTGAGCGCGGGGACGTGGCGGCTGACGGTGAGCGCCACCGACCAGGCCGAGAACCCCGCCTACGCCGCCGGCGAGAGCTTCGAGGTCGTCCACGACATCCAGCCGCCGCGCACCGGCGTGGCGGTGGCCGAGCCCAGGTATCCGGACGCTTCGGAGCCTGAGCCGGCGCTGATCTACGTGCGGGGGGATACGGAGCTGACGGCCTCGTCCATAGACGACTTGGTGGACGTGGGCGACGAGGACGGGCTGGGCGTGGAGCTTCAGGCGGTGAAGGTGGGCGGCAGCCAGCGCTTCAGCTGGGAGAACCCGAGCCCGGCGGTCGGACAGGTCTTCGCGAACAGCTTCACGCTCGACGATGCCGACGGGGCGCGGCTGAGCCTGGTGGCGGAGGCCGAGGACACGTTGGGCCGCGCGGAGACGGGCCGGGCGATGAGCCTGCAGATCGACGACAAGGCTCCGGTCGTGAGCCACGCGTTCGACGCGGCGCCGGTGGTGCGTCCGCCCAAGAACGAGGAGTGGTTCGCGGCGGACTTCCGGATCGTCTGGTCCGCGGAGGACGGCACGGGCTCGGGGGTGGCGTTTTTGAGCGGGCCGACGGACGTGGACTCGGAGGGCGGGGCCGTCCCCTACACGGGTCATGCCACCGACAACGTGGACAACCAGGGCAGCCTGACGGTGGCGGTCAACCTGGACAAGACCGCGCCGGTGGTGGACGCGGGCGCGGACGTGACCGTGGAGGAGGGCGCGGAGCTGGGCTTCTCGGCCGGCGTGACGGACAACCTCGACGACCAGCCGGAGTTCGGCTGGACCTTCGGGGACGGGGGCACGGCGGGCCAGGACCCGACGCCGAGCCACACCTACGCCGACGACGGCGTCTATGAGGCGAGGGTGAGCGCGACCGACCACGCGGGGCACCCCGCCTCGGATTCGCTGACGGTGACGGTGCTCAACGCGGCGCCGGTCGTGAGCGCGGGCGGCGATCAGGTCGCGGGAGCGGACGGGCTGTTGCGGATCGGCGGCGCGATCGCGCCGAGGAGGATGGACGCCCTGGACAACGGCGCTTTGGTCTCGCTGCCGATCGGGCCGGAGGCGCCCATCGTGGTGCCGGCGATCACCTTCGGCGACCTGGGCGCCTTGGACACGCACACGGCGACGATCGACTGGGGCGAGCCTCCGCCGGCGGAGCCGGAGGAGGTGCCCGTGGGCGCCGGCACGATCTCGGCCGAGCACCACTATGCGGCCAGCGGGGTCTACACGCTGCTCGCCACGGTAACGGACAACGACGACGGGTCGGGCTCCGGCGGCTTCCAAGTAAAGGCGGACGCGGAGGCGCCCGAGACCGTGCTCTCGCACAGCGGGGACGTGAGCACGGAGGCGGGGATCCCGGCCGAGGCCGAGGTGTTCCTGGATGCGGACGCGATGAACGCGCTCAACGCGACCGACGCCGTGGTCGAGGACATCTCCGGCGTGCAGTGGACGTTCCGCAGGGATTTGACCATAGACGGCGAGAACTCGACGTTCACGCTGCACGCCGCGGCCTTCAACCTGGCGCAGGAGGGCCCGCACCGGCTGGAGTACTTCAGCGTGGACCTGCGCGGCAACGAGGAGGGCCACAAGTTCATCACGATCGGGGTGGACCACACGGCGTCCTCGTGCGCGCTGCACGTGGGCAACCCGGTGAAGTACGAGTTCGACCAGGCCTACATCAGCCCCAAGACGGAGCTGACGCTGACGGCCTTCGACATCGAGTGGGCGGGCGTGGCGTCGGGGGTCAAGGAGATCCGGTACCGGATCGACGACGGGGCCGAGGTCGTGTATGAGACGCCCTTCCCGCTGCCGGAAGGGGTGCATACGGTGAGCTACTGGAGCGTGGACAAGGTGGACAACGTCGAGGCCGAGGAGTCGATGCTGTTCAACGTGGGCAAGATCATGGACCGCCAGGCCACGGCCGGGGCGGGCAAGAAGAAGTCGATCGACCTGCTGGGCACGGTCGAGATGACGGGCGACCTGGCGTCGAACGGGCCCTTGACGCTCAAGGGGACCGTGGTGATCAACGGCAGCGTGGTCGCGCCCGAGATCTCGGTGAACAAGAACAGCGGGATCACGGGGGAGCAGACGATCCAGGAGGATCCGCTTCACCCCGCGCCCTTCGACTTGGCGGCCGTCAAGGCGTACGTGGAGGAGCACGACCTGGCCAAGAGCACGACGAACCCCATCGCCGCCTACCTCAACAAGAGCGGCGAGCTGGTGATGAACGGGCAGGCCAGCCTGAGGCTGCCCGCCGGCGACTATCTGCTCGCCGGCATCACGATGACCGGGGGCGCGGAGCTGACGATCGAGGGCAAGGTGGGCATCCTGGTGGAGGGTCCGATCGTGATCAACGCCTCGAACGTGAACGCGGGCGCGGAGGCTCCGGATTCGCTGAGCATCTTCAACAACCAGGAGACCACCATCGACCTGAAGGGGCAGGCGCGCCTGGCGGCGCTCGTCTACGCCCCGGACGCGACCACGAACTTCTCGGGGAGCGCTCGATACGGCGGGCGGCTCTTCACGGGCCACCTGACGATGAACGGGAGCGGCATCGCGCTCTCGGACGCGGCTCCCAAGGCGTACGCGGCGGAGCCGAGCGAAGAGACGGGCAAGGGCGGCAAAGCGGCCTCGGCCGGGCTGGCGGCGGAGGGCGCCGACCCGAGCTTCGCGCTGCGCGAAGCGTACGTGTTCCCGAACCCGGCGGCGGGCGGGGCGCGGCCGGTGATCCACGCGGCGGTGGGGATCGCGGACAAGGTGACGCTCCGCATCTACAACCTCGCGGGCCAGCAGGCGCACCAAGCGACGCTCGAGGGCGCGCCGCCCGTGATCGACGACGGGAGCGGGCCCAAGTATGCCTACGAGTTCGTGTGGGACGGCCGGATCCCGAGCGGCGTGTACCTGTACACGATCGTGGCGGAGAAATCCGGGGAGGCGTCCATCCGCAAGGCCGGCAAGCTGGCCGTGGTGCGTTGAGCGCGCCGGGGCGGGCCGCAGGCTCCGGGCGGGGATCGGCCCGCCCGGAGCTCATTTTCTACGCGGATACCTCCCCATTACCTGACAAGGCGTTGACAGTCTTCTCCCCCTCCTGAAAGGGGCTGGACAAGCCCGGCACGGCGGACACGGACTCGGATGCGGACGGGGTGCCGGACGACTATGCCGGCGATTCGGACGCGTGCCCGGACTCGACGCTCGACGCCATCGAGCTCAACTGAGGCGCTGGGCGCGGGCGAGGGGCACGCGAAGAAGGGCTGCTCGCCCGGGCTCATCCAGAAGTGGACGGGCTTAAGCGCGCAGCCCGACAGGCCGGGGACGGGCAAGAACAAATAGACGCTATCGAGGGCGGGCGGAACTCGAGCGACTGCTCAGCTATTGTCGCAGGCCCGCGCTCAGCTTCAAGCGGCTGCTGTGGCCAGCCCGGGGTCGTTACCCAAGATGATCCGGGGCTATTGTGACCGGCTTCAGCAGGGCGGACACTCCTCTGCTCCCACCAGGGCCTTTTGGGTAAGCTGGAAATAGGCCCCCCTGGACCAAAGGCCTAGGCCCAAAGGCCCGGGTAGTCGCCCATATCCCGGGCATCCTATTAGTGAATGAAGAGGAGGAACATGGATACCTTTTTCTCTCCGCCACGCCACAGACTCCTGAGCCTGGGGGCCGCCTGCACGATGCTGGGGACGGCCCTGTTCATGGGCTTGGGAGCGGGGGCTCATCGGGCGCTGGCCGCCTCCGTGCAGGTGACCCAGCCCGTCTCCGGCGCTCAGCCCGCGGCGGCGGGCGTCTCGGGCGCCGGGCTCAATCAGGCGGCGGCGATCAGGCAGCGGTCCCGCCGTCTCTCGGCGCCGGGGCTGAATTCCGTCCTGCCCGGGAACGTCTCCTTCGAGCTGAAGCCCGTCATCCCGGCGAAGTCCGCTCCCTCGGCGAGCCTCGCGGAAGGGATCGGGGCGAAGACGGCTCCGCCGGGCGCGCCGGGACTAACCGCCGCGCCACAGTCCCAGCCCCATTCCGGAGGGGACCGGGCACTGCGGACCTCCCAATCGGACGACGCCCGGACAGCCGCCGCCGAGGGTACCGCAAAGCCCGCTGAGGGCAAAAAAGCCCGCGTCTTGGGGATGCTGAAGCAGGCGCAGGCGATCTTCTCGAAGAGAATAAAGGACGATTCACGGGGGCATCAGGAAGACCTCGCGGAGCAGAGCCGGCTCTACGACGGCGGCAAGGCCTTCGGGCCGCGAACCGAAGACGCCGTCGCGACTTCGGAGAGGGCCGGGGCGGCGGACCTGCCGCAGGGATGGAGACTGCGTGCGATGGAGCCCGGCCGGCTCGAGTCCCGCGCCCCCCTGGCCGCGAGACCGGCGCGCCAGAGCATCGCCTACGCCCCGGGCATCGACGGGACGAGGACCCCCGTGCTCGACATCACCCATCCGGAGATGGCGCCCGCCTACCGCTTCGATGATCCGCTGCTGGGCTGGAAATCCATCCTATTGCTCAAGGCCATCCAGGCGCTCCCCGGAAGCCTGCGCGAGGCCATCGCCAGAAGGTCCGCCATCCTGGCCGATTTCATAGGCAAGCGCGAATACCTCAACGGATTCTCGACCTATCTGGCCAAGCTCGGCAAGCGCCATGTCCCCGGAGGGATCTTCGACAAGCTGGCCACGGGCAGCAAGCACGCCGTCGCCGTCGTCTACCGCCTGAGGGACTTCACCGACCAGCACGCCGGCGCGCTGGCGGAAGCGGTCCGGCGCAACCCCCGGGCGGACACCATCCGCTTCGTCAACATCGCGGGCGGACCGGCGCCGGACAGCATCAACACCGTCCTGAAGGTCCTGGCGGATCCGGCCCGCGCCGGTTCGCTCGCCGGCAAGAAGATCCGCATCGCGGTCTTCGACTTCAACACCGACGGCCCGGCTTTCGGCAAGAGGAGCGTGGCGGCCCTGAAGCGGCCCGGGATGAAGCTCGAAGACGTGGACATCGAGCTTGAGCACATCCCTTACGACTGGAACGATCCGTCCGCCATGGCCTCCCGGGTCCGGCAGTGGAAGCGGGAAGGGGACATCCTCGTGGGAGGCACCGAAGGGGGCCTCATGGAATACGGCTCCGACGAGGCGATCTCGCGCAACCTGCGGGCCCTGCACGAGACCACTCCCGAGGACTTCCGCTTCACCTTCTCGAACTACAAGAGCCGCGACGAGATCCATCCCGCGGTGACGGAGATGCTGAAGATCGCCGACATGGGGTGGCAGCTTCGCGGCCAGAACGGCGGCAAAGACGCCCGGGGCCGGACGCTCAAGGGCATCCGCCGGCTGGTCGAGGAGAACGGCTGGGTCGTCGAGACGAGCGTCACGGGCCGGGACATATTCGACGTCCTGACCATCCGCAAGGCGGACGCCCCCCCCCTCAGAGCATGAAGCTCCCCCCGTTGACCGGGATGTACTCCCCCGTCACGTAGTCGGACAACGGAGAAGCCAGGAACACGACCGTCCCCGCGATGTCCTCCGGTTCGCCGACGCGCCCCAGAGGGGTCATGCCCGCGACCCGCTCTCTCTGCTCCGCCGGTATCCCGGAGGTGGCGTCCGTGCGCACCAGTCCCGGCCCGACCACGTTGACCGTTATCCCGCGGGGGCCCAGCTCCATGGCCATGACTTTCGCGATGCCGTCCATGGCCGCCTTGGCGGCCGCGTGCGCCGAGAAGCCGAAGCCGGGGTGCCGGGAAAGGCCGCTGCTCACGAATATGAGCTTCCCCGACTTCCGCCTCGTCATGTCCCTGAGCACCGCCTGCGCGGGATAGAAGAGCGCCTTCATCTCCCCGGTGAGCTTCGCCTCCAGCTCCTCCCATGAGAACTCCACGAACGGCTTGATGGGAAAGGCGATGTTCGCGTTGTTGACCAGGACGTCTATCCCCCCGAATTCCCCGACCGCCGCCTCCACCATCCGGTCCACGGCCTCGCGGTCGCGCACGTCGGCCTGGACGGCGATCCCGCGGCCGCCGTCGCTCTTGATCTGATCCAGGACCTCCTCGGCCTTGTCCTTGTTCCGGACGTAGTTGACTACCACCACGGCGCCCTGCCGGGCCACGGCCCTGGCGATCGCCGCGCCTATGCCCCTGCTGGCCCCCGTGACGAGCACCACCTTCTCCGCCATGTCAAGCTTCATGTATTAGCCTCCTTCGCCTCCGAGCCCGGCCTCTTGGCCCGGCAGGCTCGAAACCTGCTAGAATTCCCTGCTAAACTCCATATTGTCCACGAGCCTGCAACAACCCGTGGCAATAAGACGTATTAGGAAATGGTACCATCTGGCGGAGGCGTCTCGCCAATACCATGACACCGCTGAAAGCGACCCTTTTCGGGTGCCTGGCCTTTTCTCTGGCCCTCGGGGGAGCCCCGGCGCGCGCGGCCGAACCTCCGTCCAGTCCGGAAGCCGGGAGCGAGCCCTCCGTTTTCGACGAGTTCGAGGATGAATTCGAGTTCGACGCGGACGGGGCGGAGCCGAAAAAGGTGTTCGATCCTCTCCGCGGCTACAACCGGTTCATGTTCAAGGTGAACGACAAGCTCTTTTACTGGCTCCTGAAGCCGGCGGGCAAGGCCTACGCGAAAGTCGTGCCCGAGCAGGCCCGGACAGCCTTCGGCCGAGCCTTCCACAACCTCCACTTCGGCCTGCGTTTCTCCAGCTCTTTGCTGCAGCTCAAGTTCAAGAAGGCCGGGACCGAGCTGGGCCGCTTCGTCGTCAACTCCACGGTCGGCGTCGGCGGCCTCTTCGACCCCGCGGACAAGCTCCTGCATTGGCGGACGACCGACGAGGACTTCGGCCAGATGCTCGGCCACTACGGAGTGGGCGGCGGCTTCCCGGTCGTCCTTCCCGTGATCGGGCAGACCAACCTGCGCGACGGCCTCGGGATGGTGCCCAACTATCTGCTGAACCCCGTGACCTACGTGGCCGACTTCCAAACCAACTTCATGGTGGGGGCCGGCGAGCACTTCAATTTCGCGTCCCTGCATCTCGACGAGTACGAAGCCATCAAGAAGGACGCGCTGGACCCGTACACCTTCCTACGGGACGCCTATAAACAGCATCGGGACAAGAAGATCAAGGAGTAGGCCATGAAGAGACTGCTGACATCCGCGCTGATCGCGCTCCTCCTCTGCCGGCCGGCTCCGGCCTTGGCCGATGACGACGAGAAGGCGGTGGACGCCCTCATCAAGGCCTCCGTGAACTCGGTCATGGAGATCCTCAAGGACGCGGATTTGGACAAGGAGGCGAAGAAGGAGCGGGTCATAGAGGTCGTGGACCCCTTGTTCGACCTGCCCCTCATCGCCAAGCTGGTCATGGGGCGCAATCAATGGGGGGCGATGGACGAGCGCCAAAGGAAGGAGTTCGAGGACCTCTTCGTCAAGCAGGTGCGGGACTCCTACTTCGGCAAGGTGGACCTGCTCACCGACGAGAAGGTCGAGTTCGAGAAGCCCGTCAGGACGAAGAAGAAATTCACCATGCTCACGCGCATCCTCTCCAAGAACCAGCGCTATGAGATGCTCTACAAGCTGCACGACGATGCAGGGCGCTGGAAGGTCTACGACATGGAGATCGAGGGGATCAGCATCGTGAGGTCCTACCGGTCCCAGTACGAGCAGTTCCTCCAGAAAAGCTCGATCGACGACCTCCTCAAGAAGATGAAGGGGAAGGTCCTGGAGCCTCCGAAGGAGCTGAAGGAAAAGCAGGACGAGATCAAGGCCAAGGCCGAGAAGGCCGAGGCCGAAAAGACGGAGAAGAAGCGGAAGAAGCCCTCCCCGGAGGATGGGGGCTGACCGACCCCCGACTCCGGCATGGCGGAGACGACCAACCCTTTCATCGGCCTCTACGACCGGATCGTCCTCGAGCGGCCCAAGGCCGCCATCCTGACGCTGGTCGCCGTCTTCGCCTTCTTCGGCTACTGGGCCAAGGACTTCCGCCTCGACGCCTCGGGGGAGTCTCTGGTCCTGGAGCACGACGACGACGTCCGGTACTTCGCCGCGATCAACGACCGCTACCAGGGCGGCGATTTCATCATCATCACCTACTCCCCCCCCGAGGACCTCTTCTCCAAGGAGTCCCTCGACCGGCTCGGGCGCCTGCGCGACGAGCTCAGAAAGCTGGATCGGGTCTCGTCGGTCGTCACCTTGCTGGACGTGCCGCTGCTCAAGAACCCGCCCGGGACGCTCAAGGAGCTCAAGGACAACATCAAGACCCTGGAATCGCCGGACGCGGACATGGGCCTGGCCGTCGCGGAGTTCCGCGACAGCGATCTCTACCGCAACCTCCTGGTCAGCCCCGACCTCAAGGCCACCGCCCTGCTGGTCAACTTCCGGATGGACAAGGGCAGCACGGAGCTCCTGTCGCGCCGCTCCAAGCTGCGCGAGAAGGACTATGACGGCAGCCTGACGCCGGCCGAGCGCGAGGAGCTCGAGGCCCTGGAGGTCGAGTTCCGGCGCGACAAGGACCGGCGGCGGGCGGGGTGGCACGAGGACATCGCCGCCATCCGGGCGCTGATCGCGGGGGACCGCTCCGGCGCGCGCCTCTTCCTGGGCGGCGTGCCCATGATCGTCGACGACATCATCTCGTTCATCAAGAACGACCTGAAGGTGTTCGGCCTCGGGATGCTGTGCTTCCTGATCCTGACCTTGGGGGTCATCTTCAAGCGCAAGAGATGGGTCGTCCTGCCGATGCTGTGCTGCTCGCTCTCGGTGCTCACGCTCATGGGCATCCTGGGGCTGAGCACCTGGGACGTGACCGTCGTGTCATCCAACTTCATCTCGCTCCAGCTCATCTTCACGATGTCGCTGGCGATCCACATCGTCGTGCGCTACCGCGAGCTCCTGCGCTGGACGCCCGACGCGCCCAACCGCGACATCGTGCGGGACGCCGTCCGCCTCACCTTCGTCCCCTGTCTCTACGCGATCCTGACGACGATCGCCGGCTTCTGCTCTCTGGTCATCTGCGACATCCTGCCGGTCGTCAACTTCGGCTGGATGATGACGATGGGGCTCTGCGTGTCCATGATCGTGACCTTCCTGCTCCTGCCGGCGGGGCTCATGCTGATGAAGAAGCCGCCGCCCGCCAGCGAGAAGGCCTTCGGCCTGCCGCTCACCTCCTTCTTCGCCCGCCTCACCGAGAGGCACGGAGCCGCGATCGTCGCCGCGAGCCTGGCCATCGCCGTCGTCACGGCCTTCGGCATCACGCGGCTGGAGGTGGAGAACAGCTTCATCGACTATTTCAAGAAATCCACCGACATCTACAAAGGGATGAAGTTCATCGACCAGGAGCTGGGGGGCACGACGCCGCTCGAGGTCATGATCGATTTCGCCCCGGAAGCCTCCGCCGAGCCGGAGCCCGCCCCCCCTCCGGACGAGGCCTTCGACGAGGACTTCGACGAGTTCGCGGAGTTCGAGGAGAAGTCCGCGGAGGACGCGGAGAAGTACTGGTTCACGACCGGGAAGCTCGAGGTGGTGAACAAGGTCCACGACTACCTCGACGGGCTTCCCGCCACCGGGAAGGTCATGTCTTTGGCCACGCTGTGGAAGACGACGCGCGATCTCAACGAGGGCAAGCCCTTCGACGATTTCGCCCTGGCGATCCTGTTCAACCAGATGCCGGAGGAGCATAAGGACATCCTGGTGAACCCCTACGTCTCGATCGAGCACGACCAGGCGAGGATCACGGCCCGCATCAAGGACTCGATGCGGGACCTGCGGCGCGACCCCCTCATCAAGAAGATCCGCGCGGACCTTCGCGGAAAGCTCGGCCTCAAGGAGGACCAGTTCCGCGTGACGGGTCTGATGGTCCTCTACAACAACATGCTCCAGAGCCTGTTCCGCTCCCAGATCCAGACCGTCGGATTCACCGTCCTGGCGCTCATGGCCATGTTCATGATCCTCTTCCGCTCGATCAAGATCTCGCTCATCGCCATCTTCCCGAACCTGCTCTCGTCGATGATCGTGCTCGGCGTGATGGGCCTCGCCCGGATCCCCCTGGACATCATGACGATCACGATCGTGGCCATCAGCGTGGGCATCGCCGTGGACAACACGATCCACTACCTGCACCGCTTCCGGCGCGAGATCACGAAAGACTGGGACTACCTGAAAGCCATGCATCGCTGCCACGGCAGCATCGGCAACGCCATGTTCTACACGTCTCTGTCCATCACCATCGGGTTCTCCATCCTGGGGTTCTCGAACTTCATCCCCACGATCCTCTTCGGCCTGCTGGCCGCCCTCGCGATGGCGATGGCCTTGGTCGCGGCCCTGAGCCTACTGCCCAAGCTCATCATGTTCTTCAAGCCCTTCGGCACCGGAAAAACCTAGGAAAAGTCTAGCGATTCCGCGCCCCGCGTCCCCCTGGCCGCGTTCCGCCCCGCACCCCCCTCCGCGATTTCGCAAGAATTTCGCAGGAATGTGAGGCTGCGTTAAAGCCGCAGTGTTATCCTTTATGCAGGAGGCGGAAGGATATCCATGTCGACTACGGGTCCCAAACGGCCGCACGCGAAAGCCGCTCATGCCGAGCGCCCGGGGAGCGCCGCGGAGCGCGTCCCCCGCCGCGAACCGGCGGGCGCGGGCCCACGCCGCATCCGGCGCCCTCCCGAGAGCATCCTCATCATCGAAGACGACCCCTCCATGCTATCGGTGGTGACGCGGGCCCTGGACTCCCCCCGCCGCGGGATCCTGGCCGCCGAGAGCGCGGACGAGGCGCTCGTATTCCTGGACGAGCAGGATTTCGACCTGGTCATCACCGACGTGGTCATGCCGGGCGGCATGGACGGCCGTGGCCTCTTCCGCTGGGTCAGGGAGCACCGGCCGAACACGGACACGATCCTGGTCTCGGGCTTCCCCAGCATAGAGGGCGTCCTCGAAGCATTCCGCCACGGGGCGTGGGACTACCTGGTCAAGCCCCTGGACCTGGGCGGGCTGGAGAGCACGGTCTTGCGCTGCATCCAGCGGCGCCGGGCGGAGGACGACATGGCGGACGAGGTCTCCGTGCGGACCTCCCTGAGGAAGGCCTACCGCGAGCTCAACGCCATGGACGGCATGCGGGACGCTCTGCGGCGCTATCTGGCCAAGGAGGTGGCGGACAAGGTCATGTTCTCGCCGCACGCCGCCCTGAAGGGCGAGAGGATAATCGCCACCATGCTTTTCGCCGACATCCGGGGTTTCACGACCTTCGCCGAGTCCCACCCTCCCGAGGAGGCGGTCGCCGTCCTGAACTCCCTGTTCGAGCGCTTCAACGCGGTCGTCAAACGGCGGCTGGGCGTCGTCAATAAGTACACCGGCGACGGCCTGATGGCGATCTTCGGGGCGCTCCAAGCCGTGAAGGACCACGCCCAACGGGCGGCCCTCTGCGCCTTGGATATGATCGACGAGACCGCCGAGTGGAACGAGCGGCGGCGCGCCGAAGGGCGCCTCCCGCTGGACATAGGGATCGGCATCAATACGGGGGAGGTGGTGGCGGGCAGCATCGGGACCTTTGAGCGCAGCGAGTACACCGTGGTGGGGTCGGCGGTGAACCTGGCCGAGCGTCTCGAGCACCACGCCGCCCCCGGGCAGATCCTCGTCGGGCCTGGATCCGTACCGGCCCTGAGCCGGAGCTTCCGTCTGCGCTTCCTCGGCTCGGACTGGTTCAAGGGATTCTCCCGCCCCAGCCGCGTCTACGAGCTCTCCCGACTATAAGACGGCGTCGGGCGTTGACTTTGTTAACTAATTCGCGACCACGATGAAAATTAGTTAACAAAGTTAACGCCTGATAATCATCTAGAGGTCCCCTCCCGCAGGTTGTATTGTTTCGTTGCGAGACGAACATTCCAACCCGAGGAGGGGACAGATGAAATTATACGCAGGAATCGACCTGCATTCCAACAACAACGTGCTGGTGATCTTGG
>JBDREN010000144.1:0-36439 GCA_043819795.1 Elusimicrobiota bacterium
GTAATCGCCGGACCCGGCGTAGATGGAGACGGCGCCGCCGGAGGACTCGTACGAAACGCCGAGGCCGGTCACCATCCGGTTCATCCGGGTGTCCAGGCGGGTGCCGATCGTGGAAAAATACGCATGCCTCGAGGGGATCACATAGGAGGCGGCCTTCACGTTCCGCGCGGGATCTCCATCTTGGTGAGAGGGGAATTTCGCGCAACTCTCCATCCTCTTGAGAAGCGCGAACCGGACTCCTATCGGGAGCTCGGGGATGATGGACGGCCCCGTCCCGGACCGCCAGTAATGCTCGCTGCCCGGACCGTTGCCGCTGCGCCAGTAATGCTCGCTGCCCATTCCAGTGCCGCTGCGCCAATAGTATTCGCTGCCCACGCCGGTGCCGCTGCGCCAATAGTGTTCGCTGCCCGCGCCGTTGCCGCTGCGCCAGAAGTGCTCGCTGCCCACGCCGTTGCCGCTGCGCCAGAAGTGCTCGCTGCCCACGCCGTTGCCGCTCGCCCAGAAGCGCTCGCTCCCGACGCCGTTGCCTCTGACCCAATAGGTCTCGCTCGCGAACGCCGTCGTCGCCAAGCCGAGCACCGCGAAGAGGGCGAAAGAATATCCGAAAACACTCGCTCGATTTCTCACATGTACCTTCCCGACGGGAGGCGGGCCGAGCCCCTGTCATGGATATTCTGCCTGAAAGGCGAGGATCAGGGGAGAGGCGATGGGCCCAAAAAAAGACTGGAAATCGGACTAGGGTCTCGGGGCCGATAGACCTACTCTGTCGCACCCCGCGCGAAGCGCGGGGATTATTTTTCCAGGGAATAGACGGGCAGGGTGAAGAAGAAAGTGCTGCCCTTCCCGAGGCTGCTCTCCACCCAGATCTCTCCGCCGTGGAGGTCGACCAGCTGCTTGCAGAGGAAGAGTCCGATCCCCAGCCCCTTTTGCGCGGCCGGCTTCTTCTTGCTCGCGCGGTACAGCCGGTCGAATACGCGCTCGGTGTCCTCCGGCTCGATGCCGCACCCGCTGTCGGCCACCGCGACGCGGACGAAGCCAGCCTTGCCGGAGACCTCCTCGGCGCGGACGCTTATCGAACCGCCCAACGGCGAGAACTTGATGGCGTTGTCGACCAGGTTCCCCAGGACCTGCCGGGCCCTTTTCGGGTCGGCCAATACAGGGGGCAGGCTTCCGGAGACCTCTTCGGCCAAGGCCACTTCCCTCTTCTCCGCCACCGGCTTGAGGCTCGACACCGTTTCGGTCACGACCTCGCGAAGATCGATGGACGTGGGCTCGACGGTCAGCGCGCCCGTCTGCGCGCGGGCCACGTCCAGGAGGTCGTCCACCAGATTCAATAGATGCTGGGCGTTCTTGACCGCCAAGCCCACCCAGTTCGCCTGCGCCTCGGTCAGCTCGCCGACCATCCCCTCGGAGAGCGCCGCCATGGTGGCGAAGATCGAGGCGATGGGGCTCTTCAGCTCGTGATTGATGTTGTGGAGCAGATCCTCGTGAAGCTGCTCCAGCCGCTTGCGCTCCACGGCGTAGCGCAGGACGCGCGAAAGCAGCATGGGGGACGCCTGTCCCTTGAACAGATAATCCTGAGCCCCCTCCCGCACCGCCCGGAGCGCCATCGACTCGTCGTTGTGTCCCGTCATCACCACGATCGGCATTCTCGGCGCGTCGGCCAGCGCCTTGACCAGGGTGGACAAGCCCTTGCTGTCGGGCAGATCAAGATCCAAGAGGACGGCGTCGATCCCGCCCTCGGCCGCGCGCTCGAGGCCCGAATCCAGGCGGGCAGCGTGCTCCAGCTCGATCCCGGTCTCCGCCTTCTGCAGGCTCTCGCGCAGCAGGCCGGCGACGTCTTCATTGTCCTCTATGAGCAGAACGCGCATGCCGTCCTCGATCGGCCTCTCCATCCCCGCCCGGCCGCTGGCTCCTCCACTATAGCTTTTCCCCTCTCGCCTCTTCCACGCGGGACGGTCCGGGGGGCTCGCTTTCGCTTGAAGACCGCTCGTCTGGGCCGCGCGGCGACCACGCCGGCGAAAGCGCGCGATGCAGGACCGAAACGACGCCGATATCGTCTTCGGACACCCGGAACAAGGGACGGTTCACCAGGCTCCCCCTCCCGCCGTGGACCAGCACGACGGCGTACTCACCCTTCCCCCAAAATACCGGATACAAGGCCTTCGCGTCCATGATGGACTCCGGATCGAGTCCCGCCTTGTGGGGACGGAGGTCCCGGATCGTCACGCTCCCGTCCCCTTTCGAGACGGACATCTCTTTTGAGTGGGCCACGAGCCGCCCGCCGCCCCGGTACAAGAAGTAGCCCCCCACCCCCACGATCAGGACGAGGGAGAGATTCAGGAGCGGCGTGACCGCCTCGCCGAATCCCTCTTTGGAGAAGACCCCCGCCGCGACGCCCCACAAGATGGGGAACGCGAGGACCAGGGAGACCAGGGCCGCGAGGCCTCCGGCCACGGAATACGCGGTGAGGTAGACGGCCCGCCTCTTCGACCGGATCGTGACGGCATCCTCATGGTCCTCTACGATGATGTTGTTCCATGGGGTCCGGATATCGTAGGGCCCGGATCGCTCATCCGCCGACTCCGGCAGATCAAGCTCGAAGGCCCAGCCGTCCCCCGCGCGGACCACGAAGCGGGGATCGAACCGGAACTGGTCCTGATGGTCGAGGCAAAAGAGGAACTCCCGTTCCCCTTCGCGGACCGTCCGGTACGACTCCCCGCTCGTTGGACAGACGATCCCGGAAGGGTCCGCTCCATCCGTGACGCTGACGAGGTTCTTCAGGCACCCGAAAGACTTGGCGCCGAAGAGCAGGGTGGCGAGCCTGGGCGCCAAGGCGGCCGCGAGCACGCCGAGCGCGACGATCAGGAGCATGCCCTCGATCTGACGGCCTTTCTCGTTTCTGAACAGCCCGCGCATCATCGGTTATAGGTCGAAGAGCGACGGTTGGCTCTCCCTGGCGGCCTTCTTCTTGACGGGAGCCCGGCTCGCCTCGAGCACGCGCAGCTCCTCCTCGATATCCTTCACGAACGGCGAAGGCCCGGCCTCGCGCGGACTCCCGAACAGGAGCCTCCGCTTGGCGTAGGAGATGAACAGGCGGCTCTTGGCGCGCGTCATGCCCACGTAGAAGAGGCGCCTCTCCTCCTCGAGCTCGGCCTGACCGCCCTCGTCGCGGCGAAAGGGCAGCACTCCGTCTTCGCACCCCGTCAGGAAGACCACCGGGAACTCCAGGCCCTTGGCGCGGTGGAGCGTCATGAGGCTGATCCCTTCGCCCCTTGGGCCCTTGCCCTCGCGAAAATCCTCGAGGTCCTCCTCGGCCGAGTCCTTTCCGCCGTCTCCTTTAGGCTTCTTCCCGAAGGTCCGGTACGGCAGGCCCACGCGACCGAGCGCCTCCTCGAACCTCCGGGCCTGGGCGTGGAAGCGGTACAGGACGGCTATGTCGTCGAGCCCGTAGGCGTAGCTCTCGCTCTCCTTCTCGGCCCACCGGCTGTCGATGGTGAAGTGGCTGGAGCCGCCGAGCAGGCCCTCGATGCGGCGCGCGGTCATCTCCGCCTCCTGGCGGTCGCTCCGATGCTCGGAGATCCCGACCGGGAGCCCCCGCTCCATGCGGGCGCGCAGGTCCCTGGGCAGTTGAGCCCGGTTGCGCCGGATCACCTGCTTCGCCGCCTCCAGGATCACCGCCTGGGAGCGGTAGTTCTCCGAGAGCGGCAGCACCCGATGGCCGGGAAAGTCCTCCTTGAAGCGCTCGAACGGGCTGAAGGAGCCGCTGGCGAAGCCGTAGAGGGCCTGGTCCGGGTCCCCGATCACGCAGACGTTCCCGGAGGCCAGCCGGCGCAACAGCGCGTACTGGGCCAGGCTCGTGTCCTGGAACTCGTCCACCAGGATGTGGCGGAAGCGTCCGCGATACCGTTCGAGGACCTCCGGCTTCTCGTCGAAGAGGCGGCACGCGAAGATGAAGAGATCCTCGTAGTCGAGGAGCTTGGCGGTCGAGAGCCTACGCTGATACTCCGCGCCCGGGCCATCCGCCGGCGCCCGAAGCCGCAGCTTGTCCCGCCGCACGCCCTCCAGGAAGGCGCCCATCTCCTTGCGGGGCATGAGGCCCTCCAGAAGGACCGGCTTCTCCTCTTCCGGGACGACGGAGAAGGCGACGCCGGGGCCGAACGGATACCCCTCTTGGCGCAGGATGCGCAGAGCCGCCGCGTGGAACGTCTCCACCCAGAGCTCGGCCAGCCCTTCCGCGGCCGGAGTCCCCGACAGCAGGCGCTCGAGCCGCCGCCTCATCTCGCCCGCCGCGCTGCGCGTGAAGGTGACGGCGAGGATGTCGCGGGCCGGGACGCCCTTCTCCCGAAGAAGATGCGCCACGCGATGGGCGAAGGTGCGGGTCTTGCCGGTCCCGGGCCCGGCCGAGATGATGCCGGGACCGTCGGTGGACCGTACGGCCTCGAGCTGGCGGCTGTTGAGCTCCGGGGGGTTACTCACGGCCTCGGGATCAAAGCAGCGAAAGCTGCGCCGTCTCGGTGAAGTCTTTCTCGCGGAGCAGCGAGATGACGCCGTACTCGCCGTCGTAGCCCGCCGAGACCTTGACCTCTCCCTTGCGCATCCTGCGCAAGGCCACGGCCAGAAGCGGGAAGCCCGCGTCCTCGAGCTCCCCTAGAGGAAGCTCCCTCAGGATGCGGAGCTCGCCGCCGAACGAGGAAAGCAGCCGGTGGTACTGCCGGTCCACCTTCACGCTGCCCGGCCCGACGCGGAGCGTCTGTCCGAGCGCCTCCTTCAAGGGGACGATGCTCTCATAGCCGTGCGCTTGGCGGGGCCTCCGCCCCTCCTCGCGGTCGGCCAGCTTCTCCACGCGGTGGAGCACGCCCACAGTCACCTGCTTGCCGCAGACGGGGCACAGGCCCTTGCGGCGCAAGGTCTGCTTGGGCGTCAACCGGGTCTTGCAGGCGCGGTGGCCGTCCACATGGTACTTCCCCTCCTCGGGAAAGAACTCCAGGGTACCCGTGAACCGGGAGCGGTCCCGCTCCCGGATGGCGTCGAAGATGCCCCGGTAGGAAAGCTCGGTGTCGAAGAGGTTCGCCTCCCGGGCCAGTTTCTCCGGGGAATGAGCGTCCGAGTTGGAGACCAGCGCGACGCCGTCCAGGGCCGAGACGCGCCAGTTCATGGCCGGGTCCGAGGAGAGGCCCGTTTCGACGGCGAAGATGCGGGGCGCAAGGTCCTCGAAACACTCCTCCAGCGAGTCGAAGCCGGACTCCGATCCGAAGACGGAGAAATGCGGCGTCCAGGCGTGCGCGGGGATCAGATGCGCCTCGTCGGAGCACTCCAGGACGATCGAGAGCAGGTCCTTCGAGTCCAAGCCCAGGATGGGCCGGCCGTCGGATCGGATGTTGCCGATCTTCTCAAGGCTCGCGGCGAGCTTGCACGCGGCCTCGAAAGACGGAGCGTACACCATGTTGTGCACCTTCCGGGTCCTGCCCCCTTTTTTGTAGATGCAACTGATCTCGACCGCGAGCATGAAGCGCACCGGAGCCCGGCACGCGGCCGGGACGTCCAGGTCCGCCGCGCGCGCCAGCTCGGGCTTGAGCCGGAAGAGCCCCTCCTCCGCCTCGACGAGCTTCTCGCGAAGCTCGCCGAGCCAGGCGGGATGAGTGAAGTCCCCGGTGGCGAGCACGGTCACGCCCTTGAGCTGGCACCACCGGTGCAGCGGCTCGGGCCTGAGCGACTTGCTGCAGGCCCGCGAAAGATACGAGTGGATATGGAGATCTGCGACGAACTTCACGGTCGGCCTCCTCGGCGGCCTCCATGTTACCAAGGATGGGCGGGACAAGGCAAAGAAGCGGGCTCGGCCATAATGATACAATCCGGCGGTCCTGACTTCGCGCCCGGCGGCGGCCGCCGGGGAGCGCGCCGACACAAGACTCGTCGGATGGGCAAGCGCCAAGGCATCAAACAAACGCCGGTCGCGGTCGTCGAGGGGAGGCTATGTCTCGCCTGCGGGACCTGCGCCGCCGGCTGCCCCCAGTGGGCGATCCACGTCGACGAGACCGCCTCCGTCAATCCCGCCAAGTGCGACGGCTGCGGCGTCTGCGTGGAGCGATGCGATGAGGACGCCATCTCTCTAAAGCCGCGCCTCTGAGGTCGGACGCTCCTTCACAGCTCGATGGGCGCCCCGCTCGTCGCTCTTTCTACAGCTGCGCCGCTTTTCCCTTGAAGGTCCGAATGTCGACGTAGCCCTCGAGGTGGTAGCCGATCCTCGCGACCGGGATGACGCCGCGGCGCCGGATCGCCCCGGCCACCGCCCTTCTGCCGACGAGGTACGCCGGGCCGTACATCGGCCCGATCACGGGATGCCGGGCCCAGCCTCCCGACAGCTTCTCCACGATGGGGTCCGGCTGGACGCACTCCTCGGCGATATAGCGCCTGACCGCGTCCAAGGACTCGCCGTCGCGCTGATGGCGGATCGGCGCGTCGTGCTTCGCGATGTCCTCGAGGTCCGACTGGGCGAGGGCCACCAGCAGATCCCGGCCATGCGCCTCCGCGGCCGCCTCGCGGCCGCCGTAGAGGAGCTCGAAGATGCATTGCGCCCATCCCTCCTGGAATACGGTATACGGCGTGCACATCGTGCCCATCGTGGCCAGGAACGGGATCTTGCCCCCCCGCCAAAGCAGGTCCTGCGCCGCCGAGTTGAGGTAATGCCCGATGATCTCGTGGGCGCAGAGGTGCGCGAGCCCCGCTTCGCGGACGGGGTGGTCGGTGTTGTACTCGAAGAGGCCTCGCAGGAGCGGGGAGCCCTCTCGCTCGCCGCCGCGGTAGATGTTCGAGCCCGTGAAACGGACCCCCGAGACGGTCTCGCACCGGTAGCCGTCGAAGGGAACGTCGCGGAGGTCCGGCTCGTGGCCGGGCAGGCCAAAGTCCAGCTTCGAGAAGACCCCTCGCCGCATGGCCTCGAGCAGCCCCGCGATGATCACGCGGGCGCGCGGCGCCACCTCCTCCGGCTTCAGGGGCCGCTGGTCCGCGCGCCAGGCTTGGCACGTGTCGCGCAGGGATCGCGAGGGCGTGACCTCGTAGCCGACGCCGGCGAGCGCCTCCTCTAGCCGGGCGCGCGCCGCCGCGGGACCGGCGAGGGACGCTCCGTCGAGCAGCCCTCCGATGCCGGCCTCGTAGCGGCGATCGAACGGCGGCGCGCCCTCTCCGCCCGGGCCCGCGAGCGCGGTATCGAGCATGAGGCCCAACGCCCCGGCGAGGCGCGTGAGCTCCCCGTCATGGTCGCCGGCCGGCCGGTAGTTTTGCAGGGCCTCCAGACGTTTCCGGAGGCGGTGGCGGCCGGCGAACGCCTCGACCGCTTCCCGATCGCCGAGGACGTCCTTCGCTCCGCTCACGCCCTGCGCGGACTCGCGCGCGGCCTTCGCGAAGGGGTCGTGGTAGATGTCCGGCGGAGGGCGGCCCGAGAACCACGTGTCGGCGATGACATGGTGGCGTCCGCTCTCGTGCAGAGCGTCCCCCCCGAAAAGGGTATCGACGCCGATGAGGCAGGCGGCGAGCTCCCGCTCCCTTTCCGTCGGCTCCCTCGCCACGGCCGCTGGCTTCCCCTCGGGCACGCTCTAGTGTAGCCGGATCGGCCGCCGCACGCCAGGGACCGTTTCCCCGTCCCCGAAACGCCCGGCGGACCGGGCGAAACACTTTGCCCGCCAGGAACACTCACTTATAGGGATATCCATCCGGGACAGCAAGAGCTGTCCGCGAGGCGGCCCGTCATGGAAGGACGTCAAGATCCGACTATTCTGGACAAGGTCGGGGTTCGGGGGCTATTGTGGGTCGTTTGGTACGCCACGCCGGGGGTCGTCCGGTTCTGGGCGCTGCCCTATTCTTTCCTCGCCTATTTGAGCCTCGCGCGCTGCAGCTCCACCCTTGCCCAGCTCGCGGAACTCCACGCGGAGACCTATCGGAGGTCCCTGCTTTTCCGCTATCTGCGTCCGCGATTCAGGAAAATCCAGACCCTCCTTTCGGAGCGCTACGGCGTGAAGTGAGCGCGGCCGCGAGTCGCATAACCGCTCCGGGGAACCGTTTCTAAATCAGCGTCAGCAGCCGATGGAGCGCGGCCAGGACAAGCGTCGCCAGGGCGCCGGACCCGTGCAGCCTCAGGAAACGGCTCCCCAGCCTCCGGCGCAGCAGCCCGCCGAGCGCGGTGACGACAAGCATGCAGAGCGCCGTCGAGCCGGCCCAATGCCAGGCGGCGTCCGGCGGGCCGTGGATCGCGTAGAGAAGGGACGCATGGCAGGCCAAGGCGACGGCGAGCAGCGCGGCGGCCGCGGCATGGACGCGGCGGAAGCGGCCGCCGATGAAGCCGCGGCCGAAGCCGGTCCCGATCATGACCAGCAGCAAGGCCGCCGTCACGATGCCCAGGGCCGCCGCCGGCTCTTCGAACAAGCGCTCCCAGGATCGCTTCGCGGGCTCCGATGCCGTGACCGCCTTCCCGGCGAGGTACGCAACGACGGTCTCGGCCGTTCCGCGGCCGAAGGCATTCGCGCTCCCGGCCGCACGGCCCCGCATGCGCCGCACGATCTTCCGCCATTGGGCCTCGCCGCGCGTCCGCTCCAGCGCCCGCGCCGAGGGATGGCATCGCGAACACGTCCTCTCGAATACAAGGCGGGGCTCGGCCGGCTCCTTGGCCGCCGCCGCGCTCAAGCACGATGTCGCGGCCAGCAGCGCCAGCGCGGGGACAGAGATCCTAATGATGTACATCACTCACATCTGGGGCGTGGCGTGTTCGGCACTATTCTGAGGGCGCGGGTTGCGCGGTCCGCCTTTCGGACATGATCTGAGCCACCATATCGGGAAGCTCGGAATCCGGGAGACGGAAATACATCCCTTCCGCCTCGGCGCTCAGGCCTCCGCCCCGCGCCGAAAGCGTCCCCCGGACGTGCACCCGCTTGGCCCCCTTCTTCGTTATGAATGTCTCGATCTCGCAGACGGCCCCCACGTTCAGCGGCCGCCGGTACTTGACGGTGAGCAGCCCGGTCACCACGGGCAGTCCCACGATCCAGGCCGCGGCTCCGAGCACCTCGTCCAGGATGGCGGAGACGCCGCCCCCGTGGATGCGGCCGGGCGCGCCCTCCGCCCCGGGCCCGAACCAGGCCCAGGCCTTCAGGGAGGCGTCCGAACGGTCCCGAAAATAGCGCAGCGACAGGCGGCCGTCGGTGTCGCCGTGGGGGATGAAATTGCCGGACTTCCAGGACTCCGGGAACGGATCCACGGGCTCCCAGCTCTCATTAGGGATGATCTCGGGCGCCTTGACGCTGGACATGACGGAAGAGATTCTAATAAACACGGGCCCCGAGCGGAAGCTTAGCCGAGCTGCCCGGCGACGTGGCCGCTCGACCACGCCCAGGTCAGGTTGAAGCCGCCGACCTCACCGTCCACGTCCAGGACCTCCCCGGCGAAGTAAAGCCCCGGGACCCGGAGGGACCGCAGGCTCCGCGGGTCGACCTCCGAGCAGTCCACGCCGCCGGCGGTGAACTCGCCCTCGTCCCAACCCCGAGTGCCCTGGACCGGGACCCGCCAGCCCGATAGGAACCGCGCCAGAGCGTCCTTGTCGCGCGCCGGGACGTCCTGGACGGGCGCGTCGCCGATGCGCAGGTGCTCGAGGATCGCTTCGGGAAGCTTCCCTTGAAGCAGGCCGCAGAGGCTCAGCGAAAGACGCTGGGCCGGCCGCCGCTTCCAGCGCCGCGCGAGTTCCGAACGGATCTCGCTCCGGCTGCGGCCCGGAAGGAACTTGAGCTCGAGTTCGCAGTCCGTCTTCCGCTCGCGATGGATCCGAAGCGAGATCGGGCGGCTCACGTTCAGGATCACGGGGCCCGTGAAGCCATACTTGACGAACATCATCTGATCCACGTCCCGGCAGACCTTCCGCCCGCCGACGACCGCCGCGACCTCCATCTCGGCCCGGACGCCGTGGAGCCGCTTGGAGATCGGGTTGGGCGCGAGGAGCGGAAGCGCCGTCGGCACCGGCTCGACGATCATGTGCCCGAACGCCCGGGCGAGCGCGTAGCCGGAACCGTCGCCGCCGAGCTTGGGATAGGTCTTCCCTCCGGCCGCGAGGATCAGCCGCGTCCCCCACATCCGGCCCTTCTGCGTCCGGAGCTGGAAGCCCTCGCCGTCGCGGCGCGCCTCAGAGACGTGCACGCCGAGGCGGATCTCGACCCCCTCGCGCTCGAGCTCGTCGACGAGCAGGCTCAGCACCGTCTGGGCCTGGTTCGTGACCGGGAAGAGCTTGCCCTTGTCGTTCTTCTTCTCCTCGTAGAGGGAAACGCCCAGGTCCTCGAAGAAAGACCGCACCGCCGTATGGTCGAAACGCTCGAGCACGGTCCGGACGAACGCCCTCGAGGCGCCGGCGAAGCGCTCAGGACGGACGTTCACGTTGGTGAGATTGCACCGCCCGGCCCCGCAGACCAGGAGCTTGCGCCCGAGCTTCTCCTGGTGCTCGACCAGGATCACCTTGAACGCGGGCCGGCTGCGCCGGGCAGCGAGAGCGGCCATCATCCCGGCCGCCCCGCCCCCGACGATCACGACGCACTCGCGCTTCGCCATACGGGGAAATGATACTGTATATCTCCATGGCAAATCTGTACCGGCTGGCGGGCCTCGCCTCGCCGCTCGACGAAAGCCCCGCGGCCCTCAAGCGCCGGGTCGCGAAGGCCGCGCGCGTCCCGGCCGCCCGGATCGCCGCCCTGCGCGTGACCAAGCGCTCGATCGACGCGCGCCGCAAGCCGCGCATCCGCTACGTCCTCCAAGTGGAGTTCGCGACCGAGAAGCCGCTCCCGAGACGCCTGCCGCGAGGCGTCCAGCCGGTCGAGCGGTCCGCCCTCGACATCCCCGATCCCGCGTTCCTCGCCGGGACGCGCCGCCCCGGTCCGGGCGGCCCGGTCGTCGTCGTCGGCGCGGGCCCGGCGGGGCTGTTCGCGGCGCTGGCGCTGAGCGAAGCCGGTCGCAAGACCGTCCTCATCGAGCGGGGGAAGGCGGTCGAGGAGCGCATGCGCGACATCGGCGCCCTGCGCGCCTCGGGGCGGCTCGATCCCGAGAGCAACGTCTGCTTCGGGGAGGGGGGCGCCGGAGCCTATTCCGACGGCAAGCTCTATTCGCGCGTCAAGCATCCCTATGCCCGGTGGGTGCTCAAGGCCTTCGTCGGCGCGGGGGCCGACGCCTCGATCCTGGTCGACGCCCATCCCCACCTGGGCACGGACAAGCTCGTCGCCATCGTGCGGGGGCTCCGCGAGCGGCTCCTCGCGGCGGGCGCCGAGATCCGTTTTCAGACCCGCGTGGACTCGGTCCTGCTCGGGAAAGGCGCGGTCCGGGGCGTCCGGCTCTCGACCGGAGAGGAGATCGCGGCGTCCCGCGTGGTCCTCGCGATCGGGCACTCGGCGCGGGACACGATCGGATCGCTCCTGCGCGACGGGGTCCGCGTCGAGCCCAAGGCCTTCGCGGTCGGCGTCCGGGCCGAGCATCCCCAGGAGCTCGTCGACAGGAGCCAGTACGGGGTCCCGCGGCATCCCGTCCTCGGCGCGGCTCCCTACGCCCTCGCCCACCAGGTCCCGGACAGCCGGCTGAAGACGCGCGGGATCTACAGCTTCTGCATGTGCCCCGGAGGCTTCATCATCCCGACGCCGACCGAGCCCGAACGCATGGTCGTCAACGGCATGAGCAACTCCCGGCGGTCGACCCCCTTCGCGAACTCGGGCGTCGTCGTCCAGGTCGTCCCGGAGGACCTGGTCGCGCGGGGTCTCCCGGACACCCCCCTCGTCGGGATCGCCTTCCAAAGGGAGCTCGAATCCGCGGCCTTCCGCGCCGTCCGGCGCCCCTACCACGCTCCCGCCATGCGCGTGGACGACTTCATCGCGGGGCGGGCCTCGGGGGATCTCGCGGCGACGAACTTCCGCCCCGGGACCGAGGCCTGCGACCTGCGCGAGATCCTGCCCGACTGGGTCGCCGGCCCTCTCCGCGACGGGCTGCGGGCCTTCGCCCGGAAGCTGCGCGGCTACGACAGCGCCGAGGGCAACCTATTCGCGGTCGAAAGCCGCACGAGCGCGCCGGTCCGGATTACCCGGGGTGAGGACATGGCCGCGACGGGCATCGAGGGGCTCTACCCCGTGGGCGAGGGCGCCGGCTACGCGGGGGGCATCGTGAGCTCGGCCGTTGACGGCCTCCGCGCGGCCGAGGCGATCCTCGGGCCGGCCTAGAGCCGGACCTTCTCCAGATACTTGGCGGTGTGGTGACGCCAGCCGAGCTCTTGGTCCACGCGCTTGGCCATGGCTCTCAAGCCCTCGGGCTCGCCGTGGACCAGGAAGACCCGCTTGGGCTTGGACTTGGTAGTCTTCAGCCAGGCGACGAGATCATCCGAGTCCCCATGCGCGGAGACCCCGTGGATGATCGCGACTTTGGCGCGCACCGGGACGCGCTGGCCGTGTATCTTGATCTCTTTGGCCCCGTCCACCAGGGAGCGGCCGCGCGTGCCGATGACCTGGTAGCCGACCAGGAGCACGAGGTTCTCGCGCTCCGGCAGCCTGTGCTTGAGATGGTGGAGGATGCGCCCCCCGGTCGCCATGCCGCTGGCCGACACGATGATGAGGGGGCCCTTCTGCATGTTGAGCTCTTTCGACTCCTCCGTGCCGCGGACCAGGCGCGTCTTCGGCACGCGGATGGGGCAGTCGCTGGGCTTCTTGAGGAGGTCCACCTTCAGGTTGTGCTCGAGATGGTACTTCCGGTAGATCTTGACCGCGTCCGTGGCCATGGGGCTGTCCACGCAGACCGGGACGTCCGGGAGCTTTCCCTGGAGCATGAGCTGGCGCAGGTGGTAGATGATCAGCGTCGTGCGCCCCACGGCGAAGGCCGGGATGACCACGACGCCGCCGGCCTCCACGACCGGCTTGACGTACTCCTCAAGCTGGTCCTGGACGGACTCGTACCCCTGGCGCCTGCCGCCGTAGGTGGACTCGACCAGGATGTAGTCGAGGTCTTGCGGCAAGGGGGCCGGGCCCCGCATGACTACGCGGTCGTAGCTGCCGACATCGCCCGAGACCACCATGCGCCTGCCTTCGAAGTCCAGCTCCGCGAAGGCGGCGCCCAGGATATGGCCGCTCGGATGAAGCCGGACCCGGATGCCCGCAGCGACCTCGACCTGCTCGCCGTAGTCCACGGGCTCGAGCAGGCGCAGCGCGTCCACGGCGTCCCGCTTCGTATACAGCGGAAGCGCGGGGCTGTGCTTGGAGAAGCCTTTCCTGTTCGCGTATCGCGCCTGCTCCTCCTGCAGATACCCCGAGTCGGGAAGAAGCAGGCCCAAAAGCTCGGCCGTGGCCCGGGTGCAGTAGACGCGTCCGCCGTATCCCATCCTCGCCAAGCGCGGCAGGTAGCCGCTGTGGTCGAGGTGCGCGTGGGTCAGGACCACCGCGTCGATCTTGGCCGCGTCTATCGGCAGCGGGTTCCAGTTGCGCTCGCGCAGCTCCTTGATCCCCTGGAAGAGGCCGCAGTCGACGAGCACCTCCCGCCCGCTGGATTGCAGGAGGAACTTGGACCCCGTCACCGAGCCGGCGGCTCCCAGAAACTGGAGGGCGGGGGCGGAGGCTTCAGTTGTCTTCATTGTCATGGGTTCTCCTTGGGGAATGAATACAAAACTTCGAGCCCCTCAATCGAGCGCGCCAGGAGCGCGGCCGCGTGAGTGGCGGGAAAACAACTCAAGATACGTCTCTCATGGAGCAGCGCTCCAGAAGGAGGGCGGTCTCCTTGCTGGAAAGGAACCAGACGATCGCCCGCGCTCCCTTGCCCGGCGACCCGCCGGTCGTCGCCAAGGGACTCGTGGCCAGTGCGTAGGGGACGGCCCCTTCCGCCGCCTCCAACTCCTCCAGGCGTTCGAGGCTCAGCGGCTCGCCTTTCAGATTCAGGAACAGGGGCATCCTCCATAAAAGGAGCCGGAACGGGTCGCCGGCGTCGTCGGCGGACTCCGTGAGGTGCCGCGCGGCAAGATCCCGCGCCCAGCGCAGGGCCCGCGCGCACCAGCGCACTTGGCCGGCCATGCTGTCGGCGTTCTCCCGATTCTTCGGGATCAGGCGCCACAACGCGAAGCCCGCCGCCCCCAAGAACCCCTGGCTCCGCGACGCCCCTCCCCGCTCCATGAGCTCCCTCCAGACCGTGCGCGGCCGGGAGCTCTCCAGAAGGCCCTTCTGAACGGCCGGCAGGCGCTTGGCCAGCCTCCGGGCGACTGCGTCGAGGAGGCCGCGCGAGTGGTCCTCCAGCAGCCGCTCCAGGCTGCGCAGCCTGTCGTTGGACACGACGCGCGCCTGGGATGCGTCCAGCCTCAACTCGTCGGAGTTGACGTGGCCGCGGACCCGCACGGCGGGCGTCGCGATCCGGTGCTGCCCGGCGTGCACGCCGTACACGTAGAGGTCCACGACGCTGTCGACTCCCCCCTCGTCGGGGATCGTCAGCCAGCCCCTGACGGGACCGTCGGAGAAATGATGCCCGGACGCGCGTTTCGCGATGGGAATGCGCGCAAGCCGAGCGCCGTCGATCCGGATGTCCGCGGGGCTCATCGCGCAGCGTTCGCGCACGTGATCGAGGGCCCGGCGGATGGCGAGACGCTTGCCAAGGTCCGTCACGCGGATGACCGTGTCGGTGTCCGGGCTCGAGACCGGGACGGTCTTGTCGTCTCCCAAGGACGAGATGGCCAGATGCCTGCGGCCCGGGCCCGCGCCGTAGAAGATGTCGATCGCGCCGGGCCGCAGGCGCAGGGCGGCCAGGAGGCCGATCGCCACGTGCCGGCGCGAGGCGTTCTTGGGCCGCTCCTTCTCGAAGAGGACTCCGTAGGGATCGGACAGTTCCTGCTGGGTGAAGCGCCGTCCGTCGAATTCCATTTTTAACCCGCCCTCGAACCGGCGGAAGGCTACGCGGGTGGCCCCCGCGGCCGCGGCGGCCCGCACCCAGCACAGCAGGTAGTGGGACGCGTCGGCGAGCTGGAACTTGGAAAGCTTCTCGAGGGCCTTTCTCCGGTCCACCCGGAAGCTTCCCGACCCGACCCACGTCGCTCCGCCGTCGCCTTTTCCCCCGCTGGATTGGGCCATGGTTAGAAGAATACAGGCCAGGGTCCCGGACGTCAAGGCTCGCCGGGACTCGGAACCCGCCTTTTGGTCAGAAACTCAGCTCGATCCCCGTCTTGAGCGCGTGCAAAGGCTCCCTGCGGCGGGCATCCATCCTGAGATAGCCGAGCCGGAGCCTGAGGCGGTCGCATACCGGCGTCTCCAGTCCGAGGTCCAGCCGGTGCTGATTGAGCGTATCATCCAGGGTATCGCCGAGGATCTCCGAAGCCAGAAAGGGCTCCACCACCAGCCCGCCGGCGCGCATGGAGCCCTGGAAACGCAGACGCAGACGCGCGCGCCAATTGTCGGCCGTTACTGGGTCCGTGTAGACCCGGGACTCCCCCTGCAACCGCGCGTCGAAGCGCAGCCGCCGCGCCAAGTCCCGCTGGTGCTCCAGCTTCACGCTGACCCGGTTCTCGCGCGTCGTTCGGCCCGATCGCGTAGCGCGCTGCCTTCTAAACGCGACGCCGGCGCGGAGACCCTCCGGCAGCCGGCGAGTAAGCCCCGCCTCCACGTTCCAGAGGGACCGGTCGGCGTACGTGAGCTTCCGCCCGCGCATCTCATGACTCACCCGAAAGCCGAACCGCCGCGGCAATCGGACGACCGCGGCCGCATCGAACCACCCCTGCTCCTCGGCCCGGATGGGGACCGGCGCGAAGAGGATCGCCAGAAGCAGGACGCGGGCACAAGTGCCCGGCATCGAGCACTTTGAGCGCCCTCCCCGCCCGCTCGCCGAGTTACTCGACATCGGTGCCAGGCACCCAGGCTGAGTTAGTCAAACAAATCAATCTATGACACCGCCGTTACGGTTTTCTTTTGGGCTTCCTGAGGCCGTCGAGAAGATGCCCGACGGCCAGGAAGGGATGGCTGCGCATAAGCCTCGGTCCCGAGTATCTCATGATAACCTTGATCCTCTCACGCATGGCCGGAGAGTAGCAGTGTATCAGGCACTTGGCGCAGGTGGGCTTGCTCCCGTGGAACGGACATTTGTCGAGGCGCGCCTCCGAGTACGCCAGGAGCTCGCGGCAGTCCCGGCACAGGCCCTCGCCTCCGCCATGGCGGTCGCGGCAGTACATCTCCACCATGATCCTGACCGTCTTGCGCTCTCTCTCGATCCTGGAGCGTCCGCTGGACATCCGGCCATCTCCCCCTCAGTGCCGTGCACGGCCCCGCATACGTTAGCAGGCCTTTTCGCGGTCCGCAACAGGATGCGAGTCCCGTAATATCGGCCGGCCCCCGCGCACTCACAATTAAGGCATAATGAGACGTCTTATGAAGGGGACATTCGTCTTGTTCGCGGGCCTGCTTCCGGCGTGCGGAACGCCGGCTCACGCCGGCGCCGTCCGCGCCCCGCACTCCGAAGCGGAGCTCATCACCGAGCATGGAACGGCGACGCCCGGAGAGGCGCTGTGGGCCGCGGTGCGCCTCAAGCCGGACGAAGGCTGGCATATCTACTGGAGCAACCCCGGCGATTCGGGGACCGCGCCCGAAGTGGAGTGGCGGCTCCCCGAGGGATTCGAGGCGAGCCCCATCCGGTGGCCGTACCCCCGGAGGATAGAGGTCCCGCCTCTCGTCAACTACGGCTACGAGGAAGAAGTCCTGCTGCTGAGCCGCCTGAAGGTTCCCGGAGCCCTGCGGCCGGGCGCCCGCGTGACCCTTTCCGCGCGGGCCGAGTGGCTCGTCTGCAATGAGGTGTGCCTGCCCGCCGCGGCGGACCTCAGCGCGTCCCTCCGGGCGGGGCCGGCTCCGGGACCCGCGGATCCTCGCTTCCAGGCCGCGCGCCGGAGGCTTCCCGTCGCGCCGCGGGGATGGAGACTCGACGCCCGGCCGGACGGGGACTTCATCGTGCTCTCCGTGAGACCGCCCCCCGGCGCGAGCCTTCCGCGCTCCTCCATGCGCTTCTTCCCGCGGGAACCGCTAGTCATCGAGAACGCGGCGCCCCAGGAAGCGTCGCGGGATGACGACGGGACCGCCCGCGTCCGCCTTCACGCGTCCAAGGCCGCGTCGGTCCTTCCGGGACGCCTCCGAGGCGTCCTGGTCTCGGAGGACGGCTGGAGCGGCCGCAAGGCGCTGCGGGTCGACGTCCCTCTGCGCTCCGCGCGCACGCGGAGCTTGCTCGCGAGCATCTTAATGGCGCTGGCCGGAGGCCTGCTCCTGAACCTGATGCCGTGCGTGTTCCCCGTGCTCTCGCTGAAGCTCCTGTCGTTCGTCCGGCAGTCGGCGGGCTCCGCGGCGGACCTTCGAAGGCACGGCCTCGCCTTCGCGGGAGGCGTCATTGTCTCGTTCTGGGCGCTGGCCGGGGCGCTCCTGGCGCTCAGGGCCGCCGGCCAGCAGATAGGCTGGGGCTTCCAGCTCCAGTCGCCCGCCTTCGTGGCCTTCCTCGCGGCCTTGTTCTTCCTGCTGGGCCTCTCCTTGCTCGGCGTCTTCGAGATCGGGGCGTCCTGGGCGTCTTGGGGCGCGGGCGGGACCCGACGGGAAGGCTACGCCGGCTCGCTCATGGGCGGCGTGCTGGCCACCCTCGTGGCGACTCCCTGCACGGCCCCCTTTATGGGCACCGCTCTCGGATACGCGCTCACCGTGCCCGCCGGAGCGGCCCTGGCCGTATTCTCGGCGCTCGGGATCGGGATGTCCGCGCCCTACGTGGCGCTGTCGTTCAAGCCCGGATGGCTCCGGCGCCTCCCCAAGCCGGGCCCTTGGATGGAGAGCTTCAAGCAGTTGATCGCGTTCCCGCTGCTGGCCACCGTCGTGTGGCTGGGCTGGGTCCACGCGCAGCAGACCGGGGCGCAGGGTACCTTGCGGCTGCTCTCCGGCCTGTGGCTGATGGGACTGGGGGCATGGCTCCTGGGCCGCTGGGGCAGGCCGGTCGATGAGAAGGTCCGGCGCCTGGCCGCCCGCGGCGCCGCGGCCGCCTTGCTCTTCTTGGGGCTCGGAGCCGCCATGACCGCCCCGCCATTCGCGGAGACGCCGGCCCTGCTCGCCAAGAACGCCGACAGCGCGATCCCATGGCGGCCCTACTCGGACGAAGGCTTGGCGAAGCTCAGGCGACGGGGCCGTCCCGTCTTTTTGGATTTCACGGCCGCCTGGTGCGTCACATGCCAGGTGAACGAGCGGGTGGCCCTGGGCTCCGACGAGGTGGCGCGGGCCTTCCGGGAGAAGGGCGTGGCCGCGCTGCGCGCCGATTGGACCTCCCGCGACCCGGCCGTCACCCGGGCCCTGGCGCGCTACGGCCGGAGCGGAGTGCCCCTCTATGTCCTCTACGGCCCCTCGGCCGACGCCCCCGCCGCCATACTGCCGGCGGTTCTGACACCGGGGATCGTGCTCGACGCTTTGCGTGAGATCCCAGCAGCGAAAGGAGGTCCTATATGAATGCGAGACTGAACGTGCTCCGGCCCCTCGCCGCCGCGGCTCTGGTGGCGGGGCTCATCGGGTACGGCTGCGCGGAGAAGGCCGCCTTCAAGGCGGTCAAGATCGGCGAGCCGGCGCCTGAGTTCACGTTGCCGGACGCGACGGGGAAGCCGGTGAGCCTCTCCGAGGCCGAGGGCAAGTACGTCGTGCTCGAGTGGCACAACCTCGGCTGCCCCTTCGTGAAGAAGCACTACGGCGGCGGCAACATGCAGGCCCTGCAGAAGCGGTTCACGAAGAAGGGAGTGCTCTGGTACTCGATCATCTCCTCGGCCCCGGGCAAGCAAGGCTTCATGGAGCCGAAGCAGGCCCGCGAGCACTTCAAGAAGGTCGGCGGGTCCCCGACCGCGGTGCTCCTGGATCCCGACGGGAAGGTCGGCCGTCTCTACGGCGCGAAGACCACGCCGCACATGTACGTGATAGACCCAAAGGGTGTGCTCCGCTACAATGGGGCCATCGACGACATCGCGTCCGCGGATCCCGACGACGTGAAGGACTCCAAGAACTACGTAGCCGCGGCGCTCGAGTCGCTGATGGAAGGCGGGGCGGTGGACGAGCCGCTGACGAGGCCCTACGGGTGCTCCGTCAAGTACAAGTAGCAGGTGTCAGTCCACGACTCATGTGACTTATGTGACTCTTTACCCCCGGTAGCCACGATCATGGCCGCATAACGATCATAGTCCGCCGCATTGCACGCGTTCGTCGCCTCGAACAAGCTCCTAAACTCACATAAGTCGGAGACGCCATTGGTGTGACCAAAATCACATCGGGGATTGCCCAAAGTCACGTTGAATTCGTCGTGAATCGGGGGTTAATATATCATGCAGATGAACAAGATGCTTCAGAGAGAGATCCGAATCCGAAGGAGCCTGCCCCCCCGTCCCAGGCCGAGCCAGCCCGTCACGCGCGGCGAGCGGACCGTGAAGCCCGCGCCGAAGAGCGACCCCGGCCAGGAGAGGCGGTTCACTCCGCATCTCATCCGCCTCATCGTTTTCGCGCTATTGGCGCTAATCACTTTGGTGCTGGGCTTGGTCTTTGCCGGAGAACGCAGCGTCGGCGAGACGCGCGAGGGAGTCTCGACGGACGAGGCTTGCTGGCAGCTCTCGCTGAACCCAGACGACTGCGCCCCGCCGCGAAGCGGCTTCCCCGACGGATCGAGCCTCCGCTTGGTCCGCGACAGGTAGGCCCAAGCGGGAGGCGCGGGACCGCTCGGTCCCGCGCCCACAAAGCACCGCGGATAGTGGTACGCCCGAAAGGCCTCCCCTTCCCCCCAGGGGGGGCCTTTCATCTTTTGTACGCGTCCCTCCCCCGCGGGGAGGGATCGCGGGAATAGGAGGGGGCGGAGCCATCGCCCCCCCACGTAGGCAACCCCCCATAGGGGGCCGCCGACATGTCTGCGGAGAACCGGGGCCCACTCTCCTCCTTGCCCGGTTTCCTTATAAACTGCTATTTTCTAGGCGAGGTTCCCATGCCGGGATCAACTAAGACCACAACGAAGACGATAGCTTCTTTCGACCATCCCGACGCCTTCGTCGACCGCCACATCGGCCCGTGCGGCGACGAGCTTCGGGCCATGCTGGAGGCGCTGGGCTACTCCTCCCTCGACGCCCTCATGGACGACGTCATCCCCAGGCCCATACGGGCGGCCGCGGACCTCGCGCTCGGCCGGGCCAAGAGCGAGAGCGAGGCGCTTGAGGAACTCCGCGCGATCGCGGCCAAGAACCAGGTATTCCGCTCGTTCATCGGAGCCGGCTACTACGGCTGCCTCACCCCGGCCGTCATCCAGCGCAACATCCTCGAGAACCCGGGCTGGTACACCCAGTACACGCCCTACCAGGCCGAGATCGCCCAGGGACGGCTCGAGGCCCTGCTCAATTTCCAGACCATGATCATCGACCTGACGGGGCTCGAGGTCGCCAACGCGTCGATGCTCGACGAGGCCACGGCCGCGGCCGAGGCCATGGCCATGGCCCGGGCCGTCGCGGGCGGGAGCCGCAAGGTCTTCTTAGTCTCGAAGGGCTGCCACCCCCAGACGATCGCCGTGGTCCGGACCCGCGCCCGGCCTCTCGGCATCGAGGTCGTGGTCGCCGACCACGAGACTTTCGACTTCTCGAAGGAGCCATTCGGCGTCCTCCTCCAGTACCCGGCGACCGACGGCGCGATCCACGACTACGGATCCATCGCCGCAAAGGCCCGGGAGGCCGGGGCGCTCGTCGTCGTGGCCGCGGACCTTCTGGGCCTGACGCTCCTGCGCCCGCCCGGCGAGTTCGGCGCCGACATCGCGGTGGGCAGCGCCCAGCGCTTCGGCGTGCCGCTCGGGTACGGCGGGCCGCACGCGGGATACTTCGCGACGAAGGAAGCGTACAAGCGGCAGATGCCGGGACGCATCGTCGGGATCTCGCGCGACGCGCACGGCCGGCCGGCTTTGCGCCTCGCGCTCCAGACGCGCGAGCAGCACATCCGGCGCGAGCGCGCCACCAGCAACATCTGCACCGCGCAGGTGCTGCTCGCGGTGATGGCCTCGATGTACGCCGTCTATCACGGCGCCGATGGCCTCAGGAAGATCGCCGCGCGCGTCCGCAGGATGACGCAGACCCTGGCGGCCGGGCTCAGGCGCCTCGGCTACGACGTGGGAAGCGGCCCGTTCTTCGACACCCTGCGCGTGCCGGTCGAAGGCCGCCGGCGCGAGGGCGTGCTGGCCCGCGCCGACGTGCTGCGCATGAACCCGCGCCTCTACGAGGACGGATCGCTCGGGGTCTCGCTCGACGAGAGGACCTCCGCGCGCGACCTCGCCGACCTCTTCGCGGTGTTCGCTCCGGAGGGCCGCGCGGGCTTCACGCCGGAGGACGTCGCGACGCCCGCCGAGGAGCCGCTGCCGGGGGCCCTCGCGCGCACCAGCCCCTTCCTGACCCATCCGGTCTTCCGGCGCAACCGCTCCGAGGCCGAGATGCTGCGCTACATCCACCGCCTGCAGTCGCGCGACCTCTCGCTGACGACCTCCATGATCCCGCTCGGCTCGTGCACGATGAAGCTCACGGCGACGACCGAGATGCTGCCGGTCTCCTGGCGGAAGTTCGCCGACCTGCATCCTTTCGCCCCGCTCGAGCAGGCGCGGGGCTACCAGGACCTCTTCCGCGACATCGAACGCGCGCTGGCCGAGATCACCGGCTTCAAGGCGGTCTCGCTGCAGCCGAACGCCGGCTCCCAGGGCGAGTACGCCGGACTGCTCGTGATCGCCCGCTACCACGAGAGCCGCGGCGGGTCGCACCGGGACGTCTGCCTGATCCCGCAGTCGGCCCACGGCACCAACCCGGCCAGCGCAGCGATGGCCGGCATGAGGACCGTGGTCGTCGCCTGCGAGCCGCACGGCGATATCGCCCTTGAGGACCTCAAGGCCAAGGCCGAGGAGCACAAGAACGACCTCGCGGCCATCATGGTGACCTACCCCTCGACCCACGGCGTCTTCGAGGAGACCATCCGCGAGATCTGCGACATCGTGCACCGCGCGGGCGGGCAGGTCTACCTGGACGGAGCGAACCTCAACGCCCAGGTCGGCTACTGCCGGCCCGGCGACTACGGCGCCGACGTCTGCCACCTGAACCTGCACAAGACCTTCGCCGTCCCCCACGGGGGCGGAGGCCCCGGCATGGGCCCCATCGCGGTCGCCAAGCACTTGGCGCCCTTCCTGCCGGGCCACCCCGCCGTCAAGACGGGAGGCGCCGAGGGGATCGGCGCGGTAGCGGCCGCTCCGTGGGGCAGCCCCGGCATCCTGCCGATCGTCTGGCTCTATCTCAAAATGATGGGGCCCGAGGGGCTCAAGAGGGCGACGCAGGTGGCGGTCCTCAACGCCAACTACCTCGCCAAGAGGCTGGACCCCCTCTTCCCCGTGCTCTATAAAGGGAAGAGCGGCCTGGTCGCCCACGAGTGCATCGTGGACCTGCGGGGGCTCAAGGCGGCCAGCGGCGTGCTCGTCGACGATGTGGCCCGGCGCCTGATGGACCACGGCTTCCACGCGCCCACCATTTCCTGGCCGGTCACGGGCACGATGATGATCGAGCCGACCGAGAGCGAGTCGAAAGAGGAGCTCGACGCCTTCATCCAAGCCATGACGGCCATCCGCGAGGAGATCCGCGCGATCGAGGAGGGCGGGCTCGACAAGGACGACAACCCGCTCAAGAACGCCCCCCATACGGCCGCCCACGTCTCGGCCGACGACTGGAAGCATCCCTACCCGCGCGAGCAGGCCGCCTATCCCTCGCCCTGTACGCGGGAGCACAAGTTCTGGCCGCCCGTCGGGAAGATCGACGCTCCCTACGGGGACCGCAACCTCGTCTGCGCCTGCCCCTCCGTCGAATAGGCCCGCGCGGATAACGGCGCGCGGGTCAGTTCTCTCATGCCATTGACGGAGGAGGGAGAAACAGTTATCGTAAGTGCAGGCGGACTACCTCATTTGTCTCCCCCATCGACCGATCCTCCGCCCCGGAAGCGTCAGTGCTTGGAGGATGTCCCAGAACACTAACGGAGGCTGCGTGATGAGAAAGGAACGGATCGGCGGTCTGAAGTCTTTTATCGGCATGCTCGCCATAGGCGCCGTCATGACTGTCCTGCCCGCGGAAGCGCTCGAGATCAAGCTCGTCCCGTCCGACGCCCAGGCGGGCGACCTCACGGGAGGAGGTCTCGCGATCTCCGGCGACGTGGCCGCGATCGGCACCCACTCAGGGGCGCCTTCCGGCGCGGTCTACGTCTTCAAGTACGACGGCGCCCGGTGGAACGAGACCCAGAAGATCACCGCCTCCGAGGGCCAACCCAGGGACGCCTACGGCGGAGAGATCCACATCTCCGCCACCGGCGAAACCATGATCGTGAGCGCGCACAACGACGATGGCTCGAGCGGCCATCCCGAGATGCCCCCCTATCCCGGCGTGGGCGCGGCCTACATCTACCGGCTCGATCCCGTCACCGGGATGTATGAGGAGGAAGCCAAGCTGACGGGCGACTACACCAAGGCCTACTTCGGCAATACCGCCGTCAGCATCCAGGACGACGTGGCCGCAGTGGGAGCGACGGGCCACAGCTACTCGAGAGGAAGGGTCTACATCTACCGGTTCGACGGCGCCGGCTGGAACCGGGTCCAGGACTTCGTCCACGCCGGAGCCAGAGACTACGACTATTTCGGAGCCAGCGTCTCCATCTTCGGGGACGACATGGTCGTCGGATGCAGCGGGGAGAACGCCACGGCCCGCAACTCGGGTTCGGCGTATGCCTATCACTACAATCCCGGCACCTCGAGCTGGGAGCTGGTGCGGGAGCTGACACCGTCGGATGGGGCGCGCGAGCAGTACTACGGCCGGAGCGTCTCCATGGGCGCGGGCGTGCTCGCCGTGGGGACCGCCGTGCTCCCGGCGGACGGGGTGAACCCCAACGGAGCCCTCTATATCTTCCGCTTCGACGGCGCGACCTGGGTCGAGGAGCAGAAAATCACCTCCTCGGACGGCGCGGCCGGCGACCAGTTCGGGCGCTGGGTATCCCTCGTGGGCGACAAGGTCATCGCGGGAGCCGAGCACTCGAACGACCATACGGGCGCGGCCTACATCTATGAGTTCGACGGCGCCTCCTGGGGCAACGAGGAGAAGCTGACCGCTTCGGACGGACAGCCCGGCGACTATTTCGGCGCCCGGGTCGCCATCAACCAGGCGGGCATCCCCATCGTGGGAGCGGCTTATTCCGGAGGGGCCGTCGGAGCGGCCTACATCTACGTCGCGGACACGCCCGAGATCCTCATCGAGGATGCCATCGAGGCCGTTGCCGAGCTTCCGGCCGCGAGCGTCACCACGGCGGGCAACCAAACGGCCTTGGGGAACCTCCTGGATCAGTCCTTCAAGCTCATCGAGCGCGGCGACACGGGCATGCTGGAGAGGGCTATCGCCCGCACGGACGGGTGCGCGCTGCGCGGCGCGCCGGACACCAAGGGGCTGGGCAGGGACTGGATCACGGACTGCGCCGCCCAGCTGGAGCTGTATTCTCTGCTGACGCAGGCGCTCGCGGGGGCTCAGTCGCAGTAGCGCGGCGGGCGAGCGAGCGCGTCGAAGCGGTCTCGCGCTCGCCGCGGACGTCCGGCCCGGCCGGTCAGGGGATGTCCCGGACCTGGTAGGAGTCCCTGTCCGAGGTACGGACGACTAGCTCGCGGCACCGCTCGAGTTCGGCGGGATCGAGACGCAGCGGCTCGCCCTCATAGCCGTTCTCCCCGAACGGCGAGAACACGTGCTCGGTGCCTTCGTACTCGAAGAACGGGTCCTTCCCCGACCGGTTGACCGCCGCCACGTACGCCTGCGTTAGGACCGCGTAAGCCGAGGTGACCGTCTTGAACTGGTAGCTCTTGTGCGGCCCGCCGATCCAGCAGGCGGGCACGAGCATGAGGTCCACTCCCGCCCTCGCGTACTCGTGAAACAGGGCCGGGAACCGGATGTCGAAGCAGACGGCGATGCCGACCCGCCAGCCCCGGTATTCGAACACCGCTCCGGAGAAGCCGGCCGAATAGCCGGCGGACTCGGGATTCTTTCCGAGGGTGAACAGGTGGATCTTGTGGTAGCGGCAGGCGACCTTCCCGTCCGGCCCGATCACGACCGTCGTGTTGAACGGGCGCGCCGGGTCCGCCGGGTTCGGCTCGGGGAAGCCCGCCGACAGGCCGGTCCGGGCCTTGCGCGCGATGTCCATGAGCCGCTCCACGTACCTGTGCGGAGGCTCGAGCGAGAAGGACTCGACCCCTTTGGTGACGAAGCCGGTCAGCGTGAGCTCGGGGAAGAGGAAAAGCCGGGCCTCGGAAGGGATCTCCGGAGAGCGCTCCAGCCCGCGACGGACGGCCTCCTCCAGGCGCCGGAGGTTCTCCACGGGGTCCTTCCAGGCCAGGTCGAGCGTCATCGGGGCGAGGGCCAGCTCTTGACGGGGCATGGGCTCAGTACCCGGGAGCGAGCCGCGCCAGCTGCTCGTCGAAGCGCCGCTGGAACCGGGGGTCCAGCACGTCGGTGCAGACCGCGTAGCGGATGAGGGGTTTGCTCTCTCCGTCCGCGGAGGGCTCCTGGAAGTGCACTCCCACGATGCCCGTCTCGGCGATCATCAGGCGGTTGAAGGCCTCGTGCGCGGGCATGCCCCTCTTGCGGGCGTCGTCGGCCAGCGACACGCCCAGGATCTTCTCCGGAGCCTTCCAGAGCGTGAAGAAGCCGGCGTCCGTCGCGCAGGCCTGGCGGAGTCCGGCCTCCTTGAAGCGGGCGATCACATAGTCGAGCCGCCGGCGGTACATATCGCGCAGGCCCTCCATGGACTTGCGCGCCGCGGTCCGGTCCTTGAAGAACTCGCCGTAGGCCGCCATCACGTAGGGCACCGGCCCCGAGCCGGCGTTCCCCTTGATCATGAGGAAGTCCTCGATAAAGTCCTTCGAGCCGACCAGCGCGCCGAGGCGCGCGCCGGGATCGCTGAACGACTTGCTGACCGAATAAAGCTCCAGCCACTCCAGGTCGGGGTAATCCTTCGCCACGGCCGCGAGCGGGACGTGGCTCTCGTCGGTGAGGCCCGCGTAGGCGGCGTCGTTGGCGAGCCGGGTCCCCGACTCGATACAGTATTCGATGAGCGCCTTCCATTCCCCGGCGCTCGAGCCGACCGAGGCCGGGTTCCCGGGCCGGATGACGAACACGAGGTCGGCCCGCTCGGCCCCGCGCCGCTCGAGCGCTTCCTTAAGACGATCGAGGTTGAGCCGCATGCCGTCGGCCGACGCCAGGGGCCAGACGACGCGCTCGGTCCCCAGATACTCGTCGGACCACGTGCCGATGACGTCGTAGGCCGGCAGGTTCGAGGCCACCCGGAAGCCTTCGCGCCCCTTCCTGTCCGGAAGGTGCAGGCCGCACGCAAGCGGCACCAGCAAAGTCGCCGTCTTGATGCCGGGGACCGGCACGGCCCTCAGGCGCTCGTGCTCCCGGTACTTGATCCGGCCGTGGAGCTCGACCATCCCCTCGGTGAACTCGTTGAGGTCCCGGTCCTCGGCGTAGGTATGGTAGACGAAGCCGGGGTCCGCGGCGAAGCGGGCCTGGAGCCCGCGCACGGCCTCGGGCGGGATCCCGTCGGGGTTTCCCAGGGAGAGGTCGAGCGCCGGCAGGCCGGACTTCTCCTGATACTCCCGGATCAGGATGTAGATGAGCTGAAAAAGGTTGATTCCGGCGTCAGGGACCCGTCGCGTCATTCGATGCCCTCGGCCGGACACGCCGCGTCCGGCCCGGGCACCATCCTACCAAATGCAATCCGCGGCGAACAGCGCGACCATGGCCAGGCCGAGCAGCACCCGTCCCGCTGTCGAGGCGATCAGGCCCAGCCCCGCGCCGAGCCCGGCGCGGACCGCCCCGGCGAAGGTCCTCCGGGAGCCTATCAGCTCGCCGAGGATCGCCCCGAGGATCGCCCCGGCCAGCACCCCTAAGATGCCTCCAAGCAGCCCCGCAAGGCCGCCCAAACCGGCGCCCGACAGTCCCCAGGCCGTCGCTCCCATGCGCTTCGCGCCGCCCAGCGTGCAGGCCATGTCCACCACGGTCGCGGCGGCCGCGAGCACGGCCAGCCCCGCGATCGTCCACCAGGAAAGGTATTGAGGAAGGAAAAGCCTATGCAGGACCGCCGCCACGAGGATGATCGGCGCCCCCGGCACGGCCGGCACCACGGTCCCGGCCAGGCCGACGATTATAAGCAGGATGCAGAGAGTCCAGACGATCGCTTCCATATGCCTCGCGAAGACGGCTCAGGTTAAGGATAGTGCGAAGAGCGCCGCTTCGCCAGGCCGGGACTGTTGCCAGGCCGGGACTTGACAGCTCCTCATGAGCGGATAAAATGGTCTAATCTACGGGCTGTCCGTGCGGTCGATCGCCCGGGACAAAGGGGGACTGCAATGAAAAGCTTCGTAAGCCTTCTGGCGGGAGTATTCTTCTTCGCGGCCGCGCTGCCGCTCGCGGCCGAGAGGTCCGCGGGATTCACCGTCGCGCAGGCGGACGATTCCGAGCCGCTGCCCGGCGAGCAGTTCCCGGACGAGTCGGCCGACGAGCTCTGGCCGGAGGAGCCCGCGGAGGAACCCGCCATCGAGGAGCCTGAAGAAGCGAAGGCCGAGGAGCCCGCCGTCGAGGAGCCTGAAGAAGCGAAGGCCGAGGAACCCGCCATCGAGGAGCCTGAAGAAGCGAAGGCCGAGGAGCCCGCCGTCGAGGAGCCTGAAGAAGCGAAGGCCGAGGAGCCCGCCGTCGAGGAGCCTGAAGAAGCGAAGGCCGAGGAGCCCGCCATCGAGGAGCCTGAAGAAGCGAAGGCCGAGGAGCCGGAAGAGGAGCCTGTCGAGGTGAAGGCTGAGGAGCCCGCGCCGGAGCCGGCCCAGAAGACCCGGAGTGTCCGCCGTCCTCGTCGGAGCCCCGCGGCGCAGGAAGCCCCTCCGGCCGCGAAGAAAGAGCCGGCCGATCCGAACCTCTCGCCGGATGAGCGAAGGGCGCGAGCGCAGCTCTCCTTTCTGAAAGACGCCTTCGAGAACCTGAATCCCGGGCTGTTCGAGCACCTGCTCAGAGAGATCGACGGCTACCTCCAGAGCTACGGAGGGTACCCGTATTCGGACGAGGCCCTTTCCTTCAGGGCGCGGATCTACCAGCAGCAGAAGGACCATCCCGCCGAGGCCGTGACCCTTCTTCGGCTTCTGCACGAATATCCGAAATCCGGTTTCGCCCGCGACGCCAAGAAGCGGGTCACGGAGCTGGCCGGCCAGAGCTTCAAGGACCACCGCGCCCTGCTCGAGGTCCTCGCCGAGGGACCCGCGGGCCAGGACTCCTCGGTGAACCTGGCCCGGCTCCTGCAGAGCCTGGCCAAGCTCAGGAACCCAGCCTTCTTCAAGGCGCTGCGCGTGGAGTTCGACCAATTCCTCAACCGGTACCCCACGCACGCGTGGGCGGACCGCATCGCGCGCCTGGCCGCCGACAACCACGGGGTCGTCGACGACTACCGGGCCCAGGTCCTGTACTACCAAAAGTTGATCGCGCTCTATCCGGATTCCCCGATGAAACCGGAGCTGATGGTGGCCTCCGGAGACATCCTCGCCGAGAAAGTGGTCGATACCGACGCGGCCGTCGCCGCCTACCGCAAGGTGACCGAGGAGATGCCGGAAAAAGAGGAGGCCCAGGAGTCCTTCAATAAAATCGCCCAGCTCTACGAGAAGGAGAGGCGGTACGACGACTCCATCGATTCGCTGGAATCGCTGGTGAGCAAGTACCCCGGGACGGACGCCGCCCTCCAGGCCCTCCTGTCGATCGCCCGCATCTACAACGACCGGACGAAGCAGTACGCCGAAACGGTGCAGACCTACGAGCGGGTGGCGGACATGTTCGAGGGGAATCCCGGCGTCGAGGCTCTCCGCAAAGCGGCCGACATCGCCGGCGAGAGCATGAAAGACTCCGCGATGCAGATCGCCATCCTGGACCGCATCGTAAAGGACTACCCGCAGCGCGACGAGGCGGCCGAGGCCCTGTTCGAATCCGCGCAGATCCACGAGAAGCAGTCCCTGAAGATGGAGAAGGCCATCGAGCTCTACAAGAAGCTCCAGGAGGAATACTCCAACCACCGGCTGGCCCGCAAGGCCAGCTCCCGCCGCCGGAAGCTGGAGAAGAAGCTGGGCAATTAAGCCGCCCATGTCGGCCAACGGAGCCCAGCTCGCCTACCAGTACCTCGTCGGAGGGGCGTTCTTCTTCGTCACCCTCTGGCTCTGCTTCCGGCTGGGGGGCGCGCAGAAAGACCATCCCCAGGACCGCAAGTCCGCCAAGATCCTGCTGATCGGGTTCGCCGCCTACTTCTGCGCGCACACCCTCTGGATCGTCCTGGCCGGCCCCTGATCCGATGAAGCCCCTCGCCGGCGCACCCATCGACTACTGGATCATCGCAGCCTACTTCATCGGCATCCTGGTCTTCGGGACCGTGTTCAGCCGCTACAGCCGCTCGACCAAGGACTTCTTCCTCGGGGGCCAGCGCTTCGCCTGGTGGCTGATCGCCTTCTCGTGCGTGGCCACGGTGGTGGGCTCCTACAGCTTCATCAAGTACTCGGCGGCCGGCTTCTCCTACGGCCTGTCCGCCACCATGACCTACACGAACGACTGGTTCCTGGTCCCGCTCTTCGCCCTGGGATGGGCGCCCATCATCTACTTCGCCCGCGTGACGTCCATCCCCGAGTACTTCGAGAAGCGCTTCAACCGCCCCACGCGCGTGGCGGCCGTGGCCATCATGATGGTCTACATGATCGGCTACGTGGGCATCAACTTCTACACGCTGGGCGTGGCGCTCAACGCGCTCTTGGGCGGGGGCATCTTCGAGCCCCTGGTGGCGGGCCTGGGCTCCGCGGCCCAGGCCGGCTACGCGCACTTAGGCGGGCACGTGTTCGGCTGGGCTGTGGTCATCGCGGTCGTGTGCTCGGTGTACGTGACATTCGGAGGGCAGACCGCGGTCATCATGACGGACCTCCTGCAGGGGATATTGCTGTTGGTCGCCGGGTTCGTCCTGCTCATCCTGGGCGTGGACTATCTCGGCGGATGGAAGGTCTTCTGGGACGGCCTGCCCGTGAGCCACCGGCTTCCCTTCTCCGGGTTCAACCAGCCCGCCAAGTTCCCGTTCGTGGGCGTCTTCTGGCAGGACCTATTCGGAAGCTCCATGGCGTTCTATTTCGCGAACCAGGGGCTGATCATGCGGTTCCTGGCGGCCAAGAGCGTGAAGGAGGGCCGCAAGGCCATCTTCGCGGTGGTGCTCATCCTCATGCCCCTGGCCGCTGTGGCCGTGGCCGGAGCGGGGTGGGTGGGCAAGTCCATGCAGAGCCTGGGCATCCTGCCCCCGGACGCGGACCCGAACAAGATCTTCGTCCTTGTGTCGGAGCTCGTCTGCAGGCCGGGAGTCTTCGGCCTCATCATGGCCGCGCTGACAGCCGCACTCATGAGCACGGTGGACACGCTGATCAACGCCTGCTCCGCGGTCTTCATCAACGACATCTGGAGGCCCTTCGTCCGGCCGGGACGCGGCGACGCGCACTACCTGAAGGTGGCGCGCGTCTCCTCCATCGCCATCTCCCTCATCGGCATCGCCTTGGTCCCGCTCTTCGCGCAGTTCAAGTCCATCTACGTGGCCCACGGGGCCTTCACCGCGGCGGTCACGCCCCCTCTCATCACCGCGATCATCCTGGCCATCCTCTGGAACAGGTACACCCCCTGGGCGGCCTTCGCCACGCTGACCGGAGGGACGCTCGCCATGGCCGTGTCCTTGAAATGGGAGGGCGTGATCGGCCCCTTCGCCGCGCTCCACGGGATCGAGCCCGGCGTCGGCTACAAGTACATGAGGGCCCTCTACGGCTTCGCGGCCTGCGGGGCCATCGCGGTCGTGGCCACGCTGCTGACAAGACCCAGAAAGGCCAACAGCATCATCGGGCTGACGGTGAGCACGATCCCCGAGGGAAAGCGGCTCTACAAGGGCGGGGCCCCCAACGACCGCGAGCCGGGCGAGACGCTTCTGCTCGAGCTCAAGGCCGCCCGGTCCGGATCCAAGGCCCTGCTTCATCCCTCCGACCTCAATCGCCTGGCCGGAAAGCGCGGGGACCTCATCTATGTGGAGGACCGCCGCTGGTGGCTGGGAGGCCTTCGCTCCGTGCACGTGACGGCCGAGCCGTCCGGAGCGCAAGCCGGAGCCGTGGTGCTGCCCGACCGGTTCATCGAGGAAGGCGGGCTCAGGCCCGGCGACCAAGTCCGCGTGCAGAAAGTGATCTAGTGCGTCCGCTCCTAGGCTGCCTCCTCTCTCTGGGTCTGGCCGTCCAAGCGGCCGAGACCGTTGCCCCCTCCCCCTCCCGGCGCATTGAGGTGCACGGCCACCGCGGCGCGCGGGCCGTGCTCCCCGAGAACACACTGGCCGCGTTCGCGGAGGCCCTGCGCGTAGGAGTCGATGTCCTGGAGTTGGACCTGGTGGCGACCAAGGACGACGTCCTGGTCGTCTCCCACGACCAGGAGGTCAACCGCACGCTCTGCCTGGGGCCCGGAGGCAAGAAGGTCCGGGGACCGATCCCGATCCGGTCGTTGACAGTCAACGAAGTCCAGTCCTATGACTGCGGCTCTCTCAAGAACCCCCGCTTCCCGAAGCAGAAGCCGGTCCCGGGCGAGAGAATCCCGACGCTGGACGAGGTCTTCCGCATGGTCCTCGGCTCCGAGCATCCCGCGGCCAAGACCGTCCGCTTCAACATCGAGACCAAGATCGTGCCGGCGCGCCCCGAGCTCTCGCCCACTCCCGGGCGCTTTGCGAAGCTCGTGGTGGACGCGGTCCGCAAGCACGGCTTGGCCGGCAAAGTGATCGTGCAGTCCTTCGACTACCGGACTTTGGCCGCGGTCAAGGAGCTGGCCCCGGAGATCAAGATCGCCGTGCTAATCTCCGAGAACCTTCCCGACCTTCCTGCCATCGCCGAGGCTCTCGGCGCGGAGATCATCAGCCCCAACCACCGCTGGATCACGAAAGAAGAAGTCCGGAGGCTCCAGGAGCAAGGCGTCCGGGTCGTGCCGTGGACCGTGAACGAAGAGGACGACTGGATCAGGATGCTGGAGTACGGGGTCGACGGGATCATCACCGACGATCCCGAGCGCCTGATAGACTTCCTTTCCAAACGGCGCTGAAGGCCTCACCCGCCACACGCACCGCGCCGAACCGCTCGGGCACCCGCCGGCCGCGCGGATTCGCTCGATTGCCGGCCGCGACCCGCGCCGGCGACTCGATTCTGCTGACAGTTATTTTTTCTCCTGCTTTTACAAGCTTTTTATTCACAACCCCGTCAGCTGGTTGTCCTTGATATGTCAGCGGTTTTAGGGCTATATATGAATACCGGTACGGACAATCGGTCTTACGGGGGAGACATGAAAGCGCATCTCATCGGAAGAGCGGCGGCAGTGACCTCGCTGGCTTTGGCCGGGCTGTTGTGTCTTGCGACGCCGGCCGCGGCCGAAGACCCCGTCCATTTCCCCGACGCCAACTTGAAGGCCGCTGTGGAGGCCCAACTGGGCGTCACCGATCCCACGCCGACGGACATGCTCTCCCTGACGTATCTCCGCGCCGAGAGCAAAGGGATCACGGACCTTACGGGTCTCGAGTATGCCACGGATATGACGAGGCTCGTCCTCAACTATAATCAGATCAGCGACGTCTCCCCGCTCGCGGGGCTGACGGACATGACGTGGCTGGAAATCTACAGCAATCGGATCAGCGACATCTCCGCGCTCGCGGGGATGACGAAAATGACGAGACTGGAACTCTACGGCAATCAGATCAGCGACATCTCTCCCCTGGCGGGGATGACGGATATGACGAGGATCATGCTGCGAGTCAATCAGATCAGCGACATCTCCGCGCTCGCGGGGATGACGAAGATGACGAGGCTTTGGCTGGGCAGCAATCAGATCAGCGATATCTCCGCGCTGGCGGGGATGACGGGCATGAGGACGCTTTACTTCGAAAACAATCAGATCAGCGACATCTCCGCGCTGGCGGGGATGACGGGCATGACGTCTCTCACTCTGGAAAACAATCAAATCAGCGACATCTCCGCGCTGGCGGGGATGACGAGCCTGGGATGGCTCTATCTGAGCGGCAATCAGGTCAGCGACATCTCCGCGGTGTCGGGGCTGATGAGTCTGACGGAGCTCAACCTGGACGACAATCAGATCAGCGACATCTCCCCCCTGGCGGGGATGACGTCTCTGCGGTGGCTGCAGCTCCAAAACAACCAGATCAGCGACATCTCCGCGCTGGCGGGGATGACGAGCCTGATCTATCTGCATCTGTCCAACAATCCCTTGAATTGCGCGGCCTATGACATCTATCTGCCGCTGATCGAAGACAATAATCCCGGCACCTATCTGTTCTTCGACGCCAATCCCTATACGCCCGGGTTCTGCGCGGGACTCCCAGTCCTTTTCGCCGACGCCAACTTGAAGGCGGCCGTGGAGAACGCCCTGGGCATTTCCGACCCCACGCCGACGGACATGCTTTCCTTGACGGAACTCCGCGCGGACGGTAGAGGGATCATGGACCTCACGGGGCTCGAGTATGCCACGAGTCTGACGCGACTCTACCTGACCAGCAACCAGATCAGCGACCTCTCCCCGCTGGCGGGGCTGACGAGTCTCGAGGATCTCTTCCTCGAGTACAACCGGATCAGCGACATCTCCGCGGTGTCCGGGCTGACGAGCCTGAACAGGATCACTCTTAACAGCAACCAGATCAGCGCCATTCCCCCGCTGGCGGGGCTGACGAACCTGATATATCTCCGTCTGGAATACAATCAGATCAGCGACATCTCCGGGCTGGCAGGGATGCCGAATATGGGACGCCTCTATCTGCACTACAATCAGATCAGCGACATCTCCGCGCTGGCGGGGATGACGACTCTGACGCTCCTTTCCCTGGAAAACAACCAAATCAGCGACGTCACCGCGCTGTCGGGGCTGACGAACCTGACGCATCTCTATCTGCACTGGAATCAGATCAGCGATCTCCCCGCGCTATCGGGCCTGACGCGTCTAACGTATCTCCGTCTGGAAAACAACCAGCTCAGCGACATCTCCGGGCTGTCGGGGGTGTCGAGTCTGAGGGAGCTTCATGCGCAGAACAACCAGATCAGCGACGTCTCCCCCCTTTCGGAGATGGCGGATCTGACGTATCTTCGCATGGAAAGAAACCAAATCAGCGACATCTCCCCGCTGGCGGGGCTGACCAGCCTGACGAATCTGCTCCTGCATGACAATCAGATCAGCGACATCTCCGCGCTCTCGGGGATGACGAGCATGACGACCCTCTACCTCTACAACAACCAGATCGCCGACATCTCCGCGCTCTCGGAGATGACGAGCCTGACGGTCCTCTATCTCTACCGCAATCAGGCCACCGACATCTCCGCGCTCGCGGGAATGACAAGCGTGACGGGACTCTATCTAGGAGAGAATCAGATCAGCGACGTCTCCCCGCTTTCGGAGCTGACAAATGTGATGTACCTCCATCTTTACAACAACCAGATCAGCGACATCTCCGCGCTCGCGGGGATGACGAGCCTGAAGACGCTTTATCTGCAGAACAACGCCCTGGATTGCGAGGCCTATACCACTTATCTGCCCTTGATCGAAGAAAATAACCCTGGTATTTACATGGCATACGACCCCTCGACCTGTGGGCCTGAGGACGGCGACGACGACGGCGTGCCCGACGAGGAAGACAACTGTCCCACGACCGCCAACCCGGGTCAGGCGGACGCCGACGGCGACGGTCTGGGCGACGCCTGCGAATCATGCCCCAACGACCCCGCAAACGACGCCGACGCCGACGGCGTGTGCGGCGACGCGGATAACTGCCCCGCGGCCGACAACCCGGGCCAGACCGACGCCGACGCCGACGGCCAAGGCGACGCCTGCGACGCATGCCCCGACGACTCCGCAAACGACGCCGACGGCGACGGGGTCTGCGGCGACGTCGACAACTGTCCTGCGGCCTTCAACCCCGGCCAGGCGGACGCCGATACCGACGGTTCAGGCGACGCCTGCGACGCATGCCCCAACGATCCGGCCGATGACGCCGACGGGGACGGAATCTGTGGCGACGTGGACAACTGCCCCGTGGCCGCCAACGCGGGCCAGACGGACGCCGACGCCGACGGCCTGGGCGACGCCTGCGACGCCTGCCCGAACGACCCCGCAAACGACGCCGACGGCGACGGCGCGTGCGGCGACGAGGATAACTGCCCCGCGACCCCCAACCCCGACCAGACGGACGCCGACGGCGACGGTTTAGGCGACGCCTGCGACGCTTGCCCGAACGATCCTGACGACGACGTGGACGGCGACGGCGTGTGCGGCGACGTGGACAACTGCCCCGCGGCCGACAACCCGGATCAGGCGGACTTCGACGGCGACGGGGCCGGCGACGTCTGCGACCCCGATATCGACGGCGACGGAACGGCGAACGAGGCGGACGCCGACGCCAGCGCCACGGTGGGCTCCGAGGGCGGCACAGTCGAGACCGGGGATATCACGGTCGCTCTCCCGCCCGGGGCCGTCGGCGACCCGACCACCATCACCGCCGTTAGCGGCGAAGGCGGTCTCACCATCGGGACGAACAAGGGTAAGGCGTTCACCCTCATGGACTATGAGCTCCTGCCCGTTGGGGCGAACTTCAACGAGCCGGTCACGCTGGTATTCCGATACGACGAGTCCCTCCTCAACAACCCCAGGCAGGAATCGCACCTGGATATCTATCGGCTCAATCCGGCGACCCAGCGATGGGAACCGCAGGGAGCGACGTTGAATATGGCCGCGAACACGTTGACTTTGGTTACCAATCACTTCAGCAACTACGCGGTGGCCCGGCTTGCGCTGCCGCCCGGGATGGTCGAGCCGCCCGCCGGCTTCAATAAGGGAGAGAAGGAGGGCTGGCCGGGCGATGCCCCGCCCGGCTTCGGCCAGGGGGAGAAGAACGGCTGGAAGTAGCGCCCCGGACGCGGGGCCGGACCTATCTGAGCCGGGGCCCGGTCAGAGGACGATGATTCGGTAGCCTTTGTCCACCCGCCTCTTCAGGCTGGGATGGCCCGCGAAATCGCCGACGAGGGGCTCGCCTTTGAGTCCGTCCTTCACCTTGAAGGCGCCGGCGCAGTAATCGCAGATCTCCCGGACGATCCCCAGGCTCTTGAGCTCCTCGTACTTGCCATGAAGCTTGCTGTCCGGGTCCTTAACACCGATTTTCGCGGAGCCCCAACCGTCACGCCGATATAACACACGGCGCCGGGGCTCTCAGTTGAATCGAAGGGTCAGTACGCCGCCTTTGGGGGCGATGAGGGTGCCGGGCAAGTTCTTCCAGGGAACGCCGCGCAG
>JBDREN010000145.1:0-7153 GCA_043819795.1 Elusimicrobiota bacterium
GGTCTTCTCGCGCTTCTGCGTAGGTAAGTAGCGGCTCACGGATTCGGGTTCTTCTCGGAAGTCCCCGAGGGGATTTTAGGAGCATGGCCGGGAAATGACGACACCATGACTGATTCGAAACGGTCTGTTTGGAGTTGGGCCCTGTACGATTGGGCGAACTCCGCGTTCGCCACGACGGTCATGGCCGGCTTCTTCCCCATGTTCTTCAAGTCGTATTGGAGCGACCCCAACAGCCCGGGAGAAAGCACCTTCTACCTGGGCCTGGCCAACTCCGGAGCCTCCATCATCGTGGCCATCCTCGCGCCGTTCATGGGCTCGGTGGCGGATCGCGGGACCGCCAAGATGAAGCTCCTGACGACGTTCGCGTTCCTGGGAGTGGTGATGACCGCCGCGCTGTGGACGATCCACCGGGGGCACTGGCAGCTGGCGGTCCTCTGCTACGTCGCGGCGGCCGTCGGCTTCGCGGGGAGCAACATCTTCTACGACTCGCTGCTGCCCGCCGTGGCTTCGGAGCGGAACGTGAACTACGTCTCCGCTTTGGGCTTCGCGCTGGGCTACATCGGCGGCGGGCTGCTCTTCGCGGCGAACGTGCTCATGTACCTGAACCCGGGGTCCTTCGGTCTGCCGGACGGCGAGACGGCCGTCAAGCTCTCGTTTCTCACCGTCGCCCTCTGGTGGGGGGTGTTCACCGTGCCCCTGCTGCTGTTCGTCAAAGAGCCGGTCATCTACGACCCGGTCCCGTTGCGGCGGGCCCTGGTCCTGGGGTGGCGGCAGCTGGCGGGCACGCTGCGCGACATCAGGAACCTGAAGGTCGTGGGGTTCTTCCTCGCCGCGTACTGGTTCTATATCGACGGCGTGGACACGATCGTGAGGATGGGCGTGGACTACGGCATGTCCCTGGGCCTCCCGAGCGGGTCGCTGATCGTCGCCCTGCTCCTGGTCCAGTTCGTGGCGTTTCCGGCGGCTCTGGCCTACAGCTGGTTCGCGGGGAAGGTGGGCACCAAGCGGGCCATCATGATCGGGATCGTGGCCTACGCGTGCATCACGCTGCTCGCCGCCTTCATGCGGGACGTCCGGGATTTCTACGGCGTGGCCATCGGGGTGGGGCTGTTCCAGGGCGGCGTCCAGGCGCTGAGCAGGAGTCTCTATACCCGCATCATCCCGCGAGAGAAGTCCGCCCAGTTCTTCGGCTTCTACAACATGCTCGGGAAGTTCGCCGCCGTGATCGGTCCGGCCCTGCTGGGGACCATCACGGTCGTGACGGGGAACCCCCGCGCGGGCATCCTGTCGATCCTGCTGCTGTTCGCGCTGGGGGGGGGATTGCTGGCGATGGTGGACGTGGAGGAAGGGAAACGCATGGCGAAGGTCCATCTGGCGAGGTAGAGTCATGGGCCCATCGTACATCCTGGGGCTGCTGCTCGCGTGCAACCTGCTGAAGTACGTCGACCGCCAGGTCCTCTACGCGCTTCTGCCGCTGATCAAGACCGATCTGGACCTGAGCGACGCCCGCTTGGGCATGCTGGCCTCCGCGTTCATGTTCATCTACATGTTCGCGGCGCCGCCCGCCGGCTTCCTGGCCGACCGCGGCTCGCGCCGCAGATGGATCGCCTCCGGCGTCGCCCTCTGGAGCCTCGCGACTTCCTTGACGGGGCTCGCCCGGAGCTTCGTTCAGATATTCCTCGCCCGCGCGGCCATCGGCATCGGGCAGTCCGGCTTCAGCTCGGTCTCTCCCGCGTTCGTCGCCGAGCACTTTCCCAAAGAGCGGCGCGGGGGCGTGCTGGCGATGTACTCGCTGGGCATACCCGTGGGCAGCGCGCTCGGGTACGTCCTCGGCGGCTGGATCGGGCACCGTTACGGGTGGCGCTGCGCCTGCCTGGCCGCCGGCCTGCCCGGCATCGCGCTCGCCGTGCTGGCTTGGCGGCTCCGGGATCCGCGCGAACGGGACGGAAACCCTCCACGCCCGGGAGCCGCGAGCGAGGAGCGGCCAAGCGCGGGAGCGCTCCGCAAGCCGCCCCGCCTGCTGGACTTCCCGTCGCTCTACCGGATCCGGAGCTACGTGGCCGCCACGCTCGCGATGGCCGCGATGACCTTCGCGCTCGGCGGTCTCGCGGTCTGGGCGCCGAGCTTCCTGACGCGCTACTGGGCGATGAACGTGTCGGAGGCCGGCATGCTGTTCGGCGGGATGACCGTCGTGTCGGGCCTCGTCGGCACCCTTCTGGGGGGCTGGCTCGGCGACCGGCTGCTCCGGGTGACCGGGAAGGCCTACTTCCTCGTCTCCGGCGCGGGACTGCTCCTGGCGTTGCCGGCCAGCGTCCTGGCCATCCTCACGGGATCCTTCGGCCTCATGCTCGCGGCGCTCTTCGCGGCCGAGACGCTGGCCTTCCTGAATATGGGCCCGCTCAACGCGGTCTTCGTCTGCGTCACGTCTCCCATGATGCGCTCCATGGCTTTCGCCGCTAACATCTTCGTCATCCACGCCCTGGGCGACGCGGTGAGTCCCGCGATCATCGGCTACGCCTCGGACCTCTGGGGGCTCAGGGCGGCGCTGGTCGGCGCGATGTTCATGCTGGGGGTCGCCGGCCTGATCTGCATGTGGGGAGCGCGACACATCGAAGCCGACAGTCGCGAGGTGGAGAATGCAGCGGCCTAAGGAAGCGGCGCGGCTGGCGTTGGACCTGCTCCGGCGCCCGGCGCGCGCGCTCGACCGCATCCTGGAGGCGCCGGGCGCCGGCTTGGGCCAGGCTCTCTGGATCTACCTCGCCTATCTCGTGACGGCCGTCTTATTCTACACCCTCAAGCCGGACGGCTTCCCGCCCCCGCTTCCGGACGCCCCGCCCCCGGCCTTCGAGAGGGGTATCCTGTTCTGGATGAAGGTGCACGCATGGGGGCCGGTGCTCGCCGCGATATGGATCGCGATGACGGCGTGGTTCGGCAGGCTCTTGCGGGGCGGGAGGCTCCCCGTGCGCCTCTTCGCGGCCGCCTTGTGCGGCCTGGCGCCCCTGCTCCTCATCTTCGTCTACAACAACACGGGGATGCCGCGATGGGGCTTCGGCCTGTGCTGGCTGATGCTCGTCTCGGCGATGATCCCCGGGTTCCGGAGGGTCGAGCGCGGGGTCTGGAAGCCGCTCGCCGCGGTGCTTCTGGCGGTCAACGCCGTCGCGGTCGCCATGCTGCCTCTTTTCATGGGCGCGGTCCTGGCGCGCCACGCGCTCTCCTATCACGTCCTGGAGCTCGCGATGCTGTTCTGGACGCTGGGCCTGGCGGCGTTCGGGGTAAGCCGCGTCATGGGCATCCAGACCGCCCGCGCCTTCGCGGCGATCTTCCTGTCGGTCGTCTGCCAGGTATTCTTCGTGTTCTCCATGCGCCTGCTGGGACTGCTGCCCAAGGAAGTCCTCAAGGCCCTGATGACGGCATGAGCTACCTGTATCCGAAAGAATACGACGTCATCGTGATCGGGGGCGGCCACGCGGGCTGCGAGGCGGCCCTCGCGGCCGCCCGCCTCGGGCGCCGGACGCTCATGCTCACGCAGAACCTGGACACCATCGCCCAGATGTCCTGCAACCCCTCCATCGGCGGGATCGGGAAGGGACAGATGGTGCGCGAGATCGACGCGCTCGGCGGCCAGATGGCCGTCAACACCGACCGCACCGGGATACACTTCCAGACGCTGAACATGGGCAAGGGCGCGGCCGTCCGCTCGCCCCGCGTCCAGTGCGACAAGAAGGCGTACCAGCTCGCGATGAAAGAGACGTTGGAGGCGCAGCCGGGACTCGACCTCAAGCAGGACGAGGCGACGGGGCTCCTGGTCTCCAAGGGGACGCGGGGGCGGGAGGCGTGCGGCGTCCGCACCCGCCGCGGCGTGAGCTACCGGTCGCGCGCCGTCATCCTGACGACCGGCACGTTCCTCAAGGGCACGGCCCACGTGGGACTCCAATCCTTCGGCGCCGGCCGCGCCGGGGAGGCGCCCGCGGACATCCTCTCCGCGAGCCTGCGGGAGCTGGGCTTCGAGGTCGGCCGGTTCAAGACGGGCACTCCCATGCGCCTGCACGCCGATTCGACCGACCTCTCGCGCTGCGAGCTTCAGCCCCCGCCGGACGATCCGAGGCCCGTCTCGCACCGCACGCGCCGGCTCACGAACCGGCAGCTCCCCTGCTGGATCACATACACCAACGAGGCGACCCACCGCATCATACGGGAGAACCTCGACCGCTCGCCGCTGTTCTCCGGGCGCATCCGCTCGCTGGGGCCCCGCTACTGCCCGTCCATCGAGGACAAGGTCGTCAAGTTCCCCGACAAGCCGCGCCATCAGGTGTTCATCGAGCCCGAAGGCCTCCGGACCCGCGAGCTCTACGTGAACGGGCTTTCGACGAGCCTTCCCGAGGACGTGCAGCTGGCCTTCGTGCGCACCGTCCCGGGGCTCGAGACCGCGGAGATCATGCGCCCCGGGTACGCCATCGAGTACGACTATTGCCCGCCGACGCAGCTTCGCGCGACCCTCGAGACCAAGGCCGTCGGCGGTTTATTCCTCGCGGGCCAGATCAACGGCACGACCGGCTACGAGGAGGCCGCCGCCCAGGGACTGATGGCCGGCATCAACGCGGCGCGCAAGCTCCACCGGCGGGAGCCGTTCATCCTGGGGCGCGACGAGGCCTACATCGGGGTCATGATCGACGACTTGGTCACCAAAGGGGTGGACGAGCCCTACCGCATGTTCACTGCCCGGGCCGAGCACCGGCTCATGCTTCGCTCCGACAACGCGGACGCGCGCCTGATGGAGAAGGGGCGCGCCCTAGGCCTGGTGGAGGCCGGCGTCTACGGGCGCTTCCGGCGCTATCGGCGGGCAGTGGAGCGGCTTCGGAAGCAACCCCCGCGTCCCCTTGGCCGCTCGGCCCAGGCGGGGAAGGCTTCCGCCCCGCGGGGGCGCCTGCGCGACGGAAGCCCTCAACGCCTGGGTCCCGCGGCCAAGGGGCTGCGGGACGAGGACCTGGCGCCCTGGTCCTGGGCCGCGGCCGAGCGGCACATCGAGGCGGAGCGCCTCTACGCCCCCTATATAGAGAAGGAGCGGCGCGCGATCGAGGCGACGAAGGCGATGGAGGACGCGGCGCTGCCGGACGCTTTCCCGTATGACGCCTTGCCGCTGCTCGCCGAGACCCGCCAGAAGCTCTCGCGCATCCGGCCGCGCAGCCTCGGCCAGGCGTCCCGCGTCCCGGGGGTCACGCCGGCGGACATCCAGATCCTGGCGGTCTGGCTCCGGCGCCTGCGGGCGTCCGCGGATGAGGGCGCCGGCGCGCGCGACGGGGACGGCCGCCCCGCTCGCCCATGCTCCCGGGACCCAGGTGTGGAAGGCTTGAGCCCCGCGTCCCCTTGGCCGCGGGGCCCGGGTGTTGAAGGCTTCCGGCTCGTCCCGTCCGGCCCGGGTCGCGGGCCCGGCAAGCCGTGATACCCGGGAGCCTGCGCGCGGAGGCGGCCGAACGTCTGGCGCGGTGGGGCGCGGCGCTCGATCCGGGGGGCTGGGAGCTTCTCGACAGGTACCTTCAGGATGTGATGGAATACAACCGGAAGGTCAACCTGACGGCGGCCCGAAGCCGGGAGGAGCTGCTGCGCCGGCACGCGCTCGACGCCTTGGCGGCCCTGGCGCCGCTGCGCGAGCGGTTCGCCGGCAAGGCTCCGAGCCTGTTGGACGTCGGGGCGGGCGCCGGCTTCATCGGCGTCTGCCTCAAGGCGGCTTGGCCCGAGGCCGCGGTCACGCTGCTTGAGTCCGCGTACCGGAAGGTCTGTTTTCTCAACTGGACGTCCGCGCGCCTCGGCCTGAAGGGGTTGCGCGTGCTGCACGGGCGGGCGGACGGGTCCGGGATCCAGCTTCTCGGCGCTTCCGGGGGGAAAGGGGTTTTCGAGTCGGACCGAGGTTTCGACGCGGTACTGGCGCGGGCGCTCGCGCCGCTCCCCGAGGCGGTGCGCCTGAGCCTGCCTTTGGCGCGTCCCGGGGGATGCGGCGTGATCTACCGGAGCGCGCGCCCGGACCCCGGCGACGAGGCGCTGCGCGCCGCCCTGCGGGGGGCGCGCGGGGTTATCGAGGAGACCGCGGCCTACCGTCTTCCGGGCGAGGATCGGGACCGGCATCTGGTCATCTTATTAAGGAGAGCGACATGAACCTTCTGAACCTGTACTTCACCCCCTTCGCGGCGATCCTGGTGCTGGTCGCCCTCTACTTCTCCGACCCCGACAAGACGACGAAGTACCTTTCCTTCGGGATCCTGGCGGCTTCGCTCGTGGTCAACCACTGGTTCGCGAAGAACACCTACCGTTTCGTCGGTTGGACGAACCGCCTCAAGCTCGTCCAGGTGTGGCTCACCTTCCTATGGTCCGCCCTCCTGGCCTACCTGTTGATGCCTTTCTGGGCCCCCATGTGGCTGCTCTTGACCATGCCGCCGGTCACGTCGGCCCTCTACCAGGGCCGGTGGCAGACCATGATCACCGGCTGCATCTGCGGCGCGACCATCCTCGGCCTCTACTTCCTGCGCCAGCTTTCGGTCGGGATCCCGCTCGGCGCGCAGCACTGGGCCCAGGCCTGCGTGCAGGCCGCCTTCATCCCGGTTCTCGCCCTCTTCGTGCACGCGCTCGCCCAGACCGCGCTGCGGATGCGGGATATCGGGAGCCGGTAGGAGCCTGCGGCCGGGAGCGCGCCATTGATATTTGCGGGAATCCGGCTACACTTAAGGTAGCCCGCGCCGCCGGCGGCGGCTTCCGGTCGGGGGAGGCCGCCGTCTTGGCTCGCCGCGGAGACGAGAGCATATGGACATATTGATCCGCCTGCGCCTGATGCTGTGGGTGATGGTCCTCTCCCTTTGGGGGCTGATGATCTACCAGTTCCTCGGCGAGGAGCGGGGGGGGACGCCCAAGATGCAGTGGGTCTCCTACCGGATTTCCGAGCAGGCCGAGCCGGACTTCCCGGAACTCGACACCTCCACCCGCATCCCGTACGAGAAGCTCTTCCCCGAGCGCCCTCCGGCCGACATCCAATCGCAGCCCGCGGCGACGGTCGTGGGCGCCCGGACCGGCGCGAAGCTCGCGCGCATCCCGGCATCGGTCCGCGCTCCGCGGCCGACGCCGGCGTCCCGCCTGCCGCAGCCGGCCCGCGCGAGCCCGGAGGGCC
>JBDREN010000146.1:0-15506 GCA_043819795.1 Elusimicrobiota bacterium
AGCACCGATTTTCGCGGAGCCCCAACCGTCACGCCGATATAACACCCGGCACTGCAATAGCGTAAGGTGATCCCCGACGGGCCGCGGGCGCGTTTGCCCAGCATCCTCCCCCGGCAACGCATCAGGTGGCATGACGCTTCCGTATTCGTACGCACGGGCATAAAACAAAGGGCGCCATCTCGGCTCGGACCCCACGACCACGCGATGGGCCCCCTCTCTCCGTCGTAGAAATGCACGCGGACCTCTTCCGACGCCGTCCCGCGGAAATCCGCCGGGCTATGTTTTACGATTATGTATTGACTTTCATAAACGTCATATAGAATAATATCCTCATGAGCGATGCGACCTTCTTCACCCATCCAAAATCAGACTGGCAGCGGCGCTACGAGGCGCTGCGCGCCTCGTTCGTCGACCGCCTCCCCGCCACCGCGGTGGCCGACCGCTTCGGCTACAAGCCTGGCTATATCCGGCTCCTGCGGCACCTCTTCAGCACGGGGAAGTTCGACTTTCACGAGCCCCCCGAGGAGGGTAAGACGGCGCGTCGCAGAGTTCCCCGACCCGTCCGCGAGAAGATCCGCGCGTGGCGGGAACGACGACTGTCCGCTGGGGAAATCGCGCAACTGCTCTCGCAGGAGAACGTCGAGATCAGCGTCCGCACCGTCGAGCGCGTGCTCGCCGAAGAAGGCTTCCAGAAACTGCCCCGCCGCACCCAGCTCAAGATCGGACTGACGGTCAAGGGCGCGGTGGTCCCAGCGAGAGCCCAAGCCGTCGCCCTAGGCGCTCTCGACGGGAAAGCCTTCGAGTCGGATACGGCCGGGATATTCCTCTTCGCGCCGTTTCTGGCCCAACTCAATTTGGAAGGGGTCGTCCGCGAGGCGGGACTGCCGGGGACCCAGGCTATCCCCGCTCTGAGCTACCTGCTTTCCTTCCTGGCGCTCAAGCTCGTAGGCAACGAACGCTATGCGCACGTCGGCGATCACTCGTTCGATCCGGGGCTTGGGCTCTTCGCGGGCCTCAACGTACTGCCCAAGTGCACGGTGATGTCGACCTATTCGTACGGTCTCGACGAGGTGCACATCGAGCGTCTACAGACCGCCTTCGTCAAGCGGGCGGACAAGCTGGGCCTCTACGGCAAACCGGTCGTCAACCTCGACTTCCACACCGTGCCCCATTTCGGGGAGGAATCGGTCTTGGAGAAGCACTGGGCCGGGGCGCGCAACAAGGTGCTCAAAGGCGCGCTGACCCTATTCGCTCAGGACGCCGAGTCCAAACTCATGCTCTACACCACGCCGGACATTCGGCGATCTGAGGCCGACGACCAGGTCCTCGCGTTCCTTTCATACTGGCGCAAGATCCGACGGGGCGTGGCACCCACGTTCATCTTCGACTCGCGGTTCACCACCTACCCGAAGCTGTCGAAGCTCAACGCCGCCGGTGTTAAGTTCATCACCCTGCGGCGGCGCGGCGCGAAGCTCTTGCGCGGCGTGGCCGGTATGGAGGGGTGGCAGCGCATTCACGTCCCTCACGCCAAACGGAAGTTTCCCAACCCCCTGGTTCACGAGTCGACCGTCCGGTTCCGCGACTACGAGGGTGACATCCGCCAGGTCATCATGCGCGGCAACGGTCATGAGAAGCCAGCCTTCCTCATCAGCAACGACTTCGATGCCCCTGTCGAGTCGATCGTCGGCGACTATGCCCGTCGCTGGCGCGTCGAGAATGGCATCGCCGAGGCCGTGAAGTTCTTCCACCTCAACGCCATGTCCTCGCCGATCCTCACCAAGGTCCACTTCGATGTCGCTCTCACGATGGTCGCCGACACGCTCTACACGATGCTGGCCCGCAAGCTGCGCGGCTTCGAGGACTGCGACGCGCCGAAGCTCTACCGCCACTTCGTGCGGGGCAAAGGCGCCGTCAGCGTCCGGGGGGGCCGGATCACCGTCGCCTTCCCTCGCCGCGCCCATAACCCAATCCTGCGCGGCGTTCCCTGGAAGAACTTGCCCGGCACCCTCATCGCCCCCAAAGGCGGCGTACTGACCCTTCGATTCAACTGAGAGCCCCGGCGCCGTGTGTTATATCGGCGTGACGGTTGGGGCTCCGCGAAAATCGGTGATCAGTGCAGTTGACCGTCGCAGATCGCCGAACGTCTGAGACATCTGCTTCTGTCGTTGACGCAGCAAGGACGCTATGCGCGAATAACGCTCATAAGAACTCTGCGACCGTTCGTTAGAGATCTCGTTAACATCCTTGAGAATGCGTTTGCAGAACCGCTCCAGTGCCGTTTCGTACAGCTTCTTAAACCGTTTCCAATCCGCCTCGTTAATCGTCCCCATTCTGTTCCTCTTGTACGCCTAATTGAACCGCCCTGTATAGTACAACCGTAATTGAACCGCCCTGTATAGTACGACGAATGATTGGAACGGCCCTTATAAATCCTCATAGTATTAACCGGGAAATCGCGGAAATCCAGGCGGGGGAAAATGTGTGCTATACGACTTGGGCTGCGGTATAGCATGTATATTGGCCTCTGCCTCCCGCTCCGGGGGCGGACGTAATTGCGAGCACTGCGTCCATCCTCACCCCCTGCCTCGAGTGTCCCGGCCAGGATGCGGCGGCGCGCCTCATGGGGGAGCCGGGCCTGGTGCTCATATAGATTCTAGATATTCCGTGTGACGTCCGCAATGAATGATTGCATTGCTGGCTATGCTAATACTGAGCGGGCGGTCAGCTTGCCTTCTTTGAGAATCCGGCGTCCGGCTGAAACTTATGAAACTTTTAGAATGGGCAGGCGTGGCATGAGGCGGTCATGCGTTCGTATCGAAAGCCCTGCGGCCCTGCCGCCGGCACGATGCGGATTGGCCCGCGGCGCCATAAGTTTCATGAGTTTCAGCCTGACGCCAGAACCCGTTTATTGCGTGCGCCGGAGGCGGGACTTGCCGGGGCGAGCCCTGTTCATGGGGGTGGTGAGGACCGGGCCTGCGGGTGGCCCAGATCCGCGGAGGCAGGGCGTGTCGGAGGCCGACTTACGCATGCAGGAGGCCGAGACCCGAGCGGCGCCCTCTGGGCGACCGCGTCCCTGCCGCCGCGGAGCCTGGGCCAGGACCCGCCGGCCGCTAGCGAACGCTTACCATGCGTTCTAGCGCGTCCCCGCTGCACAATGATCGGCCCTGCCGACGGATAGACCGCTTACCGGTCAAGGCTGGACGGGCGCCCGACGATCGCGCCGCGGGCAGGGATTCGGGAGGCTACGCGGTCTGGCGGGCGGGGGCGGCCGGCTGGTCGATGGGCGCCAGGAGGCTCTCCGTGCGGCGGCGCAGCCACTCCCACACGGCGGCCAGGAGGGCGGCCATCACCACGGCCGCCGCGGCCCAAGGCAGCCAGGGGAAGCGCTTGAAGGGCGACTGCTCGCGGCGCTCGCGCCGGCGCTCCTGCTTGAGCTCGTCGGCCAGCTCCTTGAGCCGCCGCTGCTCGGCGAGGAGCTCCTCGCTGAGCCGCTCGAGCTCGGCCTGCGCCCGGCTCATCTCGGCCTCGAGCGCGCGCTGAGCGCCGATCCGCCAGGCCATGGGATGCGCGGCGCCCCAGAGCTCCCCTTCCTGGCTCCGCGCCCGGCCCAGCTCCTCGCGCTTGGACGCCAGATCCGACTGCGCCCGCTCCGAGGCCCGCTCGAGCGCGGGGGCCCGGTCGCGCGCCGCGCGCTCCTGGTCCTCGATGCGCTGCGGGAAGCCCTTCAGGTTCTCGACGATGCGCCCGTACTGGTAGGCCCCGGGCCGCAGGAGCACGCGCCGCTCCACGCGGTCCACGGCGATGTGGCCGGGGCTGCCCGAGAGCCGCACCGGCCGCTCGCCCGTGTAGGAGTCCGGGTCGGTGGCGACCGCCCCGTCGCGCAGCGCGTCCTCGATGGCCTCGATCCCGGTCCGCTCGGTGACGCGGGAGGTCTGGTACATCAGGGCGCTCGCGTCGGAGTCGAGGGCCGGGGCCCGGCCGCGGCGCTGCTCGATCCAGGTCGTCCGGACGCCGCCCTCGAAGTAGGAGAGCACGCCCCGGCTCGCGTTGAGCAGGTCCTCGGTCCGGTGGACGATGGCCCGATCGAGCGACGGCCGCCCGAAATGGATGTCCTTGTCGTCGCTGCGGGCGTTCTTGCCGTAGATGTTCTGGTGAGGAAGGATCGCGGAGTCGAGCCTCACCTTGTCGGGGAACTGGTTCGCGTCGAAGTACCAGTTGACGGGATCGGGCAGCAGGTCGAGGATGTCGATGAAGTGGGCGACCTTATGGAGCGGGCCCTGGTGGTTGGTCGCCCCGCCCTCGAACTTGTACATGTGCGCCCGGCCCAGGAAGTGGTGCTGGTTCGGGTCGCGGCCGGTCAGGAGCTCGACCGGGGTGCGCAGGATGCCGCCGGGGATCTCGCCGATGATATTGGACCAGTTCGAGAGCTTGGTGCCGTAGCCCTTGGCCTTCTGCTGCTCGCGGCCGGCGTCGGTGAGGCGGGCGATGAAGTACCGGCGGCTGAGCATGACCGGCAGGCCGTTGGCGCCGGCCGCGGGGTCGATGTAGCGCTTGAGGCGGTAGTTCGGGTCGATCTCGACGCCGCCGTCCACGTAGCGCGCCGGCCGGCTCTTGCCGTCGGCCGCCGGCGTCACATGCACGTCCTCGATCGTCCATCCCTCGGCGGCCTTCTCCAGGGAGTCCATGTCCCAATAAAGCCGCACGGCCGAGGCGTCCCGGTCCAGGACCGCCCCGAAGAGCTCGCCGCTGTGCTTGGTCACCGGAGCCTCGGCCAGGCCGATCCGCTCGTCGAGCGCGCCCCGCCCGAATACGGGGAGCCCGGTCACGCGGGCGAGCCCGCCGCGGGCGTCGAAGTGGAACGCCGTGTCGCGGCTCACGAACAACCGCATCGGGCTCGTGGCCGAAAGCTCCGCCTGCTCGCGCTCGCGCGACCGCTCATCCACGCCGGCCGCCTCGAGGGCCGCCATGTAGTCCGCTCCCAGGGCCTGCCAGTGGCCCGCGTGGGCGATCAGGCGGCCGCTGCCCTTGAAAGCGCGCAGGGCCTTGTCCGCCTCGCGACGGGTGGAGAGGTGCGCCTCGTCCAGCTTGTTGAACTTCTCCAGCTGCGCCGAGAAGGCCCGCTGCGCGGCCTTGTAGCGCCCGTCCTCGACCACGCGCTTGTGCAGCTCGGCCTTCACCCGCGCCTGGTGGTCGGCCTCGGTCTCGCCGGGAAGCCTCGGAAGCTCCTGCTCGACGTCCCGCTCGAAGCGCGCCCGCGCCTCGGCCTCGATGAGCTGATGGCGCTTGCCCTCGGCGTCGGTCAGCTCCTTCTGGGCGTCCCGGCGGGCGCGCGCCGCGGCCTCGGCCGCGTTGGCCTTCTCGAGCAGGTTCTGCGCCTGGCGGAAGGTGGCGGGAGAGTTCTGCAGGGCCTTGACCTCTTGGTCGAACTCCTCCTGGGTCAGGATGAGCACCCGCGGCCGGCCGTCGGCGTCGACGGCGTAGCCGTAGCTCTGGAGCTTCACGCCGATCCAGCCCACGGTCCGCGCGCGGCGCTCGTGCTCGGCCGCGTACTCGATCATCTTCGCCACGCCCTTCGGGCCCGCCTCGAGCCGCGCGAAATCCGCCGCCTCGCCGGCGCCCAGCCGGTCCAGGTGGGCGCTCAGGCTCTCGCGCGTCGGGAAGGCGTCGTGGGAGATGTCCTCGTCCCCGAGGTACAGGATCGTCTCGACGCCGGCCGGGTCGTCCCAAAGCGACTTGAGCGGATGCCCGGCCGGGCGCAGGCCGGAGCGGTCCGCCTCGCGCGAGAAGTAGAAGGCCCGGCCGCTCCGGCTGAGCCGCTCGGCCTCCTCGTAGCTCATGCCCCGCGCGCCGCTCCCGTCGAGGCTCACCGCCGCGAACTCGTGCTTCTCGAAGACCTCGCCCAGCCCCAGGCGGGCCTTGTTCGTCTCGAGCGCCTCCCGTGCGAAGGCGCTCACGGCCGCGGCGGCGTCCACGCCCGCGATCACCTCGTGGCGGACCTTCTCGCCCGCCCGGGCCTTGAGCCACGTCCGTCCCGACTCGTCGGTCTCCAGGTCCCCGAGCCGGCCCAGCTGATCCCGCGTGTACCACTCCGCCGCGCTCCAGGTCCGGCGTCCCTGCGCGTCCGTCTCTACCACGGCGTAGAGCGGTGCGAGCCCCGAGACCTCGCCGGAAGCCCAGCGCCCGCGCAGCTCAACGAGCCGGCGCAGCGCGTCGGACGCCTCGCGCAGCTGGGGCGCCGGCGCGCGCTCGAAGCGCCGGGCCGCGAGCCGCGCCTCCTCGAGCATGATCAAAGAGTCGATGGCCAGCATCCCGCGCCCGTGATTGGCCAGCGCCACCTGCCGCCGCAGCGTCTCGCGCACGGAGAGCAGCCCGTTGAGCGACCGGACCATCCGCTCGTTGCCGCGCACCTCGGGCATGGCGAAGAGCTTCACGACCTCGGCGTCGTAGGCCTCGACCGCCTTGAGGTATTCGTCGAGGGCCGCGTCCCGCATGATGAAGTCGGTGGGCGAGAGCCTGCCGGAGCCCGCGGACTTGTACTTGTTGCCGACGTAGCTCTCCAGCAGGGCCTGCCGCGACGCGAGCCGCTCGCCGCGCAGGACCTCGATGCGCTCGAGCGCGCCCCGGACCGCGAAGCGCGTCTCGGCGTCCACGCCGGCCATGGGACCGCGGGGATCGGGAGACGCGTCGAGAGTGAAGACCTCCTCGATGATGTGCCGGCGTATCCCGCTCAGGTCGGCCATCTCGCTCTGCTGGAAATCGGCCGCGCCCTCGATCCGGCCCTCGAGGTCGCGCATCAGCACGCCCAGCACGCTCTGCCGCGAGGCGGGGTCCGCGCGAGCGGCCGAGAGCAGCGCTCCGAGCCGCGCCCGCACCCGCTCGCGGCGGCCTTCCACGTCCGCCTGCGTCAGGAGCTTGAGCCGCTCGGCGGCGCCGAAGGAGCCGCTGTGCCGCACGATCTCGGCGTCGCGGCGCATCTTCCGGTAGGTCTGGGCCTCGTCGAGAAGGAGCCGCACGGCCTCGGCGTCGATCCCCGGCGCGCCCCTGAGCGCGGCGCCCAGGCGGCCGGCGAATTCCTCGTCGAGCATCCGGCCGGCCCCGTAGTCCAGGAGCGCGTCCATCCGGTTCGAGAAGAGCGCGGCGCCGGAGAGCTCCTGCGTGCCGGCCGGGAGATTCAGGAGCCGCTCCTCGGCGTACCCGACGGCCTCGAGCTCGGTCACCAGCTCGATGAAATCGTTCTTGAGCTGGGCCATGCTCCCGCTGAGCTCGATCCAGGCGCCCACGAGCGCGTCCTGCGCCGAGAGGAGCTCGTCTTGGTCGATCAGCCCGTCCTGGGCCCTGGCGACGGCCGAGAAGTAGTCCTCCTGGGCGGCCTCCACGAGGGCGTTCTGGCGCTCCACGAGGGTAGCGCGCTCCTTCACCGAGCTCATCAGGAGGTGCAGCCGCAGCGCCAGCCCCTGCATGCGGCCCTGGCTCTGAAGCTCGCGCCGGACCGAGTCGGAGAGCACGCGCTCGAGGCCCTGCTCGATCGACCGGGGATCGGGCGCCTCGAAGAACAGTCCGCCCACGCCCTGGGCCCGGAAGATCCCGAAGGCCGCCACCGGGGTGAAGCCCTTGTAGCTCATCCGCTCGGCGATCACGTCGGCCCGGATCTGGTGGATCAGGCCGTCCTCGTTGCCGAAGGACTCGGGCACGCCGTCCTCGAAGATCGTCCGGCGGATCTGGTCGATCCGGAGCGCCTCGACCTCGTCCACGAAGCGCTTGGCCACGCGCCGGATGTCCTGCGACTCGCCCGAGCGGTCCTTCGGCAGGAGCCTGGCGATGTCCGAAACGGTCGTTTCGGCCGGCAGGCCGAGCAGCGCCTTGATGCGGGCGGCCTGGACGTCGAGGCGGCCTTTGATGCCATGCTTGAAGGTCTCGAAGTCGCGCTCGGCCCGGCTCCCCTGCGGCTCCCGCGGACCCTGGGAGAACTCCTCGGCCCAGCGCAGCAGGCGGACGTTGGTCTCGAACTGCGAGAGCAGGATGCCGGCGCGGGACCGGGCCGCGGCCGCGTCGTTGCGGTGGACGCGGTCGGCCTTGTCCATGCGCAGCTCCGCCAGGGCCATCAGCACCTCGGGCGGGGTCTCCATGCTGCGCATCCGGAACTCCACCCAGCTGTCGATGAAGTGCTCGTTGATCTTGTCGAAGCCGAGCGACGTGTGCGCGTAGTAGTAGCGGAAGTTCCCGGCCACGCGCCCGCGCCGAAGCTCGGGCTCGAAGGCCTCGACCTCGGGCTCGCGCCCGGCCGACGCCAGGGACTGCTCGGCGTCCATCAGCGCCTGCTCGAGCTTGTGGTAGCTGCGCGGCAGGGCGTTGGGGCCCTCCTGCGCCGGCGCCTCTCCGAGCCTCGCCAGCGCGGCCCGGAGGTTAAGACTCTTGGCGCTCCTCTCGATCTCATCGAGGCGGGACGCCGCGTCGGTCCGGCTCTTCGCGGCCTCGCTCGCCTGCTCCACGGCGTCGAGCTCGGCGTTGAGCTGGGCCCGGCGGGCCGCCAGGTCGCCCTCGTAAGCGCTCTGGGCCCGCTCGGCCTCGAGCGTCTGCACCCGGGCGGCCGCCATCAGGTCCGGGTCGCCGATGGTCTCCTCCGAAAGGGCCTTCATGAGCCGCCCCAGGGAGCGCACCGCCAGGGAGACGGGCTCGAGGTAGAGCTCCTCGACCTTCATGCCCTTGTCGATGATGAGCTCGACCGCGCGGGCCACCTTCACGCGGGCGTCGAGGATGGCTCCGTCGGCCGCCTCGGGACGCTTCTGGGCGAGGATCGCCTCGAGGTCCGCCAGCGCCTGCTCGGCGCTGATGCCGATATGAAGCTCCGCCCCCTCCGGACGCCCGAGAAGGTAGTTCAGGCTCGCCTTAGCCTGCTCGCCGGCCAGCTGGGTCACGTGCAGTCGGCGGCGGGCCTGGTCCAGCTCGCGCTGCAGGCGCGGGGCCTCGCCCCGGGAGTCGCCATCGCCCGCGCGGCGCTGGGCGGCGCGCAGGTCCGCCTCGAGCCGCGGGATGATCTCAGCGTTGAGCAGGCGCTCGGCGTCGCGCGCGCGCTCCCAGGTCGCGATGTTCTGGAAGAAGGAGACGGCCAGGTCGGCCTCGAGCCGGGTCTGGAGGTTCCTGTAGTATTCCTCGTGCTGCTCTCCCTGGGCCTTCTGGAGCTCGGCGAGCTCGGCGCTCTTGAGCTCGAAGACCGGGATCGGCGTGACCCCGAAGCCCGTGATGCCGAAGGAGGGCAGCCAGCCCACGCCCGCGGCCGTGAAGTTGTTGCCGATGTGGATGTCGGCGTAGAACTTCTGGATGCGGTGGGCGTTGGCCCGCGTCATGTGCTCGGCGGCCTGCTGGCGCAGCCCGATCTCCGAGATGCTCCGGGAGTTCCGGCCGGCGATGTCGAAGGCCTCCTGGAACGAGCCCACGCGCTCGGAGGCGCCGGAGCCCTGGCGCGGCCGGGCGAAGGAGGCGTCGAGCTGCGACCAGCCCGCCGCGAGCGCGGCCTTGGACTCGGCCCTGAGGATGTTGGAGACGTACCAATGCCACTGCCCGAAGGATTCGCGCAGGCGGCTCTCGGGCACCAGCCCGTTGCGGTAGGCCCGGATCGCGTCGGCGAGCGCGTCGGCCGAGCGCGCGACCTGGGGGCTCAGGGTCCGGGCGCCGGAGGACCAGAAGCGCGCCTCCGCCAGCTCCTGGCGGGCGCGGAGGCCGTATTCCTCGTGGACCTCCAGGATCTCCTGGACCGTCGCCTCGCCCTCCAGCTTATAGGCGTTGTTCCGATCGCCGGAGACGGGGTCGTAGATCGGCACGCGCAGCGTGACGCCCGCGCCCAGGACCTGGTTCGACAGGTGGTCCTGGATCTGCGTCCCGAAGGAGAGCGTCAGCCGCTCGATGAACGGGATCCAGTCCATGAGGTTGAAGGGCTCGGGGCCCATCTGGGCCTCGATCTCGTCCTGGTCGAGCGTGTGCAGCACTTTCCCCAGCCGGTCCGGCGTCTGAGTGAGCGAGTGGATTTCGGCCAGCAGGGCCTTGAGCTCGCCCGCGCTCAGGTTATCGAAGGGCAGCTCTTCATAAGGAGAGCGCCCCGAAAGCATGTTGTAGCGGATGCTCGCCTGGTCGAGGCGGAGCTTGGCTTCGCTCTGCTTGGCCGCGCCCTCGCGCCGCAGGGCCTCGGTGGGCGCCCGCTCGGCCATGAAGCCGGCCATCTTCAGTTCCCACTGGGCCTGGGCGATCTCGGTCACCGTCTCCTGCCACTGCTTGGTCAAATCGAGCATGCGGAACTGCAGCCGCAGCGACTCGCGGTAGAGATGCTTCATCTTCGCGTCGATGAGCTGCTTCTGCCCGCGCGTGAGGGTCAAAGACGTGTAGGTCCCCGCGACCGGCCCGCCGCCGATGGCCCGGTCCGCGGGGGCATCCCCCACCGGGTTGGTCACGAACCCCACCATGCCCTGGATGCGGGTGTTGTCCGCGAAGGCGCCGGCCTTGCGCAGCTCCCGGATCTCCTTGGCGAGGGTCCCGATGTCCTGCTTGACGAGCTTCATGCCCACGTCGCGCATGAAGACCGCGCGCAGCTCGGAGACCCGGGTGTCGTCCTCGCCTTCCTTGAAGAAATCGTCGAGCTCCTGGTTGTAGGCCTTGAGCGCGTCGGCGCCCTGGAGGCCCTCGGCCGTGCCCTTGACGACCGAGCTCCACAGCTGGCCGAGCGTGAACGAGGAGTTCATGCTGATCGTCAGCCGGTTGGGCCGGCCCACGTAGCGCGATCCGTAGCCCGCCGACACGTTCGAGTAGTCGCCGAGCTTCTTGGAGGCCTGCAGGTAGTAGGTCCTCGTGTCGCCGAGGATCCGGCCCTCGCCGCTCAGCACGATGCCCTGGTTCGGCAGGGTCATGGACACCCGGCCGGAGAGCGTGTTGTACTCGGTGCCCGCCTCCGCGCCGGCCTTCGCCGAGAGCACCATCCACGGCTCGCCGGAATCGTCGCGGAAGGTGAATCCCTTGAGGACCGTCACGCCGTAGGCGTCCTGGTTGTAGTCGTCGGTCCCTTCCTGGCGGGCCCAGTGGAGGTCCACGGTGAAGGCGTCGTCGGAGCCGATGAGCCTGGCCACGTCGAAGCTCGGGCCGATCTGCGTGCGCACGTAGCGCTTGTTGTCCCCGCGGGACTCGATGACCCAGTCCTTGTTGAGCTCCTTGTCCAGGTCCGTGAAGTCGAGGTTCATCTTCTGCATGAAGAACCGCGGGTCGTTGGCGTACATCCGCTGCTGCTCGGCGTTGAGCCGCATGACCTCGGTGAACTTGAGCGAGGTCTTCGCGCTGCCGCCGAACATGTGGGGCTTGTTGAAGGTGTCCTGGGTCGCGAAGTCCCCGAAGCCCGTCAGCGCGACGTAGAGGCGGTCGCCGAAGAGCATCATCGCGAAGTCGTCGAAGAGCATCATCCGGCTCTGGCGCGCCGTCGAGTCCATCTTCATGTCCGCCGGGATGTCCTGGAGGAAGCGGTGGAAGTCGACGTTCAGGTAGTTGACCCAGTTGGAGCCCTGGAGCGACTCGACCTGGACCTCGATGCCCTTGTCGCCGTAGGGGGCGTTGCGCTCGGTGGGAGGGCTCCCGAACTGGTAGCCGGTCACGCTGATGTTGTTGCCCCAGAGCTGGGCGATGTTGCCCAAGGTCACCCAGTTGCTGGTCTCCAGGGTGTGCGGGACCGCGAACTGCGTCTGGTAGACCAGGTAGAATCCGTCGGCGTCCCCGAACTCCAGGATCTGCGAGCCGGGCAGGACGTTCGTCAGCGAGCGCGGGTCGTCGAGCAGGCGCTGGCGCAGCTCGCCCAGGTCCCTGGTCGAGGAAGCGCGCTTGAGGATGCTGGAGAAGATCGTATCGACGAACCTGCTGAAGTCGCGCTTCGGCACGATAATGGCCGAGGCGTCGCCATCGGAGCCGGCGGGCAGGTGCCAGCTGCCTCCCTTGATCCTCAGAGCCTCGATGCGCTGGCGCAGGCGCGGGTCGAGGCTGGCCGGGTCGTCGAGCGCCCTCAGCTCCGCGGCCAGCCTCTGCTGGGAGTCGTCGGTGCGGCCGAGCGTCCACTCCAGGGACTGCTCGGAGCGCTTGAAGCGGGCCTCGAGGTCCCGGAACCGGATGTTCTGCTCGAGGACCGCCTTCGTCTTGTCCTGGATCTTACGCATGTCCTCGGCCACCCGCTTGAGCGCGCTCTCTTCCTTGGGGTTGAGCTGACCGAGCCAATTCTCGACGTCCCGGCGCTGGTCCTGGAGGTCGTCGAAGGTCTTCTTGAGCGCGTCCTTCATCTCCAGGATGGCGTCGAGCTCGTTGTCGGCCACGGTGCCCGAGTTCTCGTAGAGGTCCCGGGTCGCGTCGTAGTAGGTGCCCATCTGGTCGATGGTCTCGAAGGAGTCGTTGTCCCAGCCGATCTGGGTGCCCCAGAAATCGATGCCCTCGCGAGTGATCGCGTTGAGCTGGCCGAAGATGCTCAGCTTCCGGTCCACCACGGCGTCGGCGGACTCGGTCGTACCGTCGGAGGCGGCGTAGGCGGAGTCCTTATCGAGGTCCGTGAGGGCGTTCTCGAGCCCCGCCTGGGCCCGGGCCAGGAAGTCCCGGGCGAAGGGGACCTTCACGCTGAGGCTCTCCTCGGCGGCCTCCACCACGCCGTCCGAGTAGAGGAAGCGGGCCACCGCGTAGGCCGCGGCCGCGCTCTCGAGCTCCTGGTTCGTGGAGGGCACCAGCCGCTTGGCCGTCTCGAGCGCCAGGAGGGCCACCATGGTATTGTCGTCCACCTTGAGCGGATCCTGCTCGCCCTGGGGGACGGCCATCTCGTCTCCGTCGCCGCCCATGCTCACGGATTCGCCCTTGTCCTTGTACTCGTTGCCGATGTCCGTCAGGAGGTCGCCGAGGGTCTGGTAGACCTTGTCGTCGATCAGGGCCTTGATCCGGTCCACGCTGGCCTGGCTCTCGGCGTCGATCCCGTCCGGCAGGTTCCACGAGCGCAGGTTGAAGCGGCCCTCGGTCAGCTGGTCGATCCGCGCCAGGATGCCGTTGATCTCCACGTGCTGGCGGTTGATGTCGCCGGTGCGCAGGCGCTTCTCGGCCGTGTACTGCGAGATCTTCTTGGGCAGGCTGTAGGGCTGGGGCTGCCCGTAGACGTCTTCCATGTCGGTATTGTTGGGATCGGTGCGCCGCCGGAGGTCGTCGATGTGATCGAGCACGCCCTCGTGGTAGCCCTTCTCGTCGGTGTAGCCGTTCAACAGGTCGTTGAACTTGTCGCGCATCGCCCCGATGTTGGCCTCCGCCGCGGCCGCGTCCCCGTCTTTGGCGCCCCAGGTGGCCAGGGCCCACGGCAGGGTCCGGTCCAGGGCCTTCTCTATTCCTTCATAGAGCGTGATCTGGCCGTCGAAGAGCTTGGCCCAGGTGTCGCCGGTGGGGCTGTAGGAGTCGATCGTATCCTGCTGGTAGGGGATCGCGTGGGTCGAGATGACGCTCTTCGCCTCGACGAGCACCGGCTGCAGCCGGTTCAGAAGAGCCAGCTTGCGGTCCACCAGGGCCTGGTTGGCGGCCAGAGACGGAGTGCCTCCCTGCACGAAGGCCACGTCCGCGTCCACATCGTCGATGACTGCCTGGACCGCCTCCACGACGTTCTCGTAGAGGGCCACGCTCTGAGGGACCGGGGAGGCGAGCGCCTCTTGGATGGTCTCCACCGTGGCGTCGGCCTTGGACCAGCCGATCACGGCCCGCCCGGCCTGCGGCAGCAGGCGCCCTATAAGGAACAGCGCCATCTTCGCGTTGAAGTTCTCGGGGGTGAACTCGCTCGGGAAGGTGATCCCCGTGATCTTGTCCGGATAGGCCTCGATCGCGTCCTGCATGGCCTCGAGGTCCCGCCCGGAGAGGGCCGGCAGGTCCGCGCCGGGCACCACGCTCATGATCTCGGCGGCCGCCGCGTCGATGCGCGCCGTCAGCTGGCCGGCCTCGCCGCTGTAGCGGCTGACGTCGCCCTGCGCCTCGGCGAGCCTCTTCGGGAGCGAGAGGGGATGCGAGTCGCCGAAGTCGTCGTCCTCGGTGCCCGAGTAGGAGGCGTCCAGGCGGTTGCGGAACTCGTCGAGGTCCTCCTGGTAGTTCGCCAGCTCGTTCTGCCAGTGGGTCTTGCGCTCCGAGAGCAGCTGCAGCGTCGTGGACGCGTCGGGGTTGGTGACGTTGAACTCGGGCTCGCCCGGGACCGCGAGGACCAGCACGCCCGCGAACTCGAGCGGGGCCGAGGCCACGTCGCTCAGGCCGTCGTTCACCGTCTGGATGTAGTCCTCGATGTCGGCCAGCTTTTCCTGGAGCTCCTTGAGCGAGAGGAAGTCCTCGTCGCCGGGCTTGCCGTTGGTGCTCCACTCGACGAGCTTCGGCAGCTCGGCCTTGCGCCGGTTGTACTCGCTGAGGGCGTCCCCACTATCGTGCGCGTCCTTGCCGTCGATGTCGCTCAGGAGCGCGCTGACCTCGGTGCGGAAGGCGCTGATGCGCCGGACCGCGAGCTCCGTCTGGTCCGAGAGCTCCTTCATGTCCTTCTGCGAGGCCGTCTTCTCGGCGATATCGTCGCGGACCTTCTGGCGGAACTCCTCGGAGCGCTGCCGGTTGGCCTCGGTCTCGGCGAGGTCCCGGCCGGCCTGGTCCCGCACGCCGCGGATCCTCTCGAGCTTGCGGTCGAGCATCTGCTGCATCTCGAGCAGGGCCTTCTGCGCGGCGTCGATCGTGTTCAGCGAGAACGCGAGGTCCATGACCATCGCCAGCCGCGAGACGTTCTTGTGGAACTCGAGCATCTCCCCGCCGCCGCGCCGCTCGCGCAGCGCCAGGTTCCGGGTCCGGGCCACGGCCGCCAGGAGCTTATCGAGCGCGTCGCGGTTGGCCAGCGCCCCGCGCGTCTCGTCGCGCAGGCCCTCGAGCTCCGAGACGATCGGCTCGATGCGGCCCTGGGCCTCTTCGTCGAGCCGGGTCCGCGGCGCCGGGGCCTTGCGCCCGTCCACGGGGCCGCGCTTGTAGTCGACCAGGGCCTGCTCGACCGCCTTCATGACCGCGAGCTTCGTGCCGAGGGAGTCCTGATACCCGGGGTTCTCGGTCTCGGTGGGCAGCAGGCTCTCGTAGTAGGTCTCCAGCTCCTTTAAAGCGCTCAGGACGTCCTTGCCCGCCGCGGGCTTCCCGGCGGCCAGGTCGTGGATCTCGGCCAGCTTCGAGAGGACGTACTCTTCGTCGCGCTTCTCGCCCAGGAGCCGCAGGGTCTCCTGATAGGCCTTCTCCTCGTCGGGGTCTACGGGCTCGCTGTTCTCATCGAGCCAGGACATGTGCTGCTGCCGGCCGTCGATCTGGGCGTGCAGCAGCTCGATGCGCCCGCGGACGCCCTCGAGCTCGCGCTCGATGTCGCCGGCGCCGCGCCTGGCCCGCTCGGCCCGGGCCCGCATGGCCTCGGGCGTGTCCAGCTTGAAGCGGTTGTCCTCGCGGCGCGCCGTGTGGCCGGCCGCGCCCAC
>JBDREN010000147.1:0-5383 GCA_043819795.1 Elusimicrobiota bacterium
CTGGACCGGGGCCGGGGGCGCGGGGCGCGGCTGCGGAAGCGAGCCCCTGGGCGCGATGCGGACCACCGGCGGGGGCTGGCCCGCGGTGGGGCGCCGCCGGGCGGTCTGGCGGAACTTGGCGAAAGCGTCGACGAGATGGGAAGTCGGCGGGGCGATGGACCCCTCTTCCTGGACGGAGCGCTTCTCGGCCACGGTCTTGCGGATCGTCGTCGCTTCGACGACCTTCTTCTTCTTCTTCACGACCTTCTTCGTCGTCTTTTTCTTGGCCGTGGATTTCTTCACCGCCTTCTTGGCGGTCTTCTTCTTTGCCGCGGTCTTCTTGGCGACTTTCTTCTTTGTCTTCATTTCCGCCATAAACCTTGCTCCTACGGGTCCCGTTTAAGCCTTCTTATCCTCCGTCGAAACGCCGGCTCCCTTTTCGGCTTCGGCCGGGCCGGGCGTCTTGTCGCCCTCGGAGGGAGCGCCCTCCTGCGGGGCTCCGGCCGGGGAGGCGTCCCCCTCCGCGGCCGGGGGCAAAGCGCTCTGGGCCGGGGCGGCCGCGGGCTGCTGGCGCGGATGCTCCGCGACGTACTTCTTGGCGCTCTCGACGATCTTCTCGGCCGTCTTCTGGCCGATTCCCTGCAGCGTGGTGAGATCCGACGGGGAGAACGTCGCGATGCGGTAGATGTCGGAGAGGCCGCTCTTGATGATGACGTCGGCCGTCTTCGGGCCGATGCCCTCCAGCGCGCTGAGCGTCTCCGTCTGGGACTGCTGCTGCTGCTGCTGCTGCTCGGCCTTCTGGGCCTCGGACTTCACGGCCAGGCTCCAGCCGGTGAGCTTGCAGGCCAGGCGGATGTTCTGCCCCTCCCTGCCGATCGTCAGCGCGAGCTGGTCGTTCGCGACGATGATCTCCGCCTGCCGCTGCTCGCGGTCGAGTATCCGCACGGAGTTGGCCTTGGCCGGCGCGATCGAGTTGGAGATGAATGTCGCCGTGTCCTCCGAGAAGGCGATGAGGTCGATGCGCTCCCCCGAGAGCTCGTTCATGATGGAGCGGATGCGCGAGCCCCGGATGCCGACGCAGGCGCCGATAGCGTCCACCTTCGGGTTGTGCGAGCGGACGACGACCTTGGCGCGGAAGCCCGGATCGCGGACGATGTCCATGATCTCGACGATCTGCTCGCCGACCTCCGGCACCTCCATCTCGAAGAGCCGTCGCATGAACAGCGGCGTCGATCGAGAGAGGACGACTTGCGGTCCGCGCTGGGCTTTGTCCACCTTGAGGATGATCGCGCGGATGAGGTCCCCGATCGAGTAGCGCTCCCGGCGGATCTGCTCGCGCACCGGCAGGATGGCTTCCGCCTTGCCCATGTCGACGATGATGTTGCGCTCCATGAAGCGGTGGACCTGGCCGCTGAGCATCTCGCCTTCCTTGGGCTTGAACTCCTCGTACAGGTTGTCGCGCTCGATCTCGCGGATCTTCTGGATGAGCACCTGCTTGGCCGTCTGGGCCGCGATGCGGGCGAACTCGGCCGCGTCGACGGGCAGGTCGACCTCCTCCTCGAGAGCCGCGCTCTTCTTGAAGCGCCGGGCCTCCTCGAGCCCGATCTCGAGCTCCGGCTCCGCCACCTCCGCGACCACCTTCTTGCGGACCCAGGCGGTGATCTGGGCCGTCTCGCGGTCGATCGTGCAGATCACGTTGGCCAGGCGGCCGACGTGCTTGCGCAGGGCGCTCGCGATGGCGCCTTCCACCATCTCGAGGATATCGTCCTTCTTGACTCCCTTCTCGCGTTCGATCTGGTCCAATGCCAGGAGCAGGTCGCTCTTGTGAGCCATAACACCTCTTGTGCGCCTTGGGAGCCCGCCCGAGCAAGCTCCTTAACGCCGTCTTAAGGCTTTAAACGTCAGATCTCCAAGGCCGCGCGCCCGGCGTCCGGTCGGACGGCCTGCTAGGGGCTGACCTCGGGGTCCAGGCGGGCCTCCTCGATGGCGTCCAGGTCCAGATGGACGTTCGCCGGGCTGCTCTCCAGGACCACCTTGCCCTCGTCCAGGCCGCGCAGGTACCCGTTGAACCGGCGCCGCCCCTCCATGGGGGACTTCAGCCGGATTTTCACGCGGTGTCCGGAAAATCGTTCAAAATCCGTCTTCTTCTTCAAAACGCGGTCCAGGCCCGGCGACGAGACCTCCAGCGAGTAGGAGTGCGGGATCTCGTCCACGGCGTCGAGTACGGAGCCGATCCGGTCGGACAGGCGTTCGCAGTCGCCCAAGGTGATCCCGCCGTGCTTGTCGATAAAAACGCGCAGGACCCAGCGGCCGCCCGCCTGCAGATAGCGAAGGTCCACGAGCTCCATCGCTTCCTGGGAGAGGACGTCATCGATGATCCTCTCGATCCGGGCCAAGTCCACCGGTTTGGTCATAAAAAAAAGCGGCGCCCACTGCCGCCACTCTCGACGGTCTTTCTTATGGGAAAATTATATCAAAAGCCGTCCGAAGCGGTCAAGCTTAGCGCCCTGGAAACGGCTTGCGAAAGCGGCCATCGCTCGGCCTGTCCGGCCGCGCGCCTCTTGAACTCGACCTGGCCGTCGGCCAGGGTCTTCTTGCTGAGCACGAGGCGGTAGGGGACGCCGATGAGATCCATATCCTTGAAGCGGACGCCGGGGCGTTCGGGGCGGTCGTCGAACAGGCATTCGACGCCGGCCTCCCAAAGGCCGGCGTAGATCTTCTCGCCCTCGGCCCGGACCTCGGGGTCGCCGGCCTCGACGGGAACCAGGGCCACGGCGAAGGGGGCTATCGCCGCGGGCCACCTGATGCCGAAGTCGTCATGCCCCTGCTCGACGGCGGCGGCCACGACGCGGGAGAGGCCGATCCGGTAGCAGCCCATGGCCAACAATGTCGAGTCCTGCTCTTTGCCCATGGCGGCGGCCCCGATGGCCTGGGAGTACTTCGTGCCGGGCAGGAACAGGTGGGCGACTTCGATGCCGCGCGCGGACTCGGTGGGCGCCCCGCAGCGGGGGCAGGGGGAGCCCGGCCGCGCGAGCCGGAGGTCGGCGAACACGTCGGCCGAGAAATCCCGGCCGAGATGGATGTGCGTCAGGTGCGCGTCCTTCTTGTTCGCGCCCGAGACCGCGTCCGCGACGCCGCGGATCGCCTCGTCGCCGACGATGCGGACGTCCTCCATCCTCCCCTCGGGCGTCTTCCAGCGCGGCAGGCGCACGGGTCCGGCGAAGCCGACCGGGCACCCGGCGATCGTCTCGTACTGCCGCTCCGTCGCCCGCTCGATGGGCGCCCCGCCGAGGGCGTTGGAGAGCTTCGCCTCGTTGAGCTCGTGGTCGCCGCGCACGAGCGCCATCACCGGCCTTTCGCCCGCCATGTAGAGCTGGGTCTTGAGAAACGCCCTCGGGGAGGCGCCCAGCAGCTGGGCGACCTCCGCCACGGTCGTCTTGCCGGGGGTCGGAACCTCCTCGAGAGGTGGGAGCCCCCCGGCGCGGCTCTCCGAGGGGGAGTCCGGTGCCGCGTCGACCCCGTCGGCCGGGCATTCGGCCCGGTCGAGGTCGGCGGCGTAGTCGCAGCTCGTGCAGCGGAGCACGACCTCCTCGCCCGCCTCGGCGGGAGCCACGAACTCGTGGGACCGCTCCCCGCCGGTCGCGCCGGGGAGGGCCTCCACGGGCGCGGCGCGCAGGCCGCAGCGCTCGAAGATCCGCGTGTAGGCCTCCAGCATCGCGTCGTAGCGGCGCGAGGCGTCATCGAGGTCGAGATGGAACGAGTAGGCGTCCTTCACCAGATATTCGCGCGCGCGCATGACGCCCTGGCGGGGACGCGGTTCGTCGCTAAACCCGGGACCGATCCGGTAGAGCATCAGAGGCAGCTGCCGCCAGGAGCGCAGGTCCCGGCGGGCGAGTTCGGTGGCCAGCTCCTCGGCCGAGGCGGGAAGGCACAGGCCGGCGCCCTTGCGGTCTTTGACGCGCAGAAGATCCTTCCCGAAGAGCGCCCACCGCCCGGTCTTATCGAGAGGCTCCTTGGGCTGGAGGACGGGCAGCGAGAGCTCGTGGCCCCCGGCGCGGTCCATCTCCTCGCGCACGATCGCCTCGACCTTCCTGAGCGTGCGCAGGCCGAGGGGCAGCCATGCATAGAGCCCGGGCGCGGCCTTGCGGACCATGCCGGCCCGGATCAGCAGCCGCGCCGAGACGGTGTCGGCGTCGGAGGGCGCCTCCCGCAAGGTCGCCAGCGGGTAGCCGGTCATCCGCATGGCGCGATTTTACCAAGTTTGTCACGTCAAGCGCCGAAGAGGAGACTGCTAATGGGCAATTTGCTAACCTTACGTCCAATGGCCTTTACCACCCGCGACGTGCGCAGCAGCCCCCGGCGGCGGGCGTGGCTTGTGCTGGCGGCCTCGGCCGTCCTCGCGGCTTGCGGGGTCCCCGAGGTGCGCTACCCGTCCGGAGGCGCGGCCGAGTGCCCGCGCGGGGGCCCGCGCCCGGTCCTCAGCAGCGCCAGCCCCGATGTGCTCTCCGCGTCCTTCACGCGCGTGTCGCCGTCGCGCGCGGTGGAGACCGCGCGTCTGCGCGGAAACATCCGCCTCACGGTCCGGCACACACGTTGCCGCAGCATCGCGTACGTCTTCGTCTTCGAGCTGCGCGAGCGCCCGCGTCCCGTCCGGGACCGGGGCTACTGGTACGAGAGGGCGGCCGGCCTGCTCGAGACCGCCTCGCAGCGCAACCCGGAGGGAGACGGCCTTCGGGTGATCGCGAGGCGGCTGCGCACGGCCGCGGCCTCAGCATCGGGGGGACCGCCCGGGCCGGCCGCGGCGCGGGAAGCTGGCCGCGCGGGCGCCGGCGGGAGTGCGCCTGCTCCGGCCTACGGGACGCCTCTTCCCATGGATGGCTACCAGACCGTTTCTCTCGGGGTGCGCAAAGGGAACAAAGGCCGCGGGGCCCGGATCGATATCCGCTGCGCGCTGGAACGCTGAGAGCCGCCCGCGCCGCCGCCGGAGAAACCACGGAGCGCCGGGGCCGGCGGAAACCCGCCGGCCCTTCGGCGATCCATAAGAGGTGGGGCGATCCGGGCGGCCGCAGGGGTTGCCGCTAATCCGCGGTCCGCTCCCATTATTGCTGCGGTCGCTCCGTCGCCCCATGCCCACTATACGAACGACCCCCCGAAAAAGTTCCATATAATCCGCACCCCTCCCCCGCGGGGCTGAACGCACCCCTCCCCCACGGGGAGGGGTGCGCATGTGGAGGGGGCCGATTTCTCCCTCGCCCCACGGGAGAGGGTCGGGGAGAGGGGCTTACCCCCGACGCAAGCAGCCCCCCGTGGGGCTGAACGCACCCCTCCCCCGCGGGGAGGGGTGCGCATGTGGAGGGGGCTGATTTCACCCTCTCCCCACGGGAGAGGGTCGGGGAGAGGGGTC
>JBDREN010000148.1:0-3905 GCA_043819795.1 Elusimicrobiota bacterium
GGGGCTTGTTGATTTAGTAGACGTTTCCGGAGCACGGTCGCCATAGTCGTTTTTCCGTTCTTGAAATTTCGTCCGTCCGGCCCGCGCTGCCTCACGGGTATGGCCGGACGGGCGAAATCGCGGGCCCGCAGCCCGCAAGAGAGGCCGTTTTCCACGACGGCTTCGCCCTTTCTTTTGGCAAAACGGCTTAGGCCGGCCCCTTTGGCCGCCTGCCGCGGGCGGCTTTCACCCCGGCCGGCTGCGCCGACCGGCGCGAAAGCTCCTAAACAGCCAACGGCCAGGGCGGGGCGTTGACAGGCATCGTTGTCATACCATATAATTGTGGTATGGCTAAGTCAGAGAGAGGCTCAGTCCTCAATCGTATCGCAGCCCTGCGGCACCGGATCGCCGGATTCGATTACGTCTGCTCCGGCAACCTGCGGCGTCGATACACCGTTTGCGGGACGAACAACTGTCGATGCAAGGCGCAGCCGCCCAAGCCTCACGGTCCTTATTTCTACTGGAGTCGGTTGCTTGCGGGAAAGGTGGTTCAGCGAGTTCTGTCCCCGGAGAAGGCCGAGGTCGTGGCCAGGGGGATCAGGAACTACCGATCAATCCGGGATTTGTTACGCAAGTGGGAGGACGAAACGGTCCGAACCATTAAAAGTCAGAGGGAAGCTAAACGACGTTCATCGTCGAATAAAATTCGCGGATAGGCCCCTGCGCCAAGTGCGCGATGTGGGTCGGGAGTCAGCGGCATGGACTATTGGGCAAAGGCGAAACTGAACCGCAGCCAGGCGATGTTGTTTTCGCCGACGCTCGATGAGACGGTCGGGGAGAATCATCCGGTGCGGTTCTTTGATGAGGTTCTACGGGGTGTGGATTGGAAAAAATGGGAGATGAGTTTTAACGGCGAAATAGGTCAGCCTCCGATCCATCCGAGGATAATAGCCGGTGCCTTGCTCTACGGCCTGAATCGGAGGATACGATCGAGTCGCCAGCTGGAGGATGCGTGCATAAACCGGGTGGATTTTATGTGGTTGGTAGAAGGGCGGCGAATAGACCATACGACCTTTTGCAAGTTCCGGACGAAATACGGGGAGGAATTGAAGGGGTTATTCCGTCAGGTGGGTCAGGTCGCGATGAAAATGGGGGTGTTGCAGCTGTTGGCGGTATCGATAGACGGGACGCGTGTGCGGTCCAACAGCAGCCGGCACAATACCGCGAGGCAGAAGGGTTTGGAAAAAATCTTAGAGGACCTACAGAAACAAATTGATGAGGCATTAGCACAGATGGCCGAGGCAGACCGAAGAGAAGATGGACTATTCGGGGAGGAGAGCTCGGGCAACGAGCTCCCGAAAGGCATAAGCAAGCTGAAAGATCGTCAAGAGAAGTTGAAGGAAGCCTTGGCCGAGGTCAAGCAAAGCGATGAGGCGAGAAAGAAAAAGCATCGAGACCGGAGGGAGACGGGGACACAAGCGCCTCTAGCGGACCTGGAATCAAAGGTGTTGCCCAACAAAGAGGGCGGCTTCGCGCCCAATTACACGCCGATGGCGACGATAGAGAACGGCGGATTCATCGTGGATGCCGATGTGATCAACGACAGTTCCGAGTCAAAAGTAGCGCCGGAAGCGGTGGACCGGATCGAGGAGAATTTCGGGAAACGGCCCAAGGAGATGTTGGCGGATGGCGCGTATGGAAGCGGGGAGAACCTGTCCGAGATGGAGAATCGAGGAGTGGAGCTGTTGACGCCTGGAGATGAGAGCCGCGTGAGTGATAAGAACCCCGCCCGGCGGGAAGACCCGGAGAAGCCGGTACCGGAAGATAAATGGGAAGACTTGCCGCGTAGAAAAGGGACCAGTCAGTTGTCGGCGACGGCTTTTACTTATGACAAAGAGCGAGACTGCTACTGGTGCCCGATGGGCCGCAAGCTCGGTTATTATTGCCGTGACAGGAAAGGAGGCGCTACTCGGATATACCAAAGTAAAAGCTGCGAGGGATGCGGCTTGGCGGCGATATGTTTGAGTAAAACCGGCAGGTTACGCACAGTGCGCAGGGATCAGTATGAGGAGCATCGTGACCGCCTGGCGCGTCGGATGTCGAGTAAAGAGAACCAGGAAAAATACAGTAAGCGGTTCTGGATGGGAGAGACGCCCTTCGCCCATATAAAAGCGGTGATCGGTCTGCGCCAGTTCCTATTACGTGGGATGGGGAAGGTAAAGACGGAATGGCTATGGGCGTGTACCGCGTACAATTTGGGGAAGTTGGCCATCCAATGGGCGAGAGAGCGGGACCGCCTTGATTTGGCCCCGGGATAAGGGACTTGGCAGCCATGTAGGCCGGAAAAAGGACAAATAACGAAATGCTAGAGAGAAGTTAAGTGCCGGACTGAGGGAAATAGGATTTCAGGCTTACGACAACCCCCTCGGTTCCTCCGAGACTGGGACTAAATCAACGAATCCCGCGGGGGGCCGCAGCGTGTTAACGGCCTTTTTGGCAATTCATGCGTCAGCTCTTTACTGTTTAAGAGCGCGGCGAGGCAGCAGCCGAGTCAGCGCCTTGAGCCAGGCATCATCCGAAATCGAGCCGAGACAGCTTGTCGGCCAGGTGCAGCGAACGCGATAGAAACAACGGCATGGCTCCGGCGGCGTCAGGCAAACGCCGTCGACCAAGGAGATCTCGCGAGCCGAGGTCGGACCGAACGCGGCCACGACGGGCGTCCCGAGCGCGTTGGCCAGGTGCATCGCCAGAGTATCCGTGCTCAGGAGCGCGTCGAGCCGCTCCAGAAGCGCCGCGAACACCCGCAGCGGATGCCGGGCCCCCATGTCCACGAGACTTCCGCGGGACCGGGCCGCCAGGCGGGCATTGCGCCGCGCCTCCTGCGGACCCCCCAGCAGGAGAGCCGGAACGCCCCAGCGCGCGCGAAGGCGCGCGCCGATGCGCTTCACCGCGTCGTCTGGAATCCGCTTGGCGGGCCAGCGCGCGCCGGCTCCCGCGTTGATCCCGATACTCAACGGCAGGCGCTCCAAGCCCAAACTGCGGACGACCGCCGCCGCTTGAGCGCGGTCCCTGCGCGAGAGGACAATCTGGGGGACGGCCCCCGCCTTCTTGAGCCCGAGTATCGCGCACCAAATATCCTCGAACGATCGCCGGTTGGCGTTCTTAAGCGCGTCGGCCGACCGGTGGCCGCCCCCGGGGTCTCGGTGCAGCAGGCTCATCGCGTAGTACGGCGCGCTGTCGGCGGTATAACCGAGCCGCTTCGCGCCCGGCGTCACTCCCGTCCACCGCTCATGCGCGATGACGCGCTGGAGCCCGGCGCAGACCGGATCCTCCTCCATGCTGAGGACCCAATCAAAACGGACGCCGGCCAGCCGGGCCAAGGCCGCCGGTCCGACGCTCAGCGGGAAATCCACGAGAGGGTTCCCGGCCAGCAGCGGCCGGGCGGCGGCCGAACTCAGCCACCAAATCTCAGCGCCGGGATAACGCCGGGTGAGCGGGCGCAGCAGCGCCGTGCTCCGCACCACATCTCCCAGAGCGCCGCATTTGATGATCAGAATCCGCATGTATTCCAAGGGGGATTTCGGTTACTATATCATAGCCGTGATTCACATCAGCGTCGTGATCCCAACGCACCGGCGGCCGCAAGCGCTGGAGGCGTGCCTCCAGAGTCTTTTCGCCGACGATCTCACCGGCGTCTCCCAGGTCATCCTCGTCGTGCACGAGAGCGACGATGAGGGGCATCGAATCGCGCTGCGCTGGGAACGAACCCAAGCGCGGATCCGCATCGTTCATACGGGGGAGGCCACGCGAACCTCGGCCCCAAACGCCCCCAAACCCCAGTGCGGGGCCGCATGGTTCTAACACCTCGACGACGACCGCTTGAGTCCGCCAGGCCCCCCGCCCGCCCTGCGGGAGGCGATTGCCGC
>JBDREN010000149.1:0-20122 GCA_043819795.1 Elusimicrobiota bacterium
AACATCCGCACCCGCCCGCCGTCCGGGAAGCTGCCCAAGGTCGCCGGCAGGGTCACCTCGCCCACCGCCGGGTAGTCGATGCGGGCCCAGTCAGCTGCGACCGGATCGCCGTTTCCGTCCACCAGCTCGACCGTCAATAGAGTGCTGTTCGCGAATACGAAGCGAACCGTGCTCTGCCCCGGCGTGGGGACAGTTCCCGTGATCTGCCCGGTCCCCAGGTCGACGAGGTTCGTCACATCGGCGGCAAAGGATTTATCAAGACCGAACGTCACCCCTCCGATGCTCATGAACATGCGCAGGCGCCCGCCGTCGGGGAAGCTGTCCAGTGTCGCGGGCAACGTCACCTCCCCCACACCCGGGATGTCGATGCGCGCCCAATCAGCGGCGACCGGGTCGCCATTCTCATCCACGAGCTCGATCAAAGGCCCCGGGGTGAAGGCGGATACGGTCAGGAACGGATCGGCGTCCACGTTCCCGGTGACGCGGTCGCCGCTGCCGGCCGGGGCCGGGCCGTCGGCGGAGCCCCAGTAGTTGTTCTCAGCGTTCACGAGGGGCGTCTCGCTGTTGTACAGCCCGTTGCTCGAGTTGCCCACGATATCCGAGTGGTGGATGGCCAGCCCGGAGCTGCCGTTCGTAGACCGGATCCCCGTGACGTTGCCCGAGACCAGGTTCCGCTCCGCGAGCGCCCCCGCCAGCACGTTGAGGTAGAGCCCGATCCCGCAGCCCTCGATCGTATTGTCGTGGATCTGGGCGTCGCTGCCGTTCACATGCAGGCCCACTTCGCTCCCGTTCCGGACGACGTTGCGGAAGGCCTTCGACTCCGGCCCCCGCAGATCCATGCCCCAAAACGCGTTCTCCACCAGCGAGTCCTGGATCACGTCGCGCTCGCCGATGAGCTGGATCCCGTACTGCCGGTTCGACGCCGTCGCGCTGTCCACCAGCACGTCGAACGCGCTCCGCCACAGCCGGATCCCCATCCCTTCGGTCGTCCCCGCGGGGCCCGAGGCGTCCACGTCTCGAATCGTGACGCGCTCCACGGTCGTCCCCAGGATGCCGTTGGCCGGGTTGTCCAGACGCATGCCCTCCAAAAGGATGTCGCTCGCGCTGCCCAGGAGGATGCCCGTATCCGAGCCCGAAACGTCGTTGCCGTCCGCACCCGTCACCGTCACGCTGCTGGCGATGTGCAGGTGCAGCCCCGTCGTCGAGCTGTCGACCCGGTTGCCCAGGATGCGCGTGCGCGCCCCCTGGCAGCGCACCCCGGTCCCCGACGCCTCCACCAGGTTCCCCCGCACCAGCCCGTCATCGCCGCTGGTGAATATCCCGACCTCGGCCGCGTTGCGGACCGTATTGTTGAGCGCCTTGAGATTCACCCCGCGCACGTCCATCCCCGTGACCGCGTTCTCCACCAGCGAGTCCTGGATCACGTCGCGCTCGCCGATGAGCTGGATGCCGATCTCGCGGTTGGACGCCGTCGCGCTGTCCACCAGCACGTCCAGCGCGCTCAGCCACAGCCGGATCCCCATCCCCGCCGTCGCGCCCGCGGCGCCCGAGGCGTCCACGTCCTGGATCGTAACGCGCTCCACCCCCGTCCCCAGGATGCCGTTGGCGGGGTTGTCCAGGCGCATATTCTCCAGAAAGATGTCGCTCGCGTTGCCCAGCAGGATGCCCGTATCGGAGCCCGAAACATCGTTGCCGTCCGCCCCCTTCACGCTCACGTTGGTGGCGTAGTGCAGGAACAGCCCCGTCGTCGAGCTGGCGACCCGGTTGCCCAGGATGCTCGTGCGCGCGCCCTGGCAGCGAACGCCGTAACCCGACCCCTCCACCGTGTTGCCCTGCACCAGCCCGTCGTCGCCACTCGTGAAGATTCCGTCCTCGGTCGCGTTGCGGACGGTGTTGTTGAGCGCCTTGAGACTCACCCCTCGCAGGTCGATCCCCGTGACCGCGTTCTCCACCAGCGAGTTCTGGACCGTATTTCCGTCGCCGCTCAGGAACAAGCCCGTCTGGCGGTCGGACGCCGTAACCCCGTCGATCAGGAGGCGGTTGCCCGCGTTGAGGTGGATGCCGTAGGCCGAGTTCGTTCCCACGGGGCCCGATACGTCGAGGTTCCGGATCGTCACGTCGTCGCGGCCGCTGCCGCTGACGGCCGTGCCGGGCGTGAGGATGCGATGTCCGTTGCCGTCAAGCGTGATGCCCGCGGCCCCGATGATCAGCCCGTTGCCGGTCGCGGTGCAGTCCAGGTCCGCGGTGAGCGTGGTATCGGCGGTGATCGTGTCGCCGCAGCTCAAGGGTGGCGGGCTCTGAGCCCAGGCCCCCGAAGCGCCGAGAACGCCGCTTAGGAGCAACGCGCGGGAAAGCCGCGTGAATGTGCGTGGAAAAGTGCCCTGGTTATCCATGGTTCTTTCTCCGTGGCCGGCCGCCGGCCGGATTATGCACTAAGGTTACCCTGCGAAGCGCTGATTATTCAAGGACAAGTCGCTGACAAACACTAAAAAATACCGCTTTCCCTGCAAGCACATTTTTTATTGGTCAGGTCAACGAATCTACCAGAAGGCTCATGAATGAATACGGCGACCTGGAAATACAAAAAGAATCGCCCATTATCGACCGACCGCGTGACGGGAAACAGTGATCGCCATACGCTCTATCCGGCCGCACGCGGGAATGATGGGCGGAAGCGTCTAATCAGACGCGTTCTTGGCCCGCTTGAGCGCCGCGAGCATCTCCGTAACCCGCGAGAACTTCTCGCGCACCTTGCCTTTGGCCTTGCCGCGCTCGATCTCCAGGCGGTCGAGCACCTTCCAGTCCTGGAAGCTCACGAGTTCGGGCTGCCTCGAGCGCAGCATCTTCTCGGCTGCCTCGGGCGTCCTGTCGGGATCGCAAGGGGCCTCTTTGCGGCGAACGTCCTCCAAAAGGGCTTTCACCGTGGCCACGGAGCAGGCGCGGTTGGTGCCCACCAGGCCGGAAGGACCGCGTTTCGCCCAGCCCACCACGTACTGGCAGGGGAGCCTCTTGCCCTCTTCGTCCAGGACGCGCCCGCCGTCATTGGGGATGATCCCCGCTTTTCTATGGAACGGAACACCGGGAACGGGCACGCCGTGGTAGCCCACCGAGCGCAGGATCAACCCGACGGGCAAAGTCTCGAAGCGTCCCGTGCCCCGAGGATGGATGCGTCCCCGCTCGTCCTCATAGAGCTCGTTTTGCTCGATACGGACCGCCGCGACACGGCCGTCCTCTCCCACGATCTCCACGGGCGACACGCGCAGGCGCAGGCGGACCTTACGGGGCCGGCTTCCCTCGCCTTTCTTGGACCGGGCCAGCAGGTATTCGACGATCTTCTTCTGGCCTACGTCCGACTCCTTCTCGTAGGCCGCCCGCGAGACAGGATCGAGCTCGGCCTCCTCCGGACGCACCACCAAGTCCGCGCCGGGCAGAGCGCCCATCTCCTCGATCTCGGGCGGGCTGAATGCGGCCTGGGCCGGGCCGCGCCGTCCCAAGAGATACACCTGCCGGATCCGGCTGCGGCGCAGGGCATCGAGCGCGTAGTCCGCGATGTCGGTGCCGGCCAGGGCCTCGGGGTCTTTGGCGAGGATGCGGGCCACGTCCAGGGCCACGTTCCCGATCCCCACCACGGCCGCGGCCTCGCAGGAAAGGTCGAAGCTTCGTTCGCGGTAGTCCGGATGCCCGTTGTACCAGCCCACGAACTCGGTGGCCGCCCAGCTTCCAGGCAGGTCCTCGCCCGGGATTCCCATCTTCCGGTCGCCTTCGCTGCCCACCGCGTAAATGACGCAGTCGTAGTGCCTCCGCAGGTCCTGGACCTGCACGTGGGTGCCCAAACGGATGTGGCCGAAGAACTGGAAGCGCGGGTCCGAGGCGATTCGCTCGTAGATCGCGGTGACCCGCTTGATTTTATGGTGGTCGGGGGCCACGCCCCCGCGGACCAGCCCGTAGGGGGTCGGCAGCCGGTCGAGCATGTCCACCCGCACCGCGAGGCCGCATTGGAGCAACGCCTCCGCCGCGTAGAAACCCGCCGGACCCGAGCCGACGATGACCGCCCGCAGGGGACGCTCTGGGACGCCAAGGCGCCTCTTCTCCATACCCGGTAGCATAGCGGAACTGGGCGGGCCGCGCCAGAGCCATTTATGTCGGACGCCCTGAGTATGCGAGAAAAATCGGGAGCTTGACACGCGCGGCGGGCAATTGTATAAGCAAGAGGAATACGGGGCATTTTGGACATGAGGAAGAACCGAAGCGCGTGGGTGAGGCTGGCGGCCGCGGGGCTCGCGCTTTCCTTCGCATATCTGTACGCGGTGGTCCTTCCGAGCCATCGTCATGCCGATGGCCGGGTCCATGAAGATTGCGTCAGCTGTATCACGGCGGCGCAAGACCTCCAGGCTCCCGCCACCGGCGGGACGCTTCCCGAACCGGGACTCCGCCCGGTCGGAGAGACGCCCGCCTTCCGCATCTCGCCCGTCTTGCGGAGGGTCTTCGCCTTCTTCCGCCTGCGCGCCCCTCCCCTCTTGGGCTAGCGGCCGTCCCTCGCTGTAAACAGACGGACAGAGACACCCGCTCCGCGGGTCCCCGACCGATACCAAGAGGTTCCGCATGATGAAACCATTCGCGAAAAGCGTTCTACTTTTCGGCCTATGCTCGATGATGCCGGCCGCCGTGATCCGAGCCCAAGAGCCGGAGTCCGCCGAGCTCGAGGCGCTTCGGCGCCGTGCCCGGTCCGAAGCCTCCCAGGAGGAGGCGCGCGAGGAAGTCGAGCAGCTCCCCGTATTCAAGTCCGGAGCCGTGGGGCTTCAGGCGCTCAACCCGGAGATCAGCGTCACCGGGGACATGTGGGCCCAGTACAAAGACGACCAATCCACGGGCGACACGCACAGGAAGTTCAACTTCCGCGGCCTGGGGCTGCACATCGAGTCCTACCTGGACCCCTACACTCGGTTCAAGACGGCGATCGGGTTCAATGGGAACGGCGCCGAGTTCGAGGAGGCCTATTTCATCCGCTACGGGCTGCTGCCGGACGTCAACCTCATGGCCGGCAAATTCCGGCAGCAGTTCGGCGTGGTGAACCGCTGGCACAAGCACGGCCTCGACCAGTTCGACCACCCCCTGGCTCTGCGGCGGATATTCGGCGACGAGGGGCTCAACCAAATCGGGGCCTCCTTCGAGTGGGCCATGCCCGAGCTCGGGGCGGCCTCCCAGCAGCTCGACATCCAGACGACGAACGGCACGAACGCGTCGCTGTTCTCCGAGAACAACCGGGAGAAGCCGTCCATCCTCGCGCGCTACAAGAACTACCGCGACCTCACGGACGCCACCTACCTGGAGATGGGCCTGAGCGGCCTGGTGGGCTGGAACGACCGATGGACCCTGGCCAGCGGCGCAAAGGTGAACGGCACGCGGGCTACCGGCGTCTACGGGGCCGACCTGACGCTCTTCTGGGAGCCCACCGGACGCATGCGCTACCGCGACTTCCTCTGGCGGACCGAGGGCTATGTGATGACCCGGAGCATCCAGGCCCCGGACGGGTCCGGGCAGGACACCATCAACGCCTGGGGCATGTACTCCAATATCCAGACCAAGGTCTCCCGGACGGTGGAGGTCGGCCTGCGGGGCGACTTCTACCGCCCGGACACGAAGGCCTATTCGTCCGGGAACCACGCGGTGACGAGGCCCAACCCCTATCAATGGCAGGCGGGCCCCTACCTCACCTGGCACCAGAGCCCGTTCATCCGTTTCCGCATCGAGTACGACCACCTCGCGGTGAGAGGTCTCGGCGCGCGCGAGGACGTCGTCATCGGGCAGGCGATCTTCTCCGCCGGCCCGCACAAGCACGATCGGTATTGATCCTCGTTTTCCCGAAGGAGGCACGCAGATGAGACTAAGCAGACCGATCTCGACGCTCCTGGCCCTCGGCATCCTCGCCGCGGCGGCCGGCCCGGCCGCGGCGCGGCTGCGGGTGGTCACGACCCTCCCGGACTACGCCGACTTCGTCAAGCGCATCGGAGGCGACCGCGTCTCGGTCGAGCATATCGTGCTGGGCGACCAGGACGCGCACTTCATCCGGCCCAAGCCGTCGTTCGTTAACCTGGTCCGAAAGGCCGACGTCCTCGTGGAGACCGGGCTCGACCTGGAACTGTGGCTTCCCACCGTGGTGGACCGGTCCGGCAACACGCGGGTCCGCAGCGGGCAGGAGGGCTACGTCTCCGCGGCGCAGGGGATGCCCCTCCTGGAGAAGCCCGGCGTCATGTCCCGCAGCGAGGGCGGCGTGCACATCTACGGCAATACCCACGTGACCTGCAGCCCGCTGCAGATGCGTATCGCGGCGCGCAACATCGCCAACGGCCTGATCAAGAACGACCCAGAGGGCAAGACGGCCTACCTTGAGAACCTGAAAGCGCTGGAGGACGAGCTCGACAGGCGCATCTTCGGCGCGGAGCTGGTCCGGCTCCTGGGCGGCGAGACCCTCGCGGACCTGGCCCAGAAAGGGCGGGTCGTGGCCTTCCTTGAAGAGAACGAGTACAAAGGCGCACCCATGATCGAGCGGCTCGGCGGGTGGATGAAGGAGATGCTTCCCCTGCGCGGGGCATCCATCGTGAGCTACCACAAGAACTGGGTCTACTTCCTGAGCCTTTTCGGCCTCAACGAGGCGGGGACGATCGAGCCCAAGCCAGGCATCCCCCCGTCTCCCAAGCACGTGACCCGGCTCGTGGAGCTCATGCGCGAACGCGGAATACGCATCATCCTGGCCGCCAATTACTTCGACAAACAGCATGTGCGGACCGTGGCGGCCAAGGTCGGCGCGGAGCCGGTGATCGTGCCCTTGTACGTTGGAGGCGCGCCCGGAGCGGATGATTACTTCCAGCTCGTCGACCACTGGGTGGCTTCGCTGCTCAAGGCCGCCCGGAAGGTCGAAGTCGCGCGATAGGAGGAGGCGGATTGCCCGAAGTCGTCACGTTCTTTCTGGCCCAGCTGTCGCTCTTGGCGGTGGTTCTGGTGCTCCATACCTATATGGGGCTGCACATCATCCGCCGGGGCCTGATCTTCTGCGACTTGGCCCTGGACCAGCTGGCGGCCCTGGGAGCCATCGTCGGGCTGGGCCTGGGGGTCGAGTACGGCTCCGCGGGGTCCTACCTGCTCTCTTTGGCGGCCGTGACGGTGGGCGCGGCGCTCCTGGCCGTGGTCAAGCCCAAGAGCCGCCTCATCCCGCGCGAAGCGGTGATCGGCATCCTCTACGGCTTGGCCCTGGCGGCCTCGCTCATGACCACAGACAAGCTCTCGCGAGGGGCGGACTACCTCACCAAGACCCTGACCGGTTCGCTCCTGTGGGTCACCTGGCCGCTCATCGTGACCACGGCGGTCGTCTACGCGGGCCTCATCGTGTTCCACTTCGTGTACCGCGAGAGGTTCGTGAGCCTGGCCGAAGAGCCCGGCAAGCTGAAGCGGGAAGAGCTATGGGACTTCCTGTTCTTCGCCTCCCAGGGCGTCATCACGATCCTCATCGTGCCCATCGCGGGGGTCCTTCTGGCCTTCGGTTTCCTCATGATCCCGGCGGCCATGGCTACCATGTTCACGCGCGGCTGGGTCCGCGGGACGGTCCTAGGCTGGTCGCTGGGCTTCGTGGCCTGCGTGCTCGGCGTGACGGCCTCATATCTACTGAACTGGCCCTACGGGCCCACGCTGCTGCTCTCGCTGGGCCTGTTCTTCTTCTGCGCCTTGGCCCTGCGCGCCCTGCTCCCGACGGGAGGCTCCGCATGACGGGCTTTTTGCAGTTCATGCTCTTGCCGCTCTGCGCGTGCCTGCTGATGATCATGATCCTCGCCTACCTGGGCATGCACGTGCTGGAGCGGGAGATCATCTTCATAGACATCGCCCTGGCCCAGATCGCGGTGGTGGGCGCCATCGTCGCCATGGTGGCCTTCCACGCCGAGCATCACACCCTCCTGGCCAACCTGTGCGCCTTCGGCGCCACGCTCCTGGCGGCGGCCTTCTACGCCTTGGCGCAAAAAGGGGTGCGGGGGCTGTCGATCGAGACGATCATCGGGATCAGCTACGCCGTGGCCGCGGCCGCGGCGCTCCTCTTCGTGGGCCTGAGCGCGGAAGGCCACGCCCACGTGCACCATATGCTCAGCGGCAGCCTCCTTTGGATCAGCTGGAAGGAGCTCCTGTATTGCTGCGCCGCGGCCTTGCCGGCCGGAGGCGTCTTTCTCGCCTTCCGCGGAAGGTTCTGGGAGCTCTCGCGCGGCCACGCGAAGAGCGGGGCGAAGGCCCGCGAGGGCGCGCTCGGGTGGAACCTCCTGTTCTACGCGCTCCTCGGCGTCGTGATCACCGCCTTCGTCCGGATCGCCGGGGTCCTGGTGGTGTTCTCCTTCCTCATCATGCCCGCGACCTTCGCCGCCATGTTCTCGGAAAGCCTGGGGCGGCGCTGGGCCGTCGCCTGCCTGTGCGGAGCCGCGGCGTCGGTCGCGGGCCTTCTCTTCTCCTACTATCTCGACTTCTCGGTGGGACCTTCGGTGGTGTCCTTCCTCGGCGCGGCGCTGGTCGCCGGCGCCGCGGTCAAGCGCCTCACCGCCGGATAGGCGGCCGCCGGCGGGCCGCTCGTCGTCCTTCTTGGGGTCCTCGGAGCGGTTTACAGCGCGGAAAGGAGCGCCTTCGCGCGGGCGGCCCAGCTGGAGTCGCCCAAGATCGAGACCGCGCCTTGGAGATAGCCGACCGCCCTGGAGCGCGTCTTCTTCTTCTTGAGGTAGTGCTTCCCCAGGCGGAACGAGATTTCCGCCTCCACATCCTTCTTGTCCCTCTCGCGGTAGGTCTCGGTGTTCCACCAGCGCGCCTCGTCGCCGCGCACCAGCTTCTCCAGGAAGTGGAGGTCCTTGACGCCCCGCTTGCGGCGCAGCCGCCACCGCGGCAGGAACATCTGGTTGGTGGCCCGGGTCACCCGGACGGGCACGCTGTTGGGCGCCCGCTCGACGGCCTTGTCCATCCGCCGGATCCCGCGCTGAAGCCAGAACCACTTCTTGATGGGGTTCCACGAGTCCCGCGCGACGAGGACCTCGGAGCTCCCAAGATAGGCCGGCAGCTCCTCGTCTTCGGGCGCGAGCTTGACGGCCCGGCCCAGATACTTGAACGCCATCTTGGAGAAACCCTTGGACCGATGCTTGTAGCTGGCCTGATGGTAGGCGATCCCGAGCCGCTTGTTCGCCAAGGGATCGTCCGGACGCGCGGTCACCGCCTTCTCCAGATGCTCGATGAAGCGCCCCCATGCTTCGGGGGCGTCGGCGCCAGCGGGGCCTCCCGAGCCCTTGGGACCGCTGGCGGCCCTGGAGCCCTCCGTCGCTTTGGGGGCCTCGGCCGCTTTGGAGCCCTCGGCGGCCTGGGAACCGCCCGAGGACTGGGAACTACTGGCGGCCCTGGAGCCCTCCGTCGCCTTAGGGGCCTCGGCCGCCCTGGACCCCTCGGCGGCCTGGGAGCCGTCGGCCGTCTGAGGTCGGTCGAAGTGATCCAGAGTGATCTTGCCGTCCCCGCCTATGACCTTCTTCTCGCCGTAATCGATGAGGACGATCTCGCCCCCCGGCGGCCGGCACGCCGGCGAGGACACCGCCACGGAAGCCGGCAGGAAGGCGGCGGCCAGACCGCCGGCAAGCATCCATACCACTCTGTTCATGATCCCTCCCCGCCCCTCAGAAAGAAGCCTGCGGCATTGTACGTATTGACGATGACGCCCGGCAACCCGGCTCCCGGGACGAGCGCTCCGGCGTCGGGACATCGCTTTTCGAATTGTTAAAATGTCTTATCCGCCGCTTGAGCGGAGCCGCCGCCCATACCATGACCGCAGACGGATTTCCGAAGAGCTCCAAGAAACGCCGCGGGCGCGCCGCGCCGGAGGACGGGACACTGGTCGAACGCGGGTATATCCGCGTGGCCCGCGAGGAGGCGATGAGGAAGCTCCGGGACTACCAGCTCCCGGAGGAGGTCAGCCCCCTGCTGTTTTGGATCCGCTGCGCGGTGGCCGCGGGAGCGACGCATATCCGGATCAAGCAGTATGCCGCCTGGTGCGAGATCCGCTTCGACGGACGTCCCTTCGACCGCCGGGACTTGAGCGACCCGTACGGAGTCCTCTTCGGCGTGAGGGCTCCCTCCGGCGTCATGACCAAGTTCCTGGCCTTGGGGCTCCTGCGGGCGAAGCGGGCGCTCCCGCAACAGATAACCGTGCGCTCCGGAACCAGTCCGAGACGCTATATCCTCCATTGGAGGCCCCCGGAGGAGGACGTCCTTGAAACGTCGACGGATAACGAAACCGAAACCGCCATCCAGTTGGCCTGGAAGGAACCGTACAGCGAGTTTTGCCGCCCGCTATACCTTTCCGCGGAAGGATATATGGAACATTGCATCATGAGCCCGGCGTCCATCGCCCTGGGCGACCGGCTCATCTTCGATCCCGAGGAGGACGGACCGCCGGGAACCCCGATCGAGGCCGAAAGGCTTCGGGGAACCGTGGTGGCTGGCGAGGGGCCCGACGGCAAGGCGGGCTATCTGGATCTGTGCGCGTATGGGGTGCGCGTCGCTCAGGTGCGCATCCCGGACCTGGAATCCCCGGTCCGGGCCTGGGTCAATTGCGACCGCTTTCTGATGAACGCCTCGCACACCGGTGTCGTGCGCAATGCGCGCTATACGACGGCCATGTCGGCGGTCCAGAGCCTGGCCAGGCGCCTGTCCGCTGAGAGCTAGACCGCGGCTACTTCCCGCACTTCCAGCACGCCTTGAACTGACGCTCGATCACCTCGCCGCAGCTCGGGCAGGTCCAGGCCTTGACGCATGACTGTTCGGGGTCGGACCGTAGGTGCTCCTGGATCAAGGCCTCGGCGCGCTCGAGGTCCTCATCGTTCCGGATCCATACCGCCGGGCAGGCGTCGATGCCCGATCCCACCCCGAAAAGGCCGTGCAGGACGGCGCCCCGCACCTCGCCGGGGATGCCCGCTTCCTGAAGCATCGCCTGAATCAATCCGGCCTCGGGCAGGTTCGTTCCCGTGTAGACCTTTTTCATCTTCGCTCCCTCGTCGCGAGCCGGCCGCGCCGGCCTCACGCCGCCGGTCGTCCGCGGCCACGCGGCCCTCATCCAAGAGTATAGGCGACGTCCGCCCGCGAGGCAAGGTTGTGCTAGAATCTTCTTTCCACCCATGAACGCGATATCCTGGCGGGACAAGACGATCTATTTCATCCTCACCGACCGCTTCTGCAACGGCGATACGTCCAACGACGATTTCAGGAAAGGCGAGTACGACCCCGGCAACGACGACTGCTATCAGGGCGGCGACCTCAAGGGCGTCGCCCGGAGGCTCCCCTTCATCAAAAGCCTGGGCTTCGACGACATCTGGATCACCCCGCCCGTGCACAACCAGTGGATCAACCCGTACGTTCCGACGCGCGGCTTCCACGGCTACTGGGCCTACGATTTCATGCGGGTGGACCCGCACCTGGGGACGCTGGCGGACTACAGGGCGCTGGTGGCCGAGGCGCACCGCCTCGGCATCAAGGTCATCCAGGACATCGTGGTCAACCACACGGGGAACTACTTCACCGTGGACGAGAAAGGCTACGACCCGAAGCATCCCGAACGGAACTGGAGGGAGCTCGCGGAGTCCTATCCGCCCGGCGAATCGCCCAAGGCGCCCAACGATCCCGTGTTCCGCATGAACAACCCGAACATCCCGGAGCACCGGAAGGCGGCGGCCTACAACTTCACGCCCAACATCTCGGACTTCAAGAGCCGGAAGCAGACCCTCACCTATTCGATGGGGGACCTCGACGACATCAACCTGCGCAGCCCCCATCGCCGCGCGGCGCCTCAAGGAGATCTACCGGTACTGGATAGACGAGGTGGGCATCGACGGCTTCCGCGTGGACACCGTCTATTACACGCCCGAGGACTTCTACGAGGGCTTCCTTTACGACAAGGACCCCGAGAGCCCCGGCGTCAAACGTTTCGCCGAGAAAAAGGGGATCAAGGACTTCTTCGTCTTCGGCGAGGTCTGGTGCTACGACTACGCGGCGATCAACCGCTACCTCAAGGACGGCCGCACGGTCCGCCTGGATTCGGCCATCGACCTGCCGCTCAACGAGGTCCTGAGCAAGGTCTTCTTCCGGAAAGGCCCGACCGATGAGCTCCGGGAGGTCCTCGGGGCGCGCCGACACAACCGGAACCTCTGGGTCAACTTCCTGGACAACCACGACGTCGAGCGCATCAACAGCCGGGCCGGCCGGCCGGCGGTGAGGCAGTCCTTGGCGGCCCTCTTCACGCTCCCGGGGATCCCCTGCGTCACCTACGGGACCGAGGCGGGTTTCAAGGCGGCCAGGCAGAACATGTTCCGGGACGAATGCTGCGATAAGCGCTCCGAGCACTTCGCATTCCTAAAGGAGATGATCGATTTCCGGAAGAGGCACCCGGCGCTGCGCAGGGGCAGATGCAAGGTCGAGCGGACCTCGCCCGCCGCGGGCGTGCTGGCCTACTCGGTATTCCACGAGAACGAGCGCTATTTGATGGTGTTCAACACCTCGGCGGACAGGATGTTCCACGACCCCGGATTCCGGGGCCGTGCCGAGGCCCGGGTTCTGCTCTCGTCGGAAAAAAGAAAGACCGTCTCCGGCCCCATGATCCTGGGGCCGGACTCCTACCTGGTCCTGCGGACGCGCACCCGGAAGGCCGCGCGCGCCAAGAAGGCGCGCCCTCCGGTGCGGCGTCGACCCCGGCAGGGGCGCCATGCCGGACGCCCTCTGGTCGTGCGTTGGCGGCCGGTGCGGATGAGCGCGCTTCCGGGCAAGACCCGCAAGGGCAAGATCGCGATCGACTTCAAGGTCCGCGAGCCGAAGAAGGTCTCGACTCTGTGGCTGCTCGCCGACGACGACTACGACGCCAGGCTCCGGGTCCCCGACCCCGCCTCCGGCCGCTACGAGCTGGACACGGCCGGGCTCGGCAACGGAAGGCACCGCATCGCCCTGCTGGCAAAGACGAAGTCCGGCGCGCTCGCCGCCTCCAACGAGGTCTTTCTCAACGTGGCCAACGACTACCGCCTGATCGCGCGGGCGGCCGTGCCGGAGGAAGGCAGGGCCGGCGTGGCCCGGAAGCTCCACGCGCCCGGCGATCCGAGCTACGACCGCCAGGTGTCGATGGAGGAAGTAAGCATCCTCACTAGTGGCAAGGACCTCCGGATAAAGATTAGAATGTCCAACGTCACCGACGATTGGAACCCGCCCAACGGCTACGACCATGTCTATTTCAGCGTCTTCTTCGATTTCCCGGGACGGCCGGGCAAGCGCTTTTTTCCCAAGCTGGACTACGGGCGGGACGATTTCGAGTTCAACGCCGGGTTCCTGCTCTACGGCTGGGGCGCGGTGTCCTTCGGCGCGGACGACTCGACGCAAGACGCGTACGGGAGCCCCCTGATCGGCGAGGCGGCTCAGCACGCCGACCTGAAGGGCGGGACGATCTCCTTCACGCTCTCGAAGAAGATCTTCGACGCGCTCGAGACTTTCGCCGGGACGAAGGTATTCCTGTCCACCTGGGACGGCTACCTGGCGGACCTGCGGCCCGTATCGGACAAGAAGGAGGAATGGAGCTTCTACGCGCTCGACGGCAAGGACGCGAAGGGGCTCCCCAAGGTCTTCGACCACGTGATCATCCGTCTCTGAGAGGCATCGCCACATGACCGCCCATCCGGAAAAGAAGCTCGGCCTCCATAACGAAAGCCCCGTGGTCCTGGCCCTGGACACGCCCGTCGTCAGGACCCGCAAGGGGGTCAAGGAGACCGCCTTCAAGCGGGAATTCTTCATCGGCAAAGGGTCGAGCCTGAACGAGGCGAGCGGCCGCTCCTTCACGAAGACCAATCTCGGAGAGCTCTTCACCAAGAACAGGAAGGCCTTCGGGTCGACCGTCATGCCGGATTCGACCGAGAAGGTATTCGTCTTCCTCTATCCGACCCGGACCTACTCGGAAGGGCTCGGGGGAGGCCTTTTCTCGGACATGGCTCCCGAGGACCGCGGGCTGATCCGGAAGCTGCGGAGCAAGTTCAAGCGAAGAGCGGAATGCTACCACATCTCCCTGATGGACACCGGCCTCTTCGAGGGCCTCCAGGACTATTTCGAAAGCGAGCATCAGCAGAAAAAGTACCACAGCCAGAAGAAAACGCGTCCGGCCGCGCCGAAGGGCGCCTTCAAGAAGAAGCCCGGGCTGCTGGGCTTCGACGCGAAGTACCTTTCCGGCATGAAGGACATCTTCGTCAGCTGCATGACCCGGCCGAACCGGCAGGACTACATATATCTATGGACGAAGACCTTCGGTCTCAACCTCGTCGTCCGCTTGGTTTTCGTGACCAAGGGCGTGATGAGCGGCCAGCTCCCCCTGGCGCGAGCGGTCATCTCCACGTCCTGGTACCAGATCCAGGACGCCGTCTTCACGGTGTTCGGCCAGACCTACATGAAGTTCCTGGGCAAGATGACGGGGATGCTGCGCCTCCACAACGCGTACGTCGGGGATTTCGCCTTCGTCTACATCCAGCTCTGCCTCTTCGAGTTCCTCAACCGCCTGCTGCTCGGCCCGCTGGGGGAGAACCCGCTCGTCTATACCTGGACCGGCGTGGGCCTGATCTTCCTGAACATCCTGCAGGGCATGATATCCGGCGGGCCCCTCATCCCCGCGATCAACAAGATGCGCCGGGTGGGGCTCATCAGCCATCCGGTGATGATGCACCTCTACCAGCTCACCAGCCTGACCATGCACTTCGGCCTGTTCGCCAGCTTCGGCTACCAGACGTTCTACGCGGTCCTGACCGGCTCCGTGCTGGTCCTGTCCTGGACGGCCTACGTCTTCTTCTCGGTATTCTTCAAGGACCCCGTGGTGGGAAAAGTCGAGGACCCCACGCTCATCGCCAAAATCGACCGCCTGGCCGCCGGCTGCTACGCGGCGGGCTAGCCAAACCCGCGCCGCGGGCTCGCCCGGCGGCGCGCAGTCATGCCGCCGCCGCAGGCTCGCCCTGCGGCGTCCAGTCCGCTGCGCTATCGGGAACTCCATCACAAGAGCGCCGTTAGCCTTCCGGCGCCCGAAGCAGGCGACATCCGGTCAGTCTTTCAGGAACCGCTCCCACGCCCGCTCGACGGCGACCCGCGATCCCATGCCCACCGCCACCACGAACGCGAGGCCCAGGGCTCCCATGAGGACGGAGAACGCGATGAGGATGACCTCCCTGGCGATGTCCAGCTGCGAGAGCGCCATCGCCAGGAAGAAGGCCAGAAGCACCCACCGGACGAAGTGGGTCAGGAGCCCCGCCCGCCGGACGCCTTCCCCGCGCAGGGTGCCGGCGACCGACGTCGAGACGAGGTTGGACAGCAGGTAGCCGACCCCGGCCGTCACCGTCGCGCTCAGCAGGCGCGGCAGGAGGAGGACCGCGCTGTGGATGAACTCGGAGAGCGCGGTCAGCTTCCAGATCAGCAGGGCGTTGTTGAGGAAGACGAGAAAGATGGGCAGGGCCAGAAGCGCGCCCAGGGCCCGGTAAATGGTATGCCGGACGTCCGCTTTCTCGAACGTATGCCGCAGCCCGAGCCGCTGGAACAGGCGATCGATCCGCAGCACGATGCACAGGCGGTACGTGACCTGCATGATCAGCCATGCCAGGATCAGGCCCAGCAGCGCGAGCACCATCCCCGCGAGCAGGGTCGGCAAATAGGCCGCGATTTGTTCAATGCCCCTTTGAAAGATGGTCATGCCGCCTCCCTTTCCTTTTCTCTCGTCTCGGGCCTCACGAAAAGCAGCTCCCTCAACCAGCCCGGTCCCGGCTCCTCGTATTCCTTGAAAAGTATGGAGGGCACCGTGATCCGCTGCAGGACCTCCGAGACCACGTTCGCTCCGACCAAGTACTCGAGCGGAGTGGCCGAGCTGCCGCCCATGAGCACCAAGTCGAAGGTCCAGCTCTGCGACACGATGGCCCACGCCGGGCTTTCCGCGTAGATCACGCGGATCTCGGGATCGAGGCCCGCCGCCTTGCTCAGCCCCTCGGCCTGAGCGCGATCCTTCTCCACCTCGCTGGAGGGCGCGTCCGGCGGGAAGATCAGTCCCATGGTGAGCTTGGCGCCCGAACGCTCGATCAGCGCGGGCGCCAGCTCCAGGGCCAGGCGCGCGTTGCGGTCGTTCTGGAACGGCAAGAAGACGCGCTTGACGCCCGCGAGGTCGAAGGACCCGCTCACGATGGCGACCTCGGCCGTCGACCGGCTGACCACCTCCTCCACCACCACGTTGAACAGCCGGGCGACAAGGCTCCGTTCGGAGGCCCTGCCCATCACGATGAAATTACAGGCCTCGTGCTGCGAGGTCTCCAGGATGATCTGCGACACGCGGTGCCCGACCACGAGGATCGGCCGGACCGGGACCCCGCCCATGGCCACCGTCTCGCAGGCGTCCTCCAAGAGAGACATCCCGTGCCGGGCCTGCTCCAGATTGGTGTGCAGCGGCTCCCCGTCGCCGACCTCGACGGCGTGAAGCACGAGGATCTGCCCCCGGTGCTTGCGCGCCACGGCCATCGCGGCCTGCAGGATGCCGCCCATCTGCTCCTTGCGGTTGACGCACGCCAGGATGCGGTATTTCTTCTTCTCCAGCTGGCGCAGGAGGGTCTGCTGGGTCACGAACTCGATCTCGCGTCTGGAGGCGTACCACTTGTACACGGCGAGGCCCACCGCCACCCAGGCGGCGCAGATGAGCCCCGCCTTGACGCTGTGGAAGAACAGGAAGACCGCGAGCGCCCCCTGCACGGCGATGCCGACGGCCGGCAGGACGGGAAAGAGGGGCATGACGAAGCCGCGGTCCAGCTCGGGCCGCTTGCGCCGGAGGCTGATCATGGCCGCCTGCACCTGCAGGAAGAGGAGCAGGAACATGATGTCCGCCGCCATCGCTACCTCCTCGATGGGCAAGGAGAGCGCCATCAGCAGGATCACGACGATGGAGATCGCGATGGCCCAGTGCGGCGTGCGCCGCTCGGGATGGACGCTCGCGAAGAGCTTGGGAAAGTTGCGGTCGCGGCCCATGGCGAAAGCCACCCGGGAAGAGGAGTATATGGTCGCGTTGAGCGCCGAGACCGTGGAGATGACGCCCGCGAAGAGCAGCATGACGCCGCCCCCCTTGAAGAAGGTCGTCGCCACCTCCACGAGAGCCACCTCTTTCTTCGCCCCGAGATACTCCCAAGGCCGCATCCCCGCCTCCTGGACCGCGCCGATGGCGGTGAACGCCACGAGGAGGTAGACGGGGATCACGATCAGCAGCGACAGGAAGATCGCCCTCGGGACGTTCCTCTTGGGGTCGACGAGCTCCTCGCTGCACTGGGTGATGATCTCGTAGCCCTCGAACGAGATGAAGGTCAGGCCCATCGCGACGAAGACGCCCCCGGCCCCGTGGGGAAGGAACGGCTGGTAGGAGGCCTGCCAGTCGACGCGCCCCAGGACGGCCGGGATCCCCACGGCCAGGAAGACGCCCAGGATGAGGAGCTTGCCGATGGTCACGATCGCCCCGACCGAGCCCGTCTCGGAGGCCCCCTTGTAGTTTACGTAGGCCATCAGGAGGCAGATGACCAGCGCGTAGAACTTCTCCGGGCCGAGCAGGGGGATGTTGACCGAGATCCCCAAGCTCCCCATCATCCAGTTGAGATACGCCCCGAAGCCCAGGGCGTAGACCGCGCAGGCCACCGCGTGGGCGAACCAGCTCATCCAGCCGCTCAAAAACCCGTTGGCCTTGGGGAGCCCCTCCTTCACCCAGAGGTACCCCCCGCCGGCGTCGTGGAAGCAGGAGCCGAGCTCCGCGTACGCCATGGCGCTGAAGAGCGTGACGACGCCGTTGAGCCCGAAGGCCAGGATGAGGCCGGGGCCGGCCAGCCCCGCCGCGATGCCCGTGAGGACGAAGATGCCCGCGCCGATCATCGCGCCCACGCCGATCATCGTGACCGAGAACAGCGACATCTCGCGGCTCAGGCGGACTTGGGTCTCGAATTTGCCCACGTCGGCTACCTCCCTCTCATCTCCGGGCGCACATCCGCACGAAGGACCGGAAAAGCCCCTTTGTCGGGCCGCTCCCGGGCGCGCGCTCCGGGTGCCACTGCACCGCGAGGATCTCGGCGCGGTCGCTCTCGATGGCCTCGATGATGCCGTCCTCGGCGAAGGCCACGGGGCGGAAGCGCGGAGCGACCCTCGAGACGGCCTGGTGATGGTCGCACAGCACCCTAAGGGAGGTCGTCCCCAGTATCCGCCGCAGGCGCGAGCGGGGGTCGATCCGTATCCTGGAGCCGACTCCCTTGCCCCCCTGGTGGATCTTCTTGGACTTGGCGTCGCGCTTGATGTCTTGGAACAGGGTGCCGCCCTCCAGGACGTTGATCAGCTGCATCCCGTAGCACACTCCCAGGATGGGCAGCTTGCTCAGCCGGGCCCCCTGGTAGAGCTCACGCTCGAAGCGGAGGCGCGGGGGGAACACCGCACCCGTCCCCGGCTTGGGGCGCTCGCCGTAGAGCCGGGGGTCCACGTCGTCCCCGCCCACGATGATGAGCCCGTCGATGCCGTCGAAGTAGCGCCGGATGATGCGGGGACGGCGGCCTATGGGTAGCAGGACCGGGAATCCCCCCGCCTCCTTGACCGCGTCGGGATAGCGGTGGTCGCAGAACAGCTCGTAGGCGCGCGGCTCCGCGGACGGGATATGGACATCGCACGTGATCCCGATGAAAGGCTCCCGGACGGTCATAGAAGCTTGAGCCTCCGCCGGCCCAGCCAGGTGTCCTGGAGGCTGGGGAGGTCGACCTTCAGCTTCCGGGCGAAATCGAGGATGGTGTCCCCGCTGAGCAGGGTGTCCAGCGCGGCCGCGTACCGCTTGGCGAAGCGGCGCTGCCACGTCTGCGGATGCTCCTCATAGGCCCCGCCGGCGGCCTCCGCGATCAGGGCGCTCCCGCCGACCCCTCTCTTGAGGAGCTTGAACGTCGTCCAAAGCTCCTGGGGGATGTCCATGTCCGCCAGCTGCCGCCGGAAGGTCCAGACGAAGCGGTCGAGGTACTCCGTCGCGGGCAGCCATCTGCCGTTCCAGCACAGATGCGCCCGCATCCCCTCGGCGGCGGCGCGCTCGCGGCTCTCCAGATAGGCGCGATGGGTGATCTTGTTGGCCGCCTTCTCGCCCGCCCGCCAGGCCAGGGCCGCGGCCTTCAGCAGGCAGACGCCCGCCATGACGTACTCGGGGATGTTCGCGTCCATCACCCGGACCTCCAGGGTCGCGGGCTTCGTCTTGCGGCCGGGGCTGAAGACCACCTCGTCGAGGGCGCGGGACGTGAGCTGGTGGCGGCGGACGGGCCGGAAATAGAGCTTGCTCGCTCTGAGGATCCGGTTGGAGGCCCGGTCCGTGCGCTCGTCCGCCCATACCGGCGAGTTGGCCCCCACGGCGACGAGCAGGGGTATGTGGTCGTGCAGGTGCCAGGAGAGGTGCCGCGCCCGCTCCCTGGTGAGCCTCTCGTCCGCCAAGGACAGGTGGACGTGGGCGCCGGCGAACCGGTCCCGCCAGCCGCCGACCAGAAACAGCTTCTTGGACTTGCGCGAGGCCGATTTTCTCCGGTAGAGATGGGTGTTGTACTTGCGCAGCCCGGCCCGCAGGAGGAAGAGGCCCTCGCGGATGCTGTGGAACGGCCGGCTGTTGTATTCGGTGCCGATGCTCCAGTCCCTGCCGAAACGCTCGCCCTTCTCCCCGAGGCCCTTGCGCGGAAAAGCCGACTCCCGGCTGATGGTGAACTCGGGGAGGAGGATGGTATAGCTCTCCACCTCGATCCCGGCGACGATACGCCGATGGGAATCCTCTCCCACCCCGCCTTACCCGTTCCCGGACGTCATTTCCCGCAACATTAGCATTTTTGCCGGGGCCGGAAGCGCCCGGGCCCGCGGGCGCTCCTAGGCCCTTGGACCCACCTTCCGGGGGGGCTAAGCTGAAGTTCCCCGGCAATTTCCGAGAGATGTCCTGATAATATTAGAGGATTTCGCAAGAATCGACTTCGCCGTTCTGTCTACACCGCGATGGTCTCCAAAAGGTCGTAGGCGCGTTGTTGCTTCGCGTTCGGCGTAGTGA
>JBDREN010000150.1:0-14949 GCA_043819795.1 Elusimicrobiota bacterium
TCACTACGCCGAACGCGAAGCAACAACGCGCCTACGACCTTTTGGAGACCATCGCGGTGTAGACAGAACGGCGAAGTCGATTCTTGCGAAATCCTCTAATATTATCAGGACATCTCTCGGAAATTGCCGGGGAACTTCAGCCTAAACACATCGGGGTCAGGCGTTGACTTGTTAACTGACTCCGCGGAGGGATGTCCGCTTAGTTGACAAGTCAACGCCTGACCCCACTTGCAATTTTCAGCGATTCCTGTTATATACTCCCTGCGTAACGATTACGTTCCGCAACGAGACCGCATGCGCCGAGTCTTTAAGACTCTATTAACGCTGGCGGCTTTTTTTTGCGCCATCACGTCCGCGCGGGCAGCGGGGGCGCGCTACGACGTGTCCTATCTTTGGCACGGCAAGCTGGCGAGCGTCGCCGCCTACCGGGGCAAGATCGGCCGCGTCCTAGGGCCCGAGGTGGCCGACAGGCTCAGGATCGTGCGCGGGCCCAAGAACTACGGTCTTATCTACCACCGGCGCGGAAACGGCGCGGGCGCGGCCAAGGTCGCGAAGGCGCACGCCAAACTATTGCGCAGCCGGGGACTCGAGGAGGCCTCCGCCATCCGCTCGCGGGACTGGACCTTCGTCTCGGGGGACGGGCGGGAGCTGCGCCCCTCGGCGACCGAGACCGCCCAGGCCAGGCGCGACCGGGACGAGGAGGTCCACGACCTCGAGACCGCGGTGGAGGCCTACATCAAGCGACTGCGCCACAAAGGGCGCGTGGCCTCCGATGAGCGCACGGCGTGGTCGGTCTACGACTTCACGACCGGCGAGAAGCTCGTGGACATCAACGAGGACCTGCAGCTCCAGGCCGCCAGCCTGGTCAAGCCCTTCTTCGCCCTGGCCTTCTTCCACGAGGTCGAGCGGGGCGAGCTCATCTACGGGAGCAAGAGCCGCCGGCACATGGAGCGCATGATCCAGCGCTCCGACAACCGCTCCACCAACTGGATCATCCGGCATGTGGGCGGCCCGAAGGCCATGCAGCGCATCCTCGCCGGGCACTACGGAAATATCTTCCGCGACGTCCGCATCGTGGAGTACGTTCCCGCGGGCGGGCGGACCTACCGCAATAAGGCCTCGGCGCGCGACTACAGCAGGTTCCTATACGCGCTATACAAGGGGCAGATCCCGAGGGCCGCCGAGATCAAGCGGCTGATGAGCCTGCCCAATCGCGACCGAATCTATACCGGGGCCAGCGAGGTGCCGAAGGGCACCAAGGTCTACGACAAGACGGGGAGCACCGCGCGGCTCTGCGGCGACATGGGGATCCTCATCGTGCGGGGGGCCGACGGCGAGCGCTACCCGTACACCATCATCGGCGTGATCGAGAAGCGCCAGCCCGCGCGCGACTATCTCGCCTGGATCCAATCGCGCGGGGACGTCATCCGCGACGTTTCCAACATCGTCTACCAGGCCATCTCCCGCCGCCACGGGCTGAGCGCGGGCTCCGGCGTCGCCGCGACGCGATAGGGCAAAGCGTCAGGCATTGAGTCGTTTGAGTGATCCGGCGGTCCGACACGAGTTACTCAATCCCGGTGCCTGGCACCGGTTCCCGGTTCCTAGTTACTCAAACAACTCAATGCCTGACGCCGCTTGACGCCGCTTCTAAGATTGGGGCGGGGTGACCTCGACGATCTCGATGTCGAACTGGAGGGTCTTGCCCGCCAGGGGATGGTTGAGATCGATTACGATCTCGTCCTCCCGGACCTCACTCGCCACGGCCCGGAACGGCCCCGCGGGGCTCTCTCCGCCGACCATGCTGCCCACCTCGAGCTCGCCGGAGTCCTGGAAGACGCTCTTGGGAACGGGCCGGATGGCCTCGGGATTGCGCGGGCCGTAGGCCTTCTCCGGGGCCACGGTCACCTGCTTCTTGTCGCCGGCCTTCATACCCGCGATCTGCTCGTCGAGGCCGGGAATGATCTCGCCCTGCCCCTTTGTGAAGCTCAATGGCTCGTCGCCCGAGTGGTCGACGATAGCGCCTTCCACCGTGAGGGTGTAGAGCATCTTGACTGCGGAGCCGTCCTGGATCATGTGCGAATCTCCTTGAGGCCTGCATGCGGAGACGGCGAACGCGACGGCGACAGCCGCCGAGCAGGCGAGAATGGCGCTTCCGTGTCTCGTTTCCATAGGGCACCTCGAGCCGGCGGACGCCCGCGGGCACGCCCCTGTTCACGAGAAATCCGCTTGTCCCTTCCGGGTACGGCTAACAGCCGGGAGCAGAAGGCGGGCCCGCGGTGGATGCGGTCGGGCGGCCGATAAATCCCCGCTTAAGAATCAGGCCCTCGGCCGCCCGGTGTCGCGCCCAATGTTAGCAGATTGACGGCCCCCGGGACACCCCGGCGGAAAGAGGAAAAACGTCAGGCATTGAGGTCCTTGAGCTGTCCGGCAAGAGTCACTCAATCCCGGTGCCGGTTCCTGGTCACTCAAACAACTCAATGCTTGACGCCGTCACAGGTCCTGGCCGTTGGTCTCTTTGAAGACCTGCTGCTGGGGCTCCGCCTCTCGCGGCTCTTCGGTCCGCCGCTTGGGCCGCGGCCTGGCCTTGCGGGCCGTCTTCTTCTTGCCGTGCCGGCGGCCCTCGCTCCCGAAGAACTTGATCGCGGTCCGGCCGACCTCGCCGGTGTCGTAGTAGGCGTAGGCGGCCACGCCGAGAGCCCCGACCACCGGAAGCCAGCGGGACACGGCTTGGCGCAGCACCCGCTGAGAGACCTTCGCTCCCACGGCCATGGCGATCTTCTGCATGGCCTCCATGGACGCTTTCTTGACGAGCATCCTCTGCCCTGAGCGGACCGCGATGTCGCGGACGGCCTGCCATGCGGCGTGATGGAAGAGGCAGTACATGTTGGTCTGGGGCGTGAGGCTGCCCCTCCTGCCGTAGGCGCCCGCGACGTCGGCCACGAGCTTGGCCTGGATCCGCCATACCGCGAACAGGTCCGGGAGGATCGTCACCACGCCGACCGGCCCGGGAGGCAGCGACAAAGTGCCCGAGACGGCCGCGGCCCGGATGGCGGCCTTGGCGATGAGCTCCAGGGCCCGCGCACGGGGGTCCTTGGCCCGCCTCTCCGCGCTCTCGGGGACCTCGCTGACCGTCTTGATGAGCAGGTCCCCGATGCGGCGGGCGAGGTATCCGAACTCGCTCTCGCTCACGGCCTTCTTCGCGTCGATCGGTTCTTTCATGGCGTTCGCCCCAAGGCGGCCCGGCGCCCGCCGATGACGGCCTCGGCGACGGGGCTCTCGTCGAGAGGCCTCTATGCAAGGGTGCCAGTTTATGGGCTGGCGGTCAAGCGCGCGCGGCCGTGCGGGCCCGATCCATCCAGAAGACCGGCGTCAGACAGGGAAACCACGGTGGCGGCGATCCGGGACCGCGCGGCCGGCCGTTTTCCGGAGGCCCGCGCCGTTCATGGGGAGCAGGGCTCGGTATCAATCGCCACCCTGACCGCCCGCAGGTCCCCGCAGTTCAACTGCACGGTGCTCCACATGGAGCCGGGTTCGGTGGAGGTCCTTCCCTCGACGTATATGTAGCCGTCTCCCGCCCGGTTGACGTCCACGGTGAAGCCGCCTCCCCACGCGAACGCGCATCCGGGCTTCAACGTGAGCCGCCATGTGCGGTCGGGGTGGAACGTCGAGTCGTAGAGGTACGCCCTCACCATGAAATCCTCGCCGGGCCCCAGGTCCCTCGGCGCTGGAATCTCTAGCTCGCTGGCCGCGCAGGCGCGGCCCGGGGAGGGGTTGGCCCGAGCGATGATCTCCGACCACTTGTTGGCGGACTGTCCGATGGGATGCGCCACCACGCTCGGCCATACCCGCTCCCATCCCTCCTTGACGCCTTTGCCCGTGCCGGGCGCAACGGCCTCGTCCCAGCCCGCCTTCGCTCCCTTGTCGGAGCCGGGCGCTGCCCCCCTGCGGCCGGGGGGCATCTCGTCGGCAGGGACGTGCTCGAAGGCGCCCATGTCGGCCACCGCCTCCCCGTCGCGGTCGCCGTCGATGATCCTGGGGGTGCCGTCGGAATCGGTGTCCGGCAGGGCCGGAGCCTCGTTCGTGCCCGCGTCGATGCAGAGCGAGTCTTCCCGCAATCGGTAGTCGCCGCTCACCGGGTCCACGAACGACGGATCGGTCGAGATGTTCCCGGCGGTCCCAGTCAGGTCGTAAGGCGGGGCGTGATCGTCGAGGTATGGAGCCGGCGCCCAGACGTTATTGTACGTCATTGTCGCCGTCGAGCGGTAGAAGTGAATGCCCCCGGCGTAGGCGTCGATGATGTTGTTCGTTATGATGGAGTCGCAGTTGTAGTAGTGTGCGACGCCGTACTGGTTGCCGACGATCGTGTTGTTCGTGATCGTCGGGGCGGAGCCGTGCCAGGTCATGATGGCGGTCCATTCCTTGGTGATGATGTTGTTGACGATATCGGGCTGACAGCCGCTCCGGCTGTAGATGCCGTAGCCCCCGCTGCCGATGAGGACGTTGTTCTTGATAAGCGGCGAAGAATACGCCCAGTTGAAGACGACCTCGCCCCCCCAGGAGCTCTTGATCATCACGTTGCCGTCTATCGTGGGGGAGGCGTACTTATTGAACACGACCACGCCGCTGTAGCCGCCAAAGGGGGAGACGAGCGTGAACCCCCTGACCGTGCTATCGTCGGCCCCCAGCACCACGTAATCGCGGTCATAGCCGCCCCAAGTGGGCGCCTTGGCCCCGCCGCCCGTGATCGTCGTGACCTCCGGGCCGGCCGCGCTCTCGACGGTCACGCCGGGCTTCAAGTCGATGCTCTCCACGTAGTCGCCGGGCGCGACCAAGACGGTATCGCCGGACTGGGCGGCGTCGATCGCCGCCTGGATTGTCGCGTAATCGTCCGGAACGATGAGCGTGCCGGCGAAGGCCCCGCCGATTGGAGCATACAAGAGCGCCAGGATCAACGCCGTAGACGCGGCGGCTTCACGAATCGGAAATCTCGTCATCTCTCCTCCAACCGTCCATGCGTTCCGCTCTTTATAAAGGTACCCCCAATACGTCGCCAAGTCAAGGGCAAGTCGCTGACAATCTTGCATGAAAAAGCGTTCAACCAGCGACATCTCTAATATTTGTCAGCCAGGAACGCGGCCCGCGAGGCCAAAACCCGCGCGGATCCTCTTTTGCGCTTCCGCGACCGGAGGGCTACAATAGAGGACGGCCGCCTTCAGGCCCGACTATGCGTACGGCGATCCGAACGGCTTCGGCCGCTATCTTGCCGCTGGCTCTTCTCGCGTGCGGCTGCGCGAGCCCTATGCTGCGGGGGACCCCGTTTTACTCCGGCGAGCGCAGACATTCGCCTGACCGGGTGAACCTCTGGCCGCTTCTCTACCACAACGAGTCGGACCTCTCCGTGCTCTGGCCGGTGCTCGAGAAGACCTCCGACCACGCCGCGTTCCGTCCGCTCTTCTCGGCCTATAAGCTAGATCTGCCGAGACATCAGTACAACGTGCTCTGGCCGTACGCCCGCTTCGACTTCGACGCGGAGCGCCATCGGGCCCTCCCGTTCTTCTGGGGCCGCGCGAATGAAAAACCGTACTTCGTAGCTTTCCCCGAGGTATGGTGGTTCCAGGACATCAAGGCCGTCCTGCCCGTGCTCTGGTGGGACGGGGGCTTCTCCGCCTTCCCCCTGGTCTGGCATCACAAGGACCGGATGACGGCGGTCTTCCCGCTGTGGATGCGTTTCGGCCGCGGGACCGAGCGGAGCATCCACGCGCCTTGGCCGGTCTTCAACTTCAAGCGCGGCGAGCGCGAAGAGGGCTGGCGCGTCTGGCCGTTCTACGGCGACTACCGATCCAAGACGACGCGAAGCCGCTACACGTTCGCTCTGTGGCCGCTGCTTCACCGGTACTCGAAGGACGACAGGCTCTTCCGCGCGGCCTTGCCCCTCTACATCGAGGACAAGCGCGAAAACGGCGGCTGGCGGCTGGCGGCGCCGGTATTCTTCCGCAAGCGGGGAGAGGGAAGCTCGCTGACCCTCACGCCGCTCTGGTCATCCGGGCGGGACAGGAACACGCGCTGGGAGCTGTTTTTTCCCTTCTACTACCGCAAGACCGACCTGGACACGCGCGCCGGCACTCTGATCACCCCCCTGTTCGGGCGCCTCAAGTCGCCCGAAAGGAGCCGGTGGACGCTGTTCCCCCTCGCCAGCTCGCTCGCCTGGGGCGACACAGAGAAGGACCTCTGGGCCCTCGGAGGGATCGCCCGCGCCCGCTGGGGCGGCGAGCGGAAGCAGAACCACTTGCTTCCTATATATTACTACGACCGCGAGAAGCGCACGCTCCTGACCCCGCTTTTCTCGTCAAAGCGGGGGACGTCCGGCTTCCGCAACTGGCTCATCGTGGGAGCGCACTACGGCTTCGACGAGCATGGGACGACCCTGCGCATCCTGCCGCCCCTGACCGAGTTCACCCGCCGGGGCGAGCGCCGCGAGGCCGCGGTCCTCCCGCTCTTCGTCTGGTCCCGGAGCGGGCTCGTCCGCGACCTCCGGGTATTCCCCTGGATGCGCTTCCATTCCTCTCCGGGAAGACGCTCGTCGGCTTTCTTCCCGCTGTGGAGCTACGCGCGGCGGACGGATGGCGAAGGCTCGGAGCGCCGCTTCAGTATCCTGGGCTGGCTCTTCGAGGCGCGCGGCGAGAGCATCGGCGCGGAGAAAGCGAGCGCGCGCACCCGCGTGCTCTGGAAGGTCGTCGACTACCAGCGCACCGGCGGGGACCGGTCGCTCGACTGCGTCCCGTTCGTCTCGTGGGACAGGTGGGAGAACGGCGGCCGGAGGCTCTCGCTGTTCTGGCGGCTGTTCCGGAGCGAGCGCTCCCCGGACGGCAAGCGCGCGCTCGACATCCTGTTCATCCCCGTCCTCCGGCGACATCCTCATCCCAGATAACTCAGTGGCGCAAGCGGCGCTGAGCACACCCCTTGACCGGAGGCCCGCGGTCGTTTATCCTACCCTCATGCCCGACCGCCTCGCGAAAAGAACCGCAGCCCTGCTGATCGCCGCCGCGCTCATGCCGGCGCCCCGGCACGCCGCCGCCGACATCACCGCGCCCTCCGGCCTGCGCGTGGACATCTCGCAAGCCCAGGTGATGGAGCTCGCCTGCTCGCGCAGGCGCTTCTCGATGGAGTTCACCAAATCGAACGCGGGCTGGTTCCCCTACATGACGCGGAAGACCTTTCACAGCGGCATCGACCCGCAGGGGCTCGTCATGGGCATCGTCAGCACGATCCTGCTGGTGCCGATCACGGTCCTGTCCGTCCCGACCGACCTGGTGGCAGCGCCCTTCCGGCGGGAGTGCACCTTCAAGCTGCGGATGTCGGGCGCTCTCGTGGGCTGGGCGGGTACCGACGCTCCCGACGTTCCGGTCGGGGCCGAAGCCCGTAATCTGATAAGCAAAGGCGTGCCGGAAGTATCGGCCCCCGCCCATTTCAGTTCGAGCGCCGAGACCGTGTCCGACGACACCAGCCGGTTCAGCATCGAGCTCGGGGGCTATGTCGGCAAGAGCAAGGACGTGAACATCTCCTGGACCGTAAAAGGGCAGCCGGCCTCCCAGATGCAGCTTTCCCAGAAGGGCGACCACTTCATCCTCCACGAGCTGGACCCGGGCTTCGGCGTCGGCATCCACGAGATGGAGCCGATGACCATCATCCCGACAAAGGGGCGGCCCGATCCAGCGGCCGAGCCCGCGCCCGAGAAATAAAGCCCCCGCGCCCGCCGCCGGTCCGGCGGCGAGGCGGCCGTCCCCTCCCCCCGGCGTTGTGACCAAAGTATCGTTGCCCCGCGACTCCGGCGGGGTTATACATTTAATAGGGGGGAAACGTGACGAAAAGCCTCCGGACCGCTCGAACGGCCGCGGCGGTGCTCCTGGCGTCGCTGTGGACATCGGCCGCGAGCGCCTTCGCCGAGACCCTGCACGTCCCGGCCGATTACGCGACCATCCAGACCGCGATCGACGCGGCCCGGCAGCACGATACGGTACTCGTGGCGCCGGGCACCTACACGGAGAGCATCACGCTCAAGCCGGACGTCGCGGTGCGAGGGTCGGGCGCGCAGCGGACGACCATCCGGAGCGACGGGACCCTGCGCGACTACTGGAAGAGGACCTGCGCCGTCATCGGGGCGAACGGCGGCGCCATCTCCGGATTCACCATCACGGGCGGCGAGACCGCGGTCTACATGTGGGGCCACTCGCCCGTCATCACCCGCAACGTGATCGAGGGAAGCGTGGCCGGGATCGCCATGCTGTTCGCCGCCCCCACGATCGCCGACAACATCATCACCGGCGCCCAGGCCCGGGGCATCTACGGCTGGCAATCCCCCGCCAAGATCGTCAATAACGTCATCACCGGGAGCGCCGCGGGCATCGCCAACGCGCGCTCCGCGCCGGCCATCGCCAACAACATCATCGCCGGCAACGCGATCGGCATCCTCAACGAGGACTCCTCGCCGATCATAGGCTTCAACGACCTCTGGGACAACGAGACCAACATCGACGACCGCGACTCGTCCTTCCCTAAGCTGGGCGCCAACATCTTCGAGGACCCGCTCTTCGAGAACCCCGCCAAGGGCGACTACCGCCTGCGCACGGGCTCTCCCTGCATCGACGCCGGCACCAACGGCGCGCCGGGCATACAGAAGCTCGACTTCGACGGCTACGCCAGGGTCTTCGACGGCGACGGGGACTTCACGGCCAAGGCGGACATGGGAGCCTTCGAGCGTTTCGGGGAAGCGTCTCCTTCCTTCGGGGACCTCCTGCCCGGTTTCCGTGAGGGAGAAAAGAACGGCTGGCGATAGCGGCCGGCAACGCCAGCCCGGAGAGCTCCATCCCTACGCCGGCTCGGGGACCGCGGCGAGCGCCGCGGCGAACTCCCTGCCCGAGTGGAACCGCTGCCCGGGATCGGCCTGCAGGGCGCGGCGGACGACCGCGTCGGTCTGTCTCGGCAGGCCCGGCGTGGTCTTCGTGGGAGGGGCGTAGAGCCCCCGCTGCTTCTGGGCCAGGAAGTTGGGGCCGCCATACGGGATCTTGCCGGTGAGCATCTCGTAGAGGCACACGCCCAAAGCGAAGATGTCCGACTCGCGGCAGACCTCGCCCAGCTCCTGCTCCGGGGCCATGTAGGCGGGCGTGCCCCAGGCCTGGGTGCGGGTGATCCTGGCCACCGTCATCTTCGCCCGGTGGGCGACGCCGAAATCCATGACCTTCACGACGCCCTCGGGCGTGATCATGATGTTCGAGGGCTTGAGGTCCCGGTGGATGACCTTGCACCCGTGCGCGTAGTCGAGCGCCGCGCAGGCCTGCACGATGAGCGACTTCGTTGACCGGAGCGACACCCGCCGCCCCCCCGCGAGGAGCTCGCCCAGGGTCTTGCCCCGCACGTGCTCGAAGACCAGGAACACCTGCCCGGCCTCGCGCAGGATGGAGTAGATCTCCACCAGGTTGCCGTGCTTGAGCGACGCGACCAGGCGGGCCTCCCGCATGAACTGCTCCAGATCGTCCTTGGAGCGGGTGAGCTCGTCGAGCATCCGCTTGATGGCGACCTTGCGGCGCAGCGACAGGTCGGTGGCCTCGTACACCACGCCCATGCCGCCCCGGCCGAGCTCTTTTTCGATGCGGAAATTCTCGCCCAGCACGGAGCCGGGCGTGAGCGCGGGGCCCGGCCCGGGCAGGGCCGGAGCCGCCCGTCCGGGCAGCGCTCCCGGGGCGGACCCGGCGTACACGAGCTCCGCGGTCCGGGCGCGGCGGCGCCACGTCAAGTAGCCCAGCGGCGCGACCACCACGACGCTCAGCGCGACGCCCCCCACCGCGAGCAAACGCAGCCGCGCCGCGCGCTCCTCCACGGCCAGCCTACGCAGCCGCGCCGCCTCGGCCGACTGGACGGCGCGCTTGTAGGCGGCGTCCTCCGTCATCATCCGCGCGAAAGCTTCGTGGCGAAACTTCCGGAAGCTCCTCTCCATATCCAAGGCGCCCTTCGCGGCGGCGAACCTCCTTCCCACGTTTCTCGGAAGCCGCTTCTTGGCCATGAACTGGAGCACCCCTGATCTGATCTCGGCGGCCTCGGCTTCGCTGCGCACGCGGTTGAAGTCGTCGAGCGTCGTGGCGTAGCTGGTGAACCGGGGCATGATCTCATCCAAGAGCTCCTTGCGCAGCGCGCTGTCCGGCGGAGCGCCGGGCGCGCGCTCGTACTCCTCCCGGAGCGCGTCCAGCCGGTCCAGAAGGGGAGCCGTCTCGTCTCTGATCCGCTCGAGCTCTTGGGCGATCTCCCTCAGCGGCCCTCCGAGCGCGGCGGCTCTGGGCTCGGGGGCGTCGGACGGGGCTTCGTCCGCGGCGACGGGGCCGGCCGCGAAAAGCAGGAAGGCCGCGAGGACTAGTCCTCGCGGGATCGGCTGTATGCAGGCCGGGCCGTCGGTCATAGGCGTCCGGAAGCGGCTCCGTCCCTCGACGGAGCGACAGGCTATTATAGCGCATAGGGAGGCCGGCGCGCGTCCGCGGACCTCCGACCGGACGGGTCGGGAACCTTTTGCCGCCTCCCGTGTCCAACCATCAGCCCCTCAAGATGTGATGACGCACGGAGGCCTCATGAAGACGCGGAGCGGACTCAGGACGGCGGCGCTGGGAGCGCTGGCGGGCATGGTCGGGCTGGGCGCTCTCCCGGCGTCGGCGCAGCAGCTGATCGCCTGGCCCACGGCGAGCCCGGGCCAGCTGCGGGCGCTGCTGCCGGGACACCCCATCATGCCGATGCCGCCGCGGCCGCTTCCGCCCGGCCCGATCCCGAGGCCCGTGCCCGCGCCGCCTCCGCGCCCGGTCCCACGGCCCGTGCCGCCCAGGCCCGAGCCCATGCCCGCGCCGAGGCCCGTACCCGCGCCGACACCGGCCCCCACGACGCCGGAGGCCCCTCCCTCGGACTCGAGGCCGCTCCGGCTCTCGGGCTACCGGGTCGAGGGGAAAGTCACCGGCCGCGTGGCCGAGCTCGGCTTCGAGATCACCTTCCATAATCCCACCGGATCGAGGCTGGAGGGAGTGCTGGTGATGCCGATCCCGGCGGACACGGTCCTGAGCGGCTTCAAGATGACGGCCGGCGGGAAGACCATGAAAGGGGAGCTCCTGGGGGCGGAGCAGGCGGCCACGATCTACCAGAACATCGTCAGGCAGATGCGCGACCCGGGGCTCTTGGAGCTCGTGGGAGAGCGCATGATCCGGGCTCGGGTCTTCCCGATCGAGCCCCGCTCCGACATAGTCGTGCGCATGGACGTGAGCCAGGTCCTCAAGAAGAGCGGGGAGCTCTACGCCCTCACGGTCCCGCTGCGCTCGGCCACCATGACGGGCAGCACGACCAAGGGGGCCTCGGTCAGCCTGACGCTGGGCGCCGAGGACCCGATCCGGACCCTTTACTCCCCCCTCCCCGGCGTGAAGATAAGCCGGGACGGCGAGAGAAACGCCGAGATCGTATACGAAGCCGACGCGGCCGCCTCCAGCGACCTGCGCCTGTTCTACTCCCTCCAGAGAGACCCCCTCGCGGCCGGGCTCCTCACCTTTAAAGAAGCGGGCGAGGACGGCACCTTCCTGCTTTCTCTGACCCCGAAAAGGAAGCCCGCGGCGGGAGACGTCCTTCCCAAGGACATCCTCTTCATCGTGGACCGCTCGGGGAGCATGGAGGAGGGCGGCAAGATGAAACAGGCCCGGGACGCGCTCTCCTACTGCGTCAGCAAGCTCGGCGCGCGGGACCGGTTCGGCATCGCGGACTTCGCCACCGGGGTAAACCTGTTCGACCGGCGCCTCGTCCCCGCCACCGAGGGGAACAAGGCCCGCGCCCTGCGCTACGTGGAGCGCATGGAGGCGGCCGGAGGGACGAACATCGGGGCCGCTCTGGAGGAGGGCCTCGCGCTCCTGCCGGAGGGCTCGGACCGGGTCTCCATCGTGTTCTTTTTGACCGACGGGCTCCCGACCGTGGGCGACAGCGACGTGGACGCCCTCCTTCGGCGGGCTTCGGACAGCAACCGTTCCCGGCGCGCGCGCGTGTTCACCTTCGGGGTAGGGCACGACGTGAACACGCTGCTCCTCGACAAGATGGCGGAGATGAACCGCGGGGCCAGGGACTATGTCCAGCCCGGGGAGAGCATCGAGAACAAGGTCTCGGGACTCTACCAGAAGGTGGCGAAGCCCGCGCTGACGGACGTCCGCCTCGAGTGGAAGGGCGTGGAAGGCTTCGACATCTACCCGGGACCGGTCACGGACATCTTCTACGGGGCCGAGCTCACGCTCATGGGCCGCTACCGGGAGCACGGGAAGGGGACGCTGGTCGTCAGCGGCAAGGCCGCGGGCAAGGACGTGCGCCACGAGTACCCGGTCTCGTTCCCTAAAGAGTCGGACACCAACGGCTTCCTGCCCCGCCTGTGGGCGAACCTCAAGGTGACCCAGGAGCTCGACGCCATACGGCTCTCGGGAAAGGCGGATCCGGAGGTCGTCAAGGGCATCGTCAGCTTGGCCAAACGCTACGGCATCGTGACGCCCTACACCTCGTATCTCATCACCGAGGAGGGGACGCGCCTCGCCACGGCTCACGACGAGGCCATGCGCGCGGTCCGCGGGATGCGGGCGGACGCGGCCTCGAGCGGGTTCCAGGGGGGGCGGTTTCAGTTCATGCGGGCCCGGATGGCCTCCTCGATGCTGTCGGCCAAATCGCTGGCGATGGGGCTCTCCGGCGCGGCGTCCGTCGTCGGCGAGGCGGCCCCCGCCGCCCCGGCCATGGCGCTCATGATGGGCGCGGCCGAGGAAGAGGCCCGCAAGGAGCTTAAGGACAAGGGTATGAGCGCCGTGCGGACCCGCTCCGCCGGAGGCAAGACGTTCTACCTCCGCGGCGGGGTATGGACGGACGGGGCGCTCGACGAGGACGACGAAGCCTCCGGCGAGAAGACGCGCGCCGTGCGCTACATGAGCGAGGAATACTTCGAGCTGTTGGGCTCGGAGCCGGGCCTGGCCAAATACCTGGCTTTGGGGCCGCGGGTGAGCGTGCTCTACCGCGGCACCGCGTACAAGATCGTGCAATGACGGTTGGGTCTCTGGTGGACCGTCACGCCCCGGCCGAAAGGCCGGGGCGCTTGTTTTCGGGAACTTTTCTCCGGGGCCGGTGTCCCACCCTCATGGAACTTGAAAGGAGCAAAGGGGGCGCCATGAGGACGAGAGGAAACGGGGACGGGACGAAGCGGGGATTGGCCGGGATGCTCGGGCTCGCGCTTGCCGCCACGGGGGCGGCCGCGGCGGCGGCCGCCGAGGACGCGGGCGCCAAGCCGCGCGGGTCGTCGGTGGAGGTCGTCTTCGCAATCGACACGACCGGCAGCATGAGCGGGCTCATCGAGGCGGCCAAGCAGAAGGTCTGGAGCATCGCCAACGAGATCGCCAAGGGCAAGCCCGTCCCGAAGATCAAGATGGGGCTCATCGCCTACCGGGACCGCGGCGATGAATACCTCACCAAGGTATTCGACCTCTCCGCCAACCTGGACAAAATATACGAGGAGCTCCTCTCCCTCAAGGCGAACGGAGGCGGCGACGGCCCCGAGCACGTGCTCAAGGCCCTCGAGGACGCGGCCGAGCGAGTCTCCTGGGACGACGACGCGCGGACCTTCAAGGTCCTGTACCTGGTGGGCGACGCGCCCGCCCATCTCGACTACGGCGACACGCCGAAGCTCGAGGAGCTCACCGAGCGCCTCGTGCGCAAAGGGGTGGTGGTCAACACAATCCAGTGCGGCGGCCAGCCGGACACGACCGCCCAGTGGCGCCGGATCGCCCGCCTCGCGGAAGGGAAGTACCTGCCCATCGCCCACGACGGCGGCGTGGTGACCGTCTCCACGCCCTTCGACGACCGGATCGCGGCGCTCAGCACGAAACTGGAAGGGACCATGCTCGGCTATGGTGAGAAGCGCGACGAGGCCATGGAGACCAAAGCGCTTTCAAGGCGGGTGGCCGCGGCGGCGCCCGCCTTCGCCGCGGCCGAGCGGGCCGCTTTCAAGTCCGGCGCGGGCTTCGGCGGCGAGATGGACTTGGTCGAGGCGGTCGAGGAAGGCCGGGTGGACCTCGCGCGGGTCTCCGACAAGGAGCTGCCGGACGCCTTCAGGGAGCTAAGCCCGGAAGACAGGCGGAAGAAGCTCGCAGAGGTCTCGAAGAAGCGGACGCAGCTGCGCGGGGAGATCCGCGAGATCAACAAGAAGCGGGCCCGCTACATGAAAGAGCATTCCGGCGGCAAGGGCACGGATTCATTCGACGTCCAGCTCGTCGAGTCGCTCAAGAAGCAGGCCTCCCGCAAAGGCATCGTTTATTGAGGCCCACGGAAGCCTCCCCCCGCATAGCCGCCGTCCCTTCCATCCCGGGAGGGACGGCCCTTTAGGGTGAACGGGGGGCAACTTATGTATAATCGTCCCGCATATTTTGGAGGCGAATAATGGCTGACAACGACGAGATGGACCTCATCACCGCGGTCGTTCGCCGCGCCAACGCGGAAGCGACCCTCGAGGCGGCCCTTAAGGCCTCCGCCCCGGGCGTCACCTACTTCGCCGGTCGCGGCTCCGGAGTGAAGGAGAACCTCGGCTACGCCGGCACGCTCATTGAGTCCGAGAAGGAGGTCTTCTTGGTGGTCACGAAGAAGGAGGAGACCGACAAGGTCCTCAAGGCCATCGTGGAAGCCGCCAACCTCAGCCTGCCCGGCGAGGGCTTCGCTTTTGTCCAGCCGGTGACCAAGGCCGTGGGCTTCATCCCGGCCGAGAAAGACGCGTAGGGATGTCAGCAGTCCCCCCACGGGGGACTGCTCCAGTAGGGGGGCTACCCTTCAGGGTCCTCTCTGACGCACGACACGACATCTGCCCCCTCCACTTCCGCATCCCTCCCCGTGGGGATGTCAGCAGTCCCCCCACGGGGGACTGCT
>JBDREN010000151.1:0-47749 GCA_043819795.1 Elusimicrobiota bacterium
GAGGAGCGCGACGCGAACGCGGACGGCTGCATCGACCGCTTGGTGGACGCTCCCGGCGTGGTCGAAACGTTGAGCCTGCCGGAGGGGACGGACAACGCTCTTACATCTAAGCTCGATAATGCGTTTTCGAGCCAACAACAAGGGAATGCCGGGGCCGCCGTCAACAAGCTCAAGGCCTTCATCAACAGCGTGGAAGCGCAGAAGGGGAAGAAAATCTCCGCGGAAGACGCGCGGATGCTCATCGAGTTCGCGAACAACGTGATCGAAGAGATCGAGTGACCCAAGAGCGACTACCAAGACCGCTCTAAGCCCCGCCCGACCCGGACGGAGGACCCGGGCTCAGCGGGCCTTGGGGCTCAATGCCTTCCGGGTGAGCATCCGCTCTATGGCGGGGTCGGTGAAGACGCCGTCCTTGCGCACCAGCTTCCCGTCGAACCGGATCTCCCCCCCGCCGTGCTCGGGCCTCTGGATCTGGACCATGTCCCAGTGGAGGGCCGAGCGGTTGCCGTTGTAGGCCTCGTCGTAACACGCGCCGGGCGTGAAGTGGAACGAGCCGGCGATCTTCTCGTCGAAGAGGGAGTTCATCACCGGCTTGAGGATGAAGGGGTTGACCCCCAGCGAGAACTCGCCCACGTGGCGGGCGCCGTCGTCCACGTCGAGGACCCTGTTGAGCCTCTCGGTCTGGGCGCCGGCCTCGGCCTTGACGATCTTCCCCCTGCGGAAGCTCAGCGTGATGTCGCCGTAGGCCACGCCGTCGCGCAGCGTCGGCGTATTGAACCGGATGGCGCCGTTGACCGAGCCGCGCACGGGCGCGGTGTAGATCTCTCCGTCGGGGATGTTGCGCCGGCCGTCGCACTTGACGCAGGGGATGCCCTTGATGGAGAAGCTAAGGTCGGTGCCGGGGGCCTTGATGCTGACCTTGTCGGTCCGGCGCATGAGGGCGGCGACCTTGTCGAGGGCCTTGGACATCTTCGCGTAGTCGGCCAGGCAGACGTCGAAGTAGAAATCCTCGAACGACTCCTGGGACATCCGGGCCAGCTGGGCCATGGCGTTGTTCGGATAGCGGAGCACGACCCAGCGGGTCCGCTTGATGCGCTGCTCAAGGTGGACCGGCATGAAGAAGAGCCGTTCGAAGCTTTTCATCCGCTCGGGCGGCATGTCCGAAAGGTCGAAGGGGTTGTCGTTGCCGCGGATGCCGATGTAGGCGTCGGCCTGCCTCATGAGGCCGAGATGGAGCCTGGCCAGGGTCTTGAGCTGCGCGTCGGAGGCGGAGCGCAGGTGCTGGCGCAGGAGGGAATCGTCGTTGTAGTACCAGAAGGGCGTGGCCCCCTTCTCGGTGGCGAGGCGCATGATCTGCTTGCCCAGCTCCAGGGTCTGCGCGCCCTTCATCTCCAGGTAGAGCACGTCGCCCTTCTTGAGCTCCGTCGAGTAGTCCACCAGGAGCCTCGCCAGCATCTCGTTGCGCTTGTCTTTCATGATGTCCTCCTTGGCCCGATCCATGGGCAGGATACCAAAACTCGGACGGGTCGGCGAAGGCGTCCGCGCGCGCTCGCCGGCCGGCTAGAGACCGCAAGAGCCGGGCCCGACCGAGGTCGGGCCCGGCTGCGCGATCGTCGACCCGTCGAGGCTCAGTCCAATAGGCAGCGGATGGACATGCCGTCGGCCTGGTGGTGGCGGGAGCGGATGATGCCGGACGTGTCCCAGCCCACGATGTGGACCCAAACGCTGCGCACTTGCCAGCCTTCGGTGCTTGACGCGAGGTACCCGTAATCGCCTCGATTGGTGAAGTACCCCTGCTTGTTCACGTTGCCGGCCAGGAGCCACTCGAACCCCGAGCTTCCGCCCGCTTTGAGGGCCGTTCCCGCGGGACGGTCGACGGAGTTCTCCAGGAGCGTCAGCTCCGCGTCCGTGGGGATGTGCCAGCCGGGCGGGCAGATGCCTCGCGCGCCTTCGTCCGTGACGTACTCCATCGCCTCGTTCCACTGGTATTGGCCGCCCTCGGCGTCGCAATTGGCCGCGATGTTCCTATGGCAGTACTTCTCCAGTATGCCGTTGTTCCTTTGGAGGGTATCGCAATTCGCCGCGTCCGGCCTGTCCGCGCACAGCATGGTCCCCACGTTCAGGTTCTCGTTCATCCAGCACTGGGATCCGATCCGGATCGTGCCGTATTCGTTGCCGTCGGCGTCGATGACATTGTCCATGCCGCAGACGCCCGGCCATTGATACTTCTCCTCCACCGTGAAGAGGCCGGGGCCGGTCCCGCTCTCCCAGTAGTTGTAGACGGTGACGTCATAGGCGCCCACCTCCATCCCCGCGGGGACGGTGGCGGTCATCTCGGTCGGGCTGATGACGTTCTCGTCCGTCAGCTCGACATCCCCTATCCTCGCCTGGTCATAGGAGGCGAAGTAGGTCCCCATGATGACGGCGGTGAAGGGGGCGTAGCCCGGCTCCACGCTCTCGGGATCGATGGAGGATACGGACGGCGGAGGATAGAGGCCGTTGATGTCGTCGATCATCTCCCCGGCGGTCTCGACCAAGCCGCCCGCGTCTTCGGCGATGATCTTCTTGCCGCTCTGGGCGTCGACCTGGTTGATGAAGGCGTCGAGCTGGTTGGCGGCGGCGTTGTCGCGGCCTCTGTCCAGCGACGTCTGGGCGCTCTCCAGTTTGGCCAAGAGGCTGGTCTCGATCCCATGGGGCAGGCCGAGGCCCTCGACCACGCTCTTGAGGTGGCCGATCGCGGACGCTTGAGCCTGCGCCGGAGGGCAGGCTGCCGCGGACAGCATAACACACGCGGCCACCGACAATACGAATCCCTTCCATGCTTTGATCATCGTTCGGACCTCCTTCCTAATCGCTTGCTATGGTCGGCGCAAGATGGGCCAGGGCGAAGCAGTCCTCCGACGATAGTGGACGTTTGAGCGGCCGCGCTCCGGCGGCCCGCTGACATACAGTCTACCAAATGCCGGAAGCTTCGGGCGGTCATGCGCCCGCTCGGACTACGACGCTTCCCGGAACTTGAAATCGAGCCCTTCCCGGGGGGCGGGCAGCGTCATGACGGGAGGCCTGCCGTCGCTTCCGGAGAGCGGCGCCCGGGGATGCTTCATGAGGGCCATGTATTCCCCCTCCTTGACTTTCCCGTACCCTTCTTCGATCAGCATGGCCGCCACTCCTCTCCGGAACGGACGGAAGCTGTTCAAGGCCCAGTGCCTGGTGAAGAGCACATAGTCCGGCATGAAGAGGTTGTGCGTGAAGTTCCTGTCCTCCCGGTACGGCAGCACCTTCAGGAAGCTCCTGCAGCTGACCCAGGGAGACAGGTATTCGCTGGCCCACAAGGGAGCGTCTTGCGGGACCATGGAGGCGAACTCGGGGCCCTCCTGGGACATGCCCGGATACCAGCCCTTCATGAGTGTCGGGGTCGTGTGGTAAAGATTGGCGCCGCCGATGAGGAAGGCCCACACCAGGAGCCAAGGCGCCCATTGCCGCTTCGAGAGCCGGTGGTAGGCCCACGCCAGACCCGCCGCGCCGGCCCACCACAACGGCCCGATGCAGAAGGAAGAATAGTGCAGGATGAGAGTGTGGTAGAAGTCGTTCGGAGCCGCCAACAAGTGCGGCGGGTAGGCCGCGGCCCACACCGCCAGATGCGCCGGAGCCAGCAGGGGGAACAGGCCCGCGCCGAGGATGAGCTTTCCGGTCGGCGCGAGGTTTCCGATAGGCAGCATGATGCGGCCCATAAATCCCAGCGGGTCCGTAACGGCGGACATCAGGACGGCTCTCGGCGTCTCGCCGAGGTGGCTGAACATGCTCCAGTCCCTGAAGTGCGCCGCGCCCGGCACGGAGAACCGTACCTTCATCTCCCAGAGGAAGAGAAGCGCGGCTCCGAGACTCACGGCCGCGCCCAGGAGCCAGGCGCGCTTGTCGCGCGCGCCCCCACGCAGGGCCAGATACAGGCCCAGTCCGAAGAGGGTCAACGGCGCCTGCTCGTTTGTGGAGAGCATCAGCAAGAGGAGGATAGCGGCCGCGACCCACATGCGGGCCTCGACGAACACCATGGCCCAGAGGAAGAAGGGGGCCAGATAGTTGAGAGGCTGGATGCTGGCGCTGTTGTTCTCGAGCAGGAAGCGGCTCGTGAGCACCAGCCAGAAGCCGATGAAACCCGCGAACGAGGACCTCGTGGTCCGGTAGGCAAGGACATAGACCGCCACGGGCATGGACGCGACCAGGGCCGTCTGCAGGAACAGGAAGGGCAGAAGGGTGTTCGACAACAAGAGCAGCGGGGCGATCAGCGTGAAGAGCGGCGTGAAATGGATCGCGAAATAGCTCTTAGCTCCTGTGACGGTGTTTTCGAGCGTCAGATGGTGGAGGAAGTTGTAGGCCACGTTGCCGGTGACCGACGAGTCCAGCGGAAGCTGGAAGCCCCGGTATTGGACGTACTTGACGAAGCCGAGGATGCCGAAGATCCCGAGATAGGCGGCGACGACCCAGCCCGCGTGCCTCCACGCGCCGAAGGATCCCAGCCGCTCGAGGTACTCCGAGGCCTTTGTGCGCAGAGGCCCGAAGAGCATAAGGCAGCAGAGCGCGACGTTCAGCCACAATAGCACCCGCAGGATGTTCTCGTAGAAGACGACGGACCGGTCCATGTTCCAGCCCGCCCGCAGCGAGCCGCCGATAAAGATGATCGCCAGTCCGCAAAGAAGCGCGGCCGGCGGCCACACGTAGAGCGCGCGCCGGACGCGGTGCCGAGCGGAGCGCTTCTCAGCTGTCTTTCTAGCCGTCATCGCCAGAGTATAGGAGAACGTGTGATTCCGGGCAAGATATGGAAAAACCGGACATCCTGGCCTAAGCCGGATCGTCCGGTTTTCTCGAAGGAAAGAAGGTCCGGTGAGGGAGGGATTCGAACCCTCGAAACGGGGAGCAGGTAAGGGGAGCCGTCCGTCCGGGCGAAGTACAGGCCCGTCTTGGGATGGGGCTTGAGCCGTTCCAGCAGCCGCGAGAACCGGAAGCCGAGTATGGCCGTCACGTAAAATCACGTGAGATCACGCGAAATCACGTATGGCGTGCAGGCTCCGTCGGAGAAAGTCGGACCCGGCAATCACGCGAAGTCACGTCAGATTCGCGGAGGGGCTAGGCTGGGGCCCACCGGCCCCTCTCGCCCCCAGAAATCGCCGACCCTGAAGAGGTGGAGCAGCCGGAGCGGGCGGGCATGCAGGTCCTGGCGCAACGTGGCCTCTCGTAGCCAGTGAGAAGCCGCGAGAGTCTTCTGCGACAAGTTAGGCTGGGACTTGACATAGTGATATTTTGGGTGCATAATGTGTATTGGGGGAGCACAATATGCGCCCAAAGCATCATTTTAAGACACTCGGACCTCAGGCAGCGCACTTCGTAACGACCCTCCAAGAGCGTCGCCGCCTAATATTCACGCTGCCGGAGGTCATGGAGATCACGGGCCTGAAGGCCGCCTCTGCCCGCAGCTTTGTCCGCGCTCTTGTCAGCCGAGGGGTGGCGGCGAGGCTGCGCGCGGGGTTGTTCAACCTGGTTCCTTTCGAGTTGGGTCGGGAAAAGGAGTACCTCGGGAACCCCTACGTGGTGGCCAGGGAGTTGATGCGAGGGCGGGATTACTATGTCTCCCATGCTTCCGCCATGGACATCCACCGCATGACGACCCAGCCGCAACTCGTCGTGTATGTCAGTTCGCCGAAGGCCGTGCGCAAGCGGAGCATCTTCGGCACGGAGTTCCGCTTTGTTCGTTGCCCGCGGGCCCGCTTTTTCGGGTTTTCGGAACAGTGGGCGGACAAACAGGAGAAGGTCTTGGTGGGCGATCTTGAGCGCACCGTTCTCGACGGCCTCAAGGCCCCTGAGTATTGCGGAGGCGTCACCGAGACGGCCAAGGGCCTCTGGATGCGGCGAGCCGACATGGATGTCCGGAAGCTGGTGGGGTACGCTCTGCGATTGAACGTCCGCGCCGTCATGGGGCGGCTGGGGCATCTTTTGGAGGTTTTCGGAATCGGGACCCCGAACGACGTCGGTCCCTTGAGGGATCGCCTCGGGCGCGCCTATGTTCCGCTTGACCCCACGCTCCCGCCTGAAGGCAGGTTTCTCGCCAAGTGGCGGCTCCGGCTCAACGTTTCCGCCGAGGAGATCCGCGCCGTCCTGCAGACCTAGACATGATCCCGCAGCGCAATCTTTCCCTGCTCTCCAATCGCCTGGCCAAGTCCGGGGGGCGGCGTATTCCAGAAGCCATCCTCGAACGCGACTATTGCCTGGCGTGGTTCCTGGTCGCGCTCTCGCAGGAAAGCCTGGGCCGGCGCCTCGCCTTCAAAGGCGGAACGGCGATCAAGCGCTGCTACTTCGGAGACTACCGCTTCTCGGAGGACCTGGACTTCACCCTGACCCGGGAAGCGGACTTCGAGACGATCCGGCGGGAGCTCGACCCCGTCTTCGCCCGGGTCCGCGCGGACTCCGGGATCGTTTTCCGCTTCGCCCGCGAGGACCGCCATGGCCACTCCAACAGCCATACGTTCTACCTCGGCTATGAGGGGCCCCTGCCCGCGGCCGGCAGGGAGGTCAAGGTCGATATCACGATCAGGGAGAAGCTCGTCTTTCCCATCGGACATCGTCCGGTCCTCCGAGGATACGGCGAGTATGCCGATCTGCCCGACGGCGCTCGGCTCCGCGCCTATTCCCTGGATGAAATCGCCGTCGAGAAGGCCGTGGCAGTGACGGATCTGGCCCGAAACGAGCCGCGCGATCTTTACGACGTGTGGTACTTGACCGAGGGAGGTCACGTCGACCTGGCGGCCTTGAAGGGATCCATCGAAGAGAAGCTGACATTCCGCGGCAAGAAGCTCGACGATGTGCGCGGCGAGCTGCAGGCCAAAGAGCCGCGCTTCAAGAAGCTCTGGGAAACCCGGCTCTCGGCGCAGATGTCGAGCCTGCCGGAGTTCGCGGAAGTCTATCGGTCCGTGCGGAGAGCCTTTCGTCAGGCTGGACTTTCTCGATGGTGAAGCGGATTTCTCACGCCTCCTGGACAGCCTAGAATAATCGGATCATTTCGATGCGTCCGCCGGGCCTTGGGCGGCGGTCCACTCGAGTCGGAAGGCGGCTCGCGCCCGGAAGAGGCGCGACCGGATCGTGCCGACCGGCACCCGCAGGCGCTTGGCCGCCTGCCGATAGCTCAGGCCGTCTAGGCCGCAGAGCTTGAGAACCCTACGGTGGTCGCGGCGAAGCTCGCCAAGGGCATCCCTCACAAGACGCCGGGTCTCCGAGCGTTCGAGCTCCTGCAAGGGGGTCCTGCAATCGTCGGCGATGAGGTCGATCATGGGGGTGCTGTCGGGAGCTGGATCGTCGAGCGGGACGGTGAGCCGCCGATGCGCGCGTTTGCGCCAGTCGCGCGCGGCGTTGCGCAGGATGGCAATGAACCACGGCTCCGCCCTGCGGCCCTTGTCGAACCGCTGCCAGTTCAAGACCGCCCGGTAGAGCCCCTGCCGTACGAACTCGCGGGCGTCCTGCAGGTTGCCATTGAATGCCCGCGCTGCGCTCGGGGCGCGCCCGTTCATCGTCTTCGCCAAGTGAGCGACCAGTTTGCTTCTCGACGACACTCCCTTCTCCTTCCCGCAGCCGATTCGTTGTCGCAGCGCATTCGTGGCGCCCGAACCGAGGCGCGAAATGGAAAATAATGAGAAAGCGCGAAGCGGGGAAGTCGGGGCCGGAGGCGAGAATCTCTAGCGCGATTTTCCGATCAGGAGGGAGTGGCCGCTTTTGGACAATATCCGGCAACGAACGGCAACCAACGACAAAACCGGGCAACCCGGCCGAAGCCGAATTGTCCCGGTTTTTCCGAACTATAGAAGGTCCGGTGAGGCAGGGATTCGAACCCTGGAAACGGGGATTAACCCGTTTAACGGTTTAGCAAACCGCCCCCTTCAGCCTCTCGGGCACCTCACCTTTCGACGACAAAACGTCTATTTCACGACACCGGCAAAATCAGTTACAACACTTTTTACAACACTTTGGTCGAGGGCCCGGATCGCGGCCTCGGCCCCCGGCATGTCGTGGGACAGGTACCTTTCGGTGACCCGCAGCGAGCCGTGCCCCAAAAGCCGGGACACCGTGTACACGTCCACCCCCCGGTCCAGGAGGTCCCGGGCGAAGGAATGCCTCAGGTCGTGGAACGTAAAGTCCGCGGGAAGCCCCGCCTCCGCGCGGGCCACCACGAACTTCTTCCATAGGCTCTGCTGGATCCAGAGGCCCCCGTCCTCCTGCGTGAAAACGTACTTGTTCCGCTTGGGCAGGCGCTTGAGCGCCTCCCGGGAATCCTCGGAGAACGGGATCACCCGAGTCTTATGGGCCTTCGTGTTGACCACGAAGACGCGGCGGGTGTCCAGATTGACGTTCTTCCATTCCAGATTGGTGATCTCCGACATGCGCATGCCTGTCTTAAGGGCGAACCACACCACGGGCCGGATGCTCTCCGGGCAGGCCTTGAGCAGCCGGGCCTTCTGCTTGGCTGTCAGGAAGCGCTCGGGCTTGCGCTCCTCCTTGAACTTCTTGACCGTGGCCAGGGGGCTCGTCTTCACGTAGCCCCAGCGGATGGCCTTGGTGTAGAGCCCCTGCAGGAAGGTCAGTTCCCGGTTGATGGTGGCCGGCTTGACCCTGCCGGTCCGCTGGGCCGCGTAGCGCTCGATGTCGTGGGCCGTGAGGGCCGCCAGCTTCATCCCCGGGTTGAAGGAAAGGAGTATCCGGGTCTTGAGGCTGAGGTTCGTCTTGTGGGTCCTCGGGGTCAAGCGGGATGAGTGGTCCCGCATGTAGATGTCGACCATCTTGCCCAAGGTGATCTTGGACGGAGCCCCATAGGCCTGTCTGTCCCGGAACTCGCGCAGGCTGTTCAAGTGGACCAACTTGGCCCGCTTGCGGTCGGACTCGCGGGTGGACTTGAAGACCCGCTTGCCGTCTATCTGCAGCGAGTAGTACCAGTACGGAGAGTTCGGGCGCTTGAACAGACCCATGGCTCAGATTATACGTTTTCGCCCCGGCCGCCTCAATGGCCGGCGCTCGAGTTTGTCCATCCACTTGTCGATGGCCGACACCTTGAACCGGATGGTCCGCCTCCGGCCGTCGCCCAAGGGCACCACGATGTAGGGGATGGCTTCCCGCCGCACCAGCCTCCTGATGCTGGCCGGCGAGATCTTGACGTACTCCGCGAGCTCGCCCTCGGTCAGATACCCGGACTTGGGCCAATCCCGTTCCGCCCCCGTGCTTGCCTTGGGGGAGGCGCACGGGGGCGGCACAAACCCGGCCTGCCCCAGGGCCAGGAAATCCACGAGCCGCTCCCCCCTCTGCTCGGGGGTCAAGCCATCCGGACCCGTCAGACCAATGTGCTCGGTCAAGGCTGCACCTCCTTCCACTGGTTTGTCGCTTCGTCGTAGATTCTGTGGACCACGCGGCCGTCATCTCCGACCACAGTATGCACATCCGACCAGTCAAACGGAGGAGGCTCCGGCTTCCGGGGCTTGGGCAGGGTCTGCTCCAGCATGTCCAGCCGGATTCTGGCTTGCCTGCAGTTCTCGAAGTCATGCATTCCGAGAGACTCTCGGAACCGGCCCAGATCGCAGGCGTAGATCCAATGCCTTCGCCACTGTTCGGCCAGCCGGAGGATGAAACGCACGCCCCCGGGCCATGCTGTGAGGTAGAGGGCCACTCGGTCGCGAGGTCGGCTGGCCATCCTGTCCCAGATCAGCTCGTAGCGCCGCTCGGATTTCTGGGAGAGTTCCACCTCCAGCGCCACCAACCGGTCGCCGATCCAGACAACCAGGTCCGGACAAACGTACTTGGTCGGGTCGGGAGAGCGGCCCTTCCAGGAGTTGCGGCGGAGCCGCTCGTTCTCGCTCTGGACAGGCAGGCCGAAGCTCTTCTGCATCATGAGCCCCACCCCGGAGAGCAGGATCTCATGGCGCACCAGCTCCGGGGAAATGCTGCGCCGGAAGCCCGGGAGCCGGGCATGCCCGGCCTCTTTGAGCCGCTGGTGGCCTCGCTCCGCCAGAGTGAATACCTTGGGGAAGTTCAGGCTGTAGTGAGCCCGCACCAAGCTCGCCCGCTCAAGGTCACGCAGCCTCTTGTAGCCCACCTGTCCGTAGAGCCTCCGGTCCGGTTCGTTGAAGAAGAGCCGGGCCTTGCGGGCCTCGTCCACCCATACGGAGAAGCCGAGCCCGATGATCTGGCCCAGCCCGAGCACGCCCCATTTCTCGAGCCCGGCCAGCACCTGGTAGTCCCGCGGAGCCAGTCTTATGTGTCGCGATCTCAACAAGGTCACCTCCAAGTCTGCTGCGGATACCGGGCGCCTCCGGCCCGGTCCCTGCCTCCCGAGTTTCCCGCCAGCTCATACCCCCTCACTTACTAATCCGGTGAGCCGGCCAATTCGGTACCACTTTTTCGCCGTTCCGTTGCCGCGATCCGCCGCAAAGAGTTGCCGTTTCCCAAAATTGAAAAATTCAATACCACCCCCTCATTTCCCCCGATTTCGCCCACCGTCCTCCCGACCCCGTCCCCTCTCAGTTGGTCGTAGAGGGGGCGGGGTCGGGAGGCGAAAGTGGCGCAAGCCACTGGAGAGGTGGGCGAAATCGGCAGCCGTTCCAAACGGATATATATACACCACTCATCGCCAGGCCCCTCGGACGTGCCGGAAGACTTGTCCGACGGCCGGTAGTCCGCGTTTCGTCCGCAAATCCCGCCGCAGAATCCCTCTCGACCGCTCACCTTCCATGTGCTCCCGCCTCCGTTCGTCATCGCCGAATCACCCGCGCCCCCGCGTTCCCTCCGCGCCGGTCTCCACCCCGGAAGACCCAAGCCCCTCTACTCTATCATGCGTTTGAGCAGGCCATTTTCCTACGCTCCCGACGTTCCAGAGAAAAGAACTGACCACTCTCTCAGATTGCACCCCCTCATTTCCTATTCCAATGGGACAGGGTGTTTCGTTGCCGCATCGGCGAGGATCTTGAAAAGAACTGACCACTCGTCTTCCGCCCATGCGCACGTTCCCTCCACGTCGCCTGTAGCTCCGCGAGACCCAGGCCCCGCTACTCTATCATGCGTTTGAGCAGGCCATTTCGTTACGTTCTCCCCCCAAGAATTTCGCGCCGGTCCCCTCCAGTAATACAATCGAGCAGGCCTGTTCCCTACGCTCCCGACGTGCCCCAAGAAAGAACTGACCACCAGCTCAGAGTGCCCCGGCATTTCCTATTCCGGCGAGACGGGGTCTTTCGTTGCCGCGTCGGGGAGGATGCCAAAAAGAACTGACCACTGCCGCTGAAGGATTTGCTAGGCTTGAATCCGCATGCCGATGCAGCCATCTGTGACCGTCAGGTTGGACCCGGAGACCGAAAGAATCCTGCGCCTCTGGCGCAAGGAGTACCCGGAGCGGCGGGGCCTCCGGGCCGAGATCGTGCTCCGGGCGGCGGCCGGCCACGCCAATCTCCAGATCGCCCAGGACCTTAGTGTGAGCCGGAACACGGTCAAACTCTGGCGCTCCCGCTTCGCGAAGGAAGGACTGGCGGGCCTTAAGCCCCGCCGAATCCCCGGGCGCCCCAAGAAGGCGAATGCCCTGCCGCAAGAGAGCCAGCGGCGTCACCGTTTCAGATAGCCGGAAGCAACTACCCTAAGGTCGGGTCAGTCAGTGCGTGCGGCGGCGCGCGGGTTCGCGCTGCGGGATGGAGGCGTCCATCCGGCGGGACATCCGGGACAGGGGTTCCAGCTCATGGCGTGAGCCAGGCGGAAAGGACGGCCGGCTTCCCAGGCTGAAAGGCCGAGCCGTCGTGGGGCTCAGGCAGGATGGTGGAGGCCGCTTCTTCCGCTCCTAGGGCGGTTGTAGGTCTCCAGCAGCCGCGGGACGTCGCTTTCATCGACAAAGAGGACGACCGCGCGCTTTCCCACCGCGCGGGCCAGGCGGTCTATCTTGTCCGCTGTCATGTTCCTCTTCCCGTTCATGACGCGCGAGACTTCCCCCTGCGACAGGTCCGCGCGTTTCGCGATCCCCGGCTGCGTGAGGCCCGCCTCCTCGGCCGCCCACCGCAGGCTCAGAGCGACCAGCTTGCGCAACACGGCGACCCGATGCCGGGCCAGGAAGCTCTTATCCTTCTTTGCCTCCGCGGCGATGACATCGCCAAGCGTCAGCCTATTTCTTGCGCCTCTTCCTCTCTTCTTCTCCATTTCGTGGTCCCCCGAACCGGCCGATCCAGCTGGCCAGGTTCTTGATCGCTTTAGCGATTTCCTCGTTCGGGACTCGCTGAGTCTTCTTCACGATAATATGCGACACGATAATCATCCGGCCTTTCCAGAAGAAATAGAGCGTCCGGTACTGGATCTCATCCTTTGTGCTCCGAAGCTCAAAGATCTTGTCCCGCAGCGGCGCCGACAGCGGCCGCCGCGCCAGATTCCCGAAAAGCTGAAGGACATTGAGATCCCTGAGAATCTCTTCCCGGTGCGGCTTGGCCAAGGCGTCCAAGGACTCTTTGGCCGGGAATCTCCCACCCTCTGTCGAAAAGAATTCTACGGTCCAAGACGCCACTTCTTGCTCCACATGGGTATGCTATATATAGCATATGCTATATATTACATCTTGTCAAGACCCTGCAACCCCCTTGGCCTCCCGCTCTTTAGCCGGCCACGTCGGACTGCCCCCCTGCCCGCCTTTTTACCTGCAATGCCGGCAGTGGCCGGTCTCCCCATATTGGGAAATATTCCGCAAAAAGGCGTTGCTGAAATGGGAATTATCCCATAAACTAATACCAGAAGACTTCGTCATTGGCAGAATAATAATGCGCCATGGACCTATAGTGAGAGACACCGAGCAGAAATGCAGGACGGTGACAGGGGTGGATATGGCAAAGAGGCGACCACGGGGAGCGCGTTTCAAGGACTGGCTCAAGGATGAGATGCGCGATCCCGGGTTCAAGCGCGCTTACGATGCGCTCGGCCCCGAAGTCGAGTTCGCCGTGCAGCTGGCCAAGACGAGGGAGAAGATGCGGCTGACCCAGAAACAGCTGGCCAAGAAGGCGCGGGTGGACCAGGGCGACATCTCGAAGATCGAGAACGGAAAGCAGAACATCACCTTGGGCATGATGGTCAAGCTCGCGAGCGCGGTCAACCGGAAGGTGGAGATCCGGCTTGTCCGGGCCGGGGGCCGCGACGCCGACGCATCGGCCTGAGACTATCTTTCTTCCCCTGGAGGCCCGGACAGCCTCTTGCCCTTGAACTGCTTCACGTTGAGGGCTTTCCATTGAAGCCCGGGGTGCGCGCGTATGCGCTCGGCCAGGGCCTTGTCCTTGGTGATGAGCGATGGCTCGATCTCCCCCCGGTCCAGGAGCCTGTCCAGGAACTCCATCTCGCTCTTTGTGAAGGGGAGCACGGCCTTGAGTCCCTTGCGGCATTCGCGCACCAGAACGTCCGCGGACTTCCACCCCTCCGCGCCCTTGCGTAGCAGGGGGATCAGTTGATTCTTGGCCTCGCGCGGATCGCAGCTCACGTCCTTGGCCGAGACCTCGCGCCAGTCCTTGCGGTCAATCGCGCCGTAGACCACGAAAGCCAGGCGCAGCTTCGCGCGGTCCAGCTTCTTCTTCGTCAGGAGCTGATGCGCGTCGAATAGGTCGCGGCTGGCGCCCCGAGCCAGCAAGGCGGCCAGCTTCCCCGCCGCGAGCTCGTGCGGGTCGAGAAGCGCGGCCTTAGCCTTGTGGCCGCCGATGGATTTGGAGCTTCGGAGGGCGACGGGCCACAACGGGACCCGGAAAAGGTAGTTTACGTCCAGCTCCAGGTTGCCTCCCCCGCCCATGGCGCTCGGGTAGCGCAGGCTCCACTTCCCCCCCGCGTGCTCTTCGGGCGAGCGCCTGACCGCGAAGCCCTCGCGGGAGCAGACCGCCTCGACGGCCCGCTCCACCTTGGGTCGGTCCGCCAGCATGGCTTCCCGCCCGGCGGCCCCTACGTAGTTCAGGTCCGCGTCCACGGAAAGGCGCGGGACGTCGAACAAGAAGAGATTGAGCGCCGTCCCTCCCTTGAGCGCCAGTTTGCCCTTGAGGAACGGATGCCTGCCCAGGCCCTCCAACAGCCCAAGAAGCAGGACGGCCTTCTCCAGGACCTCGGGCCTAAAGCCCGATGACGTGGCCTGAGCCAGCAGCCTTTCCTTGGAGACTTTCATCCCTCCGCCTCGCCGGGACGCTTCAGCAACCGCTCCGGCACGACCAGGTTCCACTTGGACGCGAGCTTTCCGGGTTTCCGGCTGCGGTCCAGGTAATGGGGCACGGCGGGCCGATGCTTGAGAAGCGGCGCGAGATGCTTGTCCTCCAGCAGCAGAGCCTCGCGTTGCCGATCCAAATAGAATCCGACCCTCGCCGCGGTGGTGGCGTTGTCGAGCAGCAGGGCGTATCGCACCATCTGCTCCACGTCCAGATATTCGACGGACGCCAGGGAGCGCCAGACCTCCTCCCATCCTCCGCCGAGAGCGGGCCGGTCGAGAAGGTCGACCACGGTCCGCTCCAGGCCGGTCACCCGCAGATCGAGCCCGGCCCTGTCGGTCTTCTCCACGCCGTAGCCCTCTTGTCGCTTGCGGAGCAGGCTCTTGGGAAAGCGCACGCCCCGGAAGCGGCTGTCGCGGAAGCTCAGCGGACGCGGGGCTCTGCGGCTCAGGCAGAGGAACTCCTCGCGCACGGACGCGGCCTTCCCGTGCAGCTCCAGGGCCGTGTGGTATGCCAGCACCGCGTCGTCGGCCAGCTTCGCGGCCAGGAGATACGGATCGACCGGGCAGTCCTCCGGGCTCACGCCCGGAGGCACCGAGGCAAAAAGGCCCCGGCGCAGGCGCAGGAGGCGCCCGGTGCCGACGTGGTAGCTCAGCAGCGCCGCCCGCGTCCTTGCGTTGGTCCGGTTCTGCCCGGCGAGGAAGTTCGTGAATTCCTCGTAGGTGAACACCGGGCGCTCCGTGAAGAAGACTTCAAGCTTCATAGCTGCGGGATTTGACGTTATGCAGCGCTAGACGTAAATAGTTTAAGCTGAATGATAGTATTTGTCAAGTATAATGTTATAAAATTGACACTGCTCAACGATACACTTAATTAAATCAAGTATAACGCAATACGCTGTCAAACAATGGATTGCGGAGGGGTGGGAGACTTGATTGTCGCGATCCTATCGCAAATCGGTTGCGCAGGAGATTAGAGCCCTGAACCGGCCGCGTTACCACGCTGATTGTTCCCGCGCTTTCCCCCATCGCCAAGTCACACTGAAGCGGTGGGCCGAGCCGAGCTCCCCGAAAGGCTCGAAGGCGTAGTCCATTCTGTTGTCGCCCAGAAGCCACCCGATGCCGGCGGCGATCCCCGGGCCCGCGTCGTTGCGCGTGCCGTATCCCATGCGGAGCGGCAGTGCCCCGGCCACGACCGTCTCGACGCCCACGGCCATATTGGGGCTTTGGCTGCGCTCCTTCGTAACGTCCAAGGACAGGGTGTTCCACTGCCCTCCCAGCGCGAAGCGGTAGGCGGCGCCCATGCGGAGGTTCAGGGGCAGGTTCTCCCTGGCCTGCTGATACGTCACGGTACGCCCCATGTTCTGGACGGACATGCCCAAAGTTAGCCGCTCGACCGCCGGCACGTCGTAGAGGGCCCCAGCGTCGAAGGCGAGGCCGCCGGCCGAGATCCCGGCGATGGTCTCCCGGATCCATTTCGCCCCGATGCCGGCCGACAGCCCGGGCAGCACCGTGCGTCCGTAGCCCAAGCCGACGGCGATATCATTGAGCGTTGCCGTCTCGCCGGTCCCGCCGGGCTGTGAGATGGTCGTCCTCGGAACGTCCCCGAACCTGAGGAAATTCAGGTTCGCCCCCCACCCCTGTGCCGAAGCCAGCCCGAAGTATTCTTGCGCGACCCCCTGGAAGTACTCGTTGTGCATGAAGGTCGTTTCCAGCCGGTCCGTCCTCGCCAGCCCGGCCGGATTGTAAAGGAGCGCGTTGGCGTCCGAGGCCAGGGCCGTATAGGCGCCCGCCAGGCCCACGGGCCTCGCGTCGGCATCGAGGAACAGGAAATTCAAAGGCTCGGCGCCCGCGCCCCCCCAGCAAGGGCGCGCCAGGAACATCGCCAAGACGAATAGTTTAACGGTCCTGAAGGCGCTCATCTGATGATCAGTATCTTCTTCACGACGGCCGCGTGTCCGGGGCTCTCGATCACGGCAAAATAGCCACCGGAGGCCACATGCTGCCCTGTCGTATTCTTTACGTCCCACTGCAGCTTGCCCGACGGATTGTCCGCCCCGAAACGATCCACCAGCTGGCCCGTGATGGTGTAGATCTTGACGTTCACCGAAGCCGGTAGATTGTCGAATATGATTCCCGAGTTGGGGTCCGCGGAGCTGTACGGCACGCCGTCGTCCGAGCTTCCGCTGTTGGGCATGAACGGGTTCGGATAGACGCGGACGGTCATGAGGTCGGCGGCAGCCGCCGGCCCGAACAAAGCGAAGAAGCTGAAATGGGACGTCAGTCCGGTCACGGTCTTGCCGGCCGCATCGACGCTTGATGAAAGATCTTTCACCCAGGGCCCCGCAATCGTGGCGGCCGAGTACATGTCCAGGTCCGAGACCCGGATCACCGTTCCGTCAACGATACCGTCGTCGTTTACGTCTGGATAGGTCAAGACAATCGTCGCGGTCTTGCCCCCGCTGAGGGACGTCTGTCCGTTGGAGAGCGTCACCTCCGTGACCACGTTGGCCGCCTCCATGTCGGCCGGCGCGGGCGGGACGCTCGCGGGTTTGTTGACGACCGTGACGGTGACGGTCGAGGTGTTCACGGCTCCCGAAGGGATGGTCACCTTCGTGATCTGGGCCGAGTCGTCGTCCGCCGCCTGGACGGTGTTCGTCACCGCGCTGTTGATCTTCTGAGCCTTCTGGAGCTTCCCGGCGACGACGCTCTCATTGATGTCGAAATCAATGGTGTCGACCGCGATGCTCACCGTCGGAGGGGTCGCGTCGGCGTTGTTCTGGATATCCGCGGCGACGGCGCGGATATCGTGGTTCGCCGCGGAAAGACCGGTGACATCCCAGTGGACATAATACGGGGCGGTCCGGTCCGGATTCGGATTCTCGGCGCTGGCGGGGACGATATCGGTCCACGCCGACGCGTTGGAGGCCCGGTATTGGAAGCGGATCCGCTTGATCTGCGCCGCGTCCCCCAGGATGACTTCGGCCGCGACGCTCACGCGGTCTCCGGTCACCTTGCTGCCGGCCGCGGGGGACCTGATCGCGGCGCGGACACCCTGCAACGTGCTCAGAGAGGCGGCGGAGGCCAGCAAATGCGTGTTCGGATCCTCGACGCCGCACCTGTTGTGGGTCCGCAGCGCGAACCGATAGGCCGCGCTCGAGGGCAGTACGGCGGTCGTGTAGCTCGTCTCGGTCGAGGTCAACACGGCCAGCGGGGCGGAGTAATCAACGGTCCCGGTCCCGGTGTCGTAATAGAGGCGATACGCGGTGATCCCTTCGGACGGCGAGGGGGTCCAGCTCAAAGCGATGCGGTTCCCGGCCAAGGACACGGCCTCGAGGTTGCTCGGAGCCAGCGGCGTGGAGCTCTTGGTCTCGAACTGGACTGCGGAGTCATAAGCCGTCGCGACGGCGTCGCCGTTTATGTTGCGGACCCGGAAATAATAGGTCGTGCACATCCCAAGGCCCGGATCGGTGAAGGCCGTCGCGACCCCCGCGAAGACGTTGCCGAAGGCCGCGTTGTCGGTCGACCGCTGCACTTCGGCGGTCGTCCCGGCCGGATTCGAGTTGAGCCCCCAGGTGATCGTCGCGCTCGTCGTCTGCACGTCGGAAGCGGCGGTGCCTGTCGGCGGATTGGCGTGCGTATATGCGGCCGCGGTGGCGGAGTCCGCGCTGCTGGGCCCGTTGAATGCCCGCACGAACAGCGGCCCCGACTGCGTGTTCGTCGAAACGCCCGTCTGCGTCCACGAAGCGGTATCGGCCGGCAGATCCCCTGATAGGCTTGCCGTCCCCGACATCACGCGGAAACCCTGCTCGTCGTTCGAGTTGTCCGTCCAGGACCAACGTATCGACGCTTCTCCCAGGGCCGCGCCCGCGAAGCCGGAAGGCGCTGCGGGAGCCGGCGGCACATATAGGCTCTGCTCCGCGGACTCGGCGCTGCGCAAGAGCTCGCCGTCCTCCGCGACCACGGCCCAATAGTACGTCGCGCCGTTTTGCGCCGCTAGTTTCAGGCCTCTCTGCGAGGCGGACAGGCGGACGCTGTAAAGCGAGGACCCTCCTCCGGAGGCGCCGTCCAAGCCGTAGCGCGGGGGGATCTTTAGGATGCCGCCCCCGCCGGGACTCGTCCCCAGCCGCACGAAGTAATTGAGCGCGGCGGCCGGGGTTTGCGCGTCGGAGCCGGCATCCCAACGCAGGCTCAGAACGCCCGAGCTGGTCGAGCCCGCATACTGCTCGAATGACAAGCCGAAACCCGAGTTGGGCGCGCCGGGGTCGCTGTGCGCGGACAAAAGGAGGTTCTGCGCGATGACGACGTCCTGGCCGAGCTGGTTCGAGAACGCCAGGTCCAAGTCCCCGTCGTTGTCGTAGTCTCCCCACGAGACGCCGTGCGTGTCCCCGGTCGAGTCCGCGATGGCGAACTGCGAGAACGCCCCGTTGTTGTTGATCGCGACGGTCTCGTGCTGGCCGACGAAGTTGGCGAACGCCAAGTCCAGGTCCCCGTCGTTGTCGTAGTCGCCCCAGGCGAGGCCGTGCGAGGCGCTGTCCGCTCCCGGAAGCGCGACCTTCGTGAACGCTCCTCCGCCGTCGTTGCGCGCGAGGTATTGGCCCCCGTACGAGTTAGCCGCCGCGAAATCCAAGTCCCCGTCGTTGTCGTAGTCGCCCCAGGCGAAGCCGTACGAGGGCCCGCCCGTCCCCGCCAGCGAGAACCCCGCGAACGTCCCGTTCCCGTCGTTGCGGGCCAGGTAGTCGTCACCCGGACCGGCGAACCCCAGGTCCAGGTCCCCGTCGTTGTCATAGTCTCCCCAAGCGACGCCCTGCGCAGTTCCATTCACCCCCGGCAGCGTGAATGTGGAAAACGTCCCGTCGCCGTTGTTGCGCGCCAGGGATTCGTACTCCCCGTAACCGTTGCCGACCGCCAGGTCCAGGTCCCCGTCGTTGTCGTAGTCGCCCCAGGCGATGCAGAACGAGCTCCCCCCCATCCCCGTCAGAGCAAGGGTCGTAAACGTCCCGTCGCCGTTGTTGCGGGCGACATATTGGTCTTGTCCCCTGTTGGCCACCGCCAAGTCGAGGTCCCCGTCGTTGTCGTAGTCGCCCCAGGCGACGCTCTCCGAGTCGCCGCCCGTGCCGGTCAGAACCACTTTCGTAAACGCGCCGCCGCCGTCATTGCGCAGGAGATACTCATCCTCTCCGCTCGTGTTGGCCACCGCCAAATCCAGGTCCCCGTCGTTGTCGTAGTCGCCCCAGGCGATGCCCCGGGAATCCCCCCCTGAGCCCGTAAGGACGTGAACGGAGAACTGGTTCGGCGCCAATGTGGCGGCGACGACCGTGTCGGTGAAGCCGGTCGGTATAGCGTCGTTGTTCAGCGCGCGGACCTTGTAGGAATAGGTCGTCGCGGGCGTGAGGCCCGTGTCGGTGAAGGCGGCGGCGGTAGGCGTGGATATCCGGACGAAGCCGGACCCCGTGTCCCGGTAGACCTCGAAAAACGTCCCGCCGGGGTTCGTATTGGCGGACCACAGCAATCCGATGGTATCGGTGGAAACCGTGGCCGCCGCGAGACTGGTGGGAGCGGCCGCGAGCGTGAACAGGGAGTCGGAGCCCGAGTTCGCCGTATTGGAGCCCCGGAACACTTGGACGAATAGGGGCCCCGCCAGCGTATTGGTCGAAAGCCCCGTCTGCGTCCAGGAGGTGGTGTCGGCCGGAAGATCGCCCGAGATGTTCGCCGCGCCGTACATCACGCGGAAGCCGTCCTCGTCGCTGGAGTTGTCGGTCCAAGACCAGCGGACTGCAGTCTGCCCCAATACCGTCGCCGCGAAGCCGGAGGGTGTGGCGGGATGCGTGGGCGCGAAGATGCCCTGCTCGGCCGACTCGGCGCTGCGACGAAACTCGCCGTCCTCCGTCACGACGGCCCAATAATACGTCGCGTCGCGCGGAAGCGAGAGCTTCAGGCCCCTCTGCGAGTTTGAGAACCGGCCGCTGTAGAGGAACCCTCCGGACAGGCCGTCGGGGCTGTAGCGCGCGGGGACTTTTAGGATCTCGCCGCCGCCGGGGGTGGTGCCCACCCGTACGAAGTAGTTGAGCGCGGCGGCCGGGGTCTCAGAGTCGGCGCCTGCCGCCCACTGGAGGGTCAAAATCCCGGAAGCGGAGCCCGGGGAATGCTCCTGGAACGAAGAACTGAAACCCGCGCTGGGCGCCGTGGGGCTGGAATGCGTTCCAGCGATATCGTTGCGGGCGATGTATTGGTCCGCTCCTCCCTGGCCGGCCACCGCCAAGTCGAGGTCCCCGTCGCCGTCGTAGTCCCCCCAGGCGATCCCGTAGGAGTCGCCGCCCGTCCCCGGCAAGCCGATCGCCGTGAACGTGCCGTCGCCGTTGTTGCGAAGGACATAATCGGCCTGCGGACTACGATTGGATACGGCCAGGTCCAGGTCGCCGTCATTGTCGTAGTCGCCCCAGGCGATTCCACGCGAATCTCCGCCTGTGCCGGTGAGCTCGATCTTCGTGAACGTCCCGTTGCCGTTATTGCGGGCGATGTATTCGTCCTCACCGGACTGGTTCGCGACTGCCAGGTCCAGGTCCCCGTCGTTGTCGTAGTCGCCCCAGGCCAACCCGACGGAGTCCCCCCCCGTCCCGGCCAACGTGCCCGTCGAGAACGATCCGTCGCCGTTGTTGCGCACGAGGGCTTCGTCCTCGGAGCCGAGATTGGCCACGGCCAGGTCCAGGTATCCGTCATTGTTATAGTCGCCCCAGGCGATGCCCGCGGAATCCCCTCCGGTTCCGGAGAACGTGACGGTCGAGAACGAGCCGTCGCTGTTGACCCGGGCGATGTATTCGTTCTCGCCGTTCCGATTGGAGATGGCCAGGTCCAGGTCCCCGTCGTTGTCGAAATCGCCCCAGGCTACGGCTTGAGAGGCTCCGCCCGAACCGGCCAACACGATCTTCGTGAAGACGCCGCCCCCGTCGTTGCGCGCGATGTACTCGTCCTGCGACCCGGATGAGTTGGCCACCGCGAAATCAAGGTCGCCGTCGTTGTCGTAATCGCCCCAGGCGATCCCGTAGGAGTCTCCGCCGGTCGTCGCCAGCGTGCTTTTCGTGAACGTCCCCCCTCCGTCGTTCCGCAGGAGGAATTCATCCTCAGCGCCGGCGTTGGCCACCGCCAGGTCCAGGTCCCCGTCGTTGTCATAGTCGCACCAAGCCAGGCCCGACGAGTCACCGCCTGTGCCGGCTAAAGTCTGAATGGTGAACGGGGGCGCGGCCCCTGTCGTCGTTGAGACCGTGGCGCTGAAAGCGGTCGCTATGGACTCTCCATTGAACGCCCGCACCTTGTAGGTGTAGGTGCTGAACGTGGCAAGCTCGGCGTGCATGAAGCTCGTCAAAGTGCCGGAGCCCACCGCCACGAAGCCCGCCCCGCTGTCCCGATGGACCTCGTAGAGCGTGCCGGCGGGATTGCCGTCGGCGGACCAGCCCAGCTGTATGGTCGTGAAGTAGACATCCGTGACGGCGAGGCCGGAAGGCGGGGCGGCGAGCGTATGGGCGGAAGCCGTGCCGGAGGCGGTGGTTCCCCCGATGTTGACGGCCAGAACGTAATATGGCCCGACCTGCGTGTTCGTCGAGACGCCGGTCTGGACCCAATACGTCGTGTCGGCCGCCAGTTCGCCGGAAAGGTTCGTTCCGCCCGACATCACACGGAAACCGGCCTCATCGGCGGAGTTGTCCGTCCACGACCAGAGGATCGAGGTCGGGCTCAGGGCGGTTCCCGAAAAATCGGAGGGCGCGTACGAAGGCGGCGGCGGCACCAGCAGGCTCTGCTCGGCCGATTCCGAGCTGCGCAGGAGCTCGCTATCTTCGGTGACCACGGCCCAATAATAGGTCGCCCCGCGCTGCATTGACAGCCTCAGGCCACGCTGAGTGCTCGACACGCGCACGCTATACAAGGAAGACCCGCCGCCCGAGAAACCGTCTAGGCTGTAGCGGGCGGGGACCGGCAGGATTTGACTCCCCCCGGGGACTGTACCCACGCGAACGAAATAATTAAGCAGCCTCCCCGGAGTCTCGGCGTCGGAGCCCGGGGTCCATTGCAGAGAAAGGACGCCGGAGGTGGAATATAGGGAGTACTCCCGGAAAGAGGCTGCGAACCCCCAGGTGGGCGCGCTGGGGCTATTGTGCGTCGCAGCCAAGTTGTTGCGCACGATGAGCTCATCCTCGGCGTCCGCGTTCGCCACGGCCAGGTCCAGGTCGCCGTCCCCATCGTAGTCGCCCCAACTGATGCCGCGGGAATTCCCCCCTGTTCCGGTCAACGTATTTATTGAGAATGCTCCACTCCCCTGGTTGCGCGCGATGTATTCGTCCTGGCCGTTGGCGCCGGCCGCCGCGAAGTCGAAGTCGCCGTCGTTGTCGTAATCGCCCCAGGCCACGCTTTGGGAGGCTCCCCCCGTCCCCGCCACCGTGACCTTTGAGAAGGTTCCGTCGCCGTTGTTGCGCGCGACATAGTCTTCCCGGTCGCTGTTGGCCACAACGAGGTCGAGATAACCGTCGCCGTCGTAATCTCCCCAGGCGATCGATTCAGAGCTGCCGCCGGTCCCCGTCAAGGTAAAGATCGAGAACGCGCCATCCCCCTCGTTGCGGGCGACGTATTCATCCTGGCCGGCGACGTTCGATACCGCCAAATCAAGGTCTCCGTCGTTGTCGTAGTCGCCCCAGGCGATACCCGTGGAGTCCCCGCCCGTGCCCGTCAGGGCCAACTTCGTAAACGTTCCGTCGCCGTTGTTGCGCGCTATGTATTCGTCCTCCCCGCCGGTGTTGGCCACCGCCAGGTCCAGGTCCCCGTCGTTGTCGTAATCTCCCCAGGCGACGCCGGTCGAGTTTGCCCCCATGCCTGTCAAGGCGATTTTCGTGAACGTCCCGTCGCCGTTGTTGCGGGCGATGTATTCGTCCTCCCCGGCGGCGTTGGCCACCGCTAAATCCAGGTCGCCGTCGTTGTCGTAGTCTCCCCACGCGATTCCTTGGGAACTGCCGCCTGTGCCGGTCAACGTGACTATGGTGAAGGAACCGTCGCCGTTGTTGCGCGCGATCAATTCGTCTTGCCCGCTTGCGCCATCGTTGGCGATCGCCAGATCCAAATCCCCGTCGTTGTCGTAGTCGCCCCAGGCGACGCCCAGGGAGTCTCCGCCTGTGCCGGTTACAGTGCTGGTAGAAAACTGCCCACAAGTAAGCGCCGGGAAGGAGATGGACAAGAACAAGACGAACAACAGACGGAGCCACAGGAAGCTGCGGATGGCGGGAAGTCCGTCTCGGGGCCGCGGAGGCCGTTGCCTCATGGCGTTGGTTCCGGCGTCTGCGGATTCAACGAGAAGAAAGTTGGAATCGTCTCGAAGTTAGTAAAACTCCGACACTGGTCGATTGCCAGCAGCGCAGATTGTCGGCTGGCCTGGAGGCTCAAATGGGGTAACGTCCTCATTCGAGCACCGCCAAGGATTCCCCCTTCCAGGGGTCTCCCACGTCCACGGCTGGAAGCAACTTGGGCTCCTGCTCCCGGTGGCTTTCCCTGGCCCGTACCACCACCTTGGGCCACGCGTAGCTGTAGAGCTCGATGAGCGAGATGCGCTTGTCCTGGTCGGCGTCCGCCTCCCCTTGGAGGCCCCTCAGCAGATAATAGGTCATGAGGCCGTGCTGCTTTTCCTCAAAGGTGCCGCTCATCTGGGTCCCGGACGCCGCTGAAAGAACGGCTATCTTACCCGAAGCCAACACCGGGTCTTCGATGACCGGTACGATCGGGCGGGTCCCTTTCGCGAGCACCGTCCTGGGTCCCCCGACGCCCGAGAAACAGGCGTCCAGGATGACCAACCCGCGCTTCATGGGGAGCTCTCCCAGAGCCTCATACAGCTTGCTCAACGAATAGCCCCCCTGCTGGATGGTCGCCGGGGACGCGTCATAAGGCACCAGATATCCGTGGCCGGTGGTCGGCTCGGGCGTGCCGTGGCCCGAGTAGTACACGAATACCTCCGATCCTGCCGTCACCTTCTCCTTGAGCCAGGCTTCCAGGTATGCCTTGAAGTCGCCCAGCGCGGCGCGATCGTCCACCCGCAGCACGATGTTTTCGGGAGGGATTCCCAACGCGCGCTCAAAATACTCCCTGACCCTCCGGGCATCCCGGGCCGCGTAATCCGCGTGGATTATGTCTCGATAGCGTTCTATCCCGATGACCACACCAAAAGCGCTCTTTCGGGACGTACGGTAGTTGGGAAGCTCCTTGAGCTCAGCGCCGCCCAACGGCCTCCCATCCGCGCCCGGCTTGCCTGAAGGCTTGCCGGATTCCCGCATCTCTTTGCTCAGGCCAGCCATGAGGGCGCCCTCCGCCAGCTCTCGAGCCTTCTTGTCCTTCGGATCGAGGTGGAGCGCCATGTTGCCATAGGTATGGGCGCGTTCGTGTTGTCCGGCGGCCAGGGCTCGCTGCCCCTCTTTCATGTACTCGGCGAATTTCCGCGTCCCTTCTCGACGTTCAGCGCGCCGCTGCTTGAAGCCGTCGATCCGCCCGCCTATCTTCGCGTATAGCTCATCTCTCCAAACGGCTCTGGCCAGCATCTTCTCCTTCGCCGGGGCTCCCCACGCCGCTCTCAGAGTCACCCGATGGCTAAGCCCCAGGACCGAATGTTGGGTCATCGCATAGTCTATACCGGTGGACTTATACTGCCAGCTGGCGCCGAACGTGGGGCCGATCCCGTCATAGCCGGTGCGGAACGCCGCGTTGCTCAGGAATGAATACTCCATTCCGAAGCGGTAGTCGGTCACACCCGCGCGGGTGACGATGTCGAGGCTCGCGAGAAGCGGCTCAAAGACGGCGACCGCGCCCCCCACATGCAGCGCCCGAGGGAGCTTGTCCACTCCCCCATCCCGGGCGAGCTCGGCCCCAAGGATGTTCTGGACCTGCAGGCCGGCCCGATATCTGCCGCGCCTGCCGGAAAATCCCACGTCGGTGTCGAAGCCGGAAGACGAGAAATCGGCCAACTCCCGTCTAATGACCTTGTGGGTGAATCCGAAAGAGAACGCCCGCAAAGGCTGAACGCCCCAGCCGAACAAAAGAGCCCTGCGCGTGTCCGTGAAACTCCCGATTTCGTTGTTGGAAGCGTCTCGTTGCACGAGTCCGCTGTTATCGAAAGACACGAGAGACAGACCGACGCCGATCGGCCTCTTGAAGGCATGGGCGAAGGAGAGCTCGTCGAGCGTCGCACCCTCGAAGAGGGACATTCGGGTGAAGGAGGCTCCGTTCCGGTAAGGGAGCCCGATTCCTCCGGGATTCCATATAAGGGCTTCCGGCCCCTCAGCGATCGCGCCAAAGGCACGGCCCATCCCCAGAGCCCGGGCGCCGGAGCCGAATTCGAGGAAGCTCCCCGGGATGCCTCCATCAAATCTACTGGCCCAGACCGAGGCGGGCGCAAGCAGGGCACACAGGGTGCCCGCCACCCACCCCCAGTAACACAGCCTTCTACAAATCTTGGCAAGCATGAAAGCCGCCTCTCACGCCTATTTCACGCCGATCTTCACGATCTCCCTCTTGCCGCCGGCATCCACCACGCAGATGTAGCCTCCCATCTCCACATGCCGCCCGTCGCCCGACCTACCGTCCCAAAACACCTCATTGGGACCGATTCGCCCCCCGTTCGATCCCGCGCTGTAGCGGGTGTCCCGAGCAAGCCGGCCGAACGGATCGTAGATGCGGATCCTTACGTCCCGGTTCTGGTCCAGGGAGTAGCGGATTCGGGTCTGTTGCCCCCGCAGCGGCGAAAACGGGTTGGGGTAGTTCGTAAGACTCTCGAGAGCGCTCGCGGCCGGGGAAAAAGCCATTATCCCGAAGAGCGTGAAATGGTCTACACGGCCCGTGACCTTCCTGGTCACCGTATTCACACTGGAGTTCGGTATCAGCACCCAATAGCCCCGCGACTCGTCGTAGTAGAACAGCCGCAGGCTCGCTTCATCCATCCCCGCCACGTCGACGGCCGTGTAGGTGAGGGTGATCGTGATGTCCTTCTGGAATCGCGTGGTGCCGTTCACCATCTGGATATCCTTGATGACAGAGGTGGCCGTTACCCCGGATCCCTTTGAAGAAGGCGGTGATCCGACGGGTGGTTGGATGTTGATCAAGGTCGCGGCGGACAGCGCGCCTGCCGGTATCTCCACCTTCACGCCGTCGGCTGTCTCGAGAACGGAGTCGCCTGCGGGGTCCACCGTGGCATCGACAATGAACTTGTAGTGGATCGCCTGCGTGCCGACGTTGCCTGCGCCGTCTTTGGCGACGGCGTGGAAGTACCAGGTGCCGTTCGTTAGGAGCGATCTCGCCTGGATCGGATTCGGGCTGAAGTCGTCCGAGGCTGCCGGCACGCCTCCCGGGTTCCTGTCGATCATCCAGTGATACCCTGCTATGCCGGACGGATCATTCGGCCCTGAGAGGTTGAATGCCGGGTTTATTGCAGGGTAGGCGACGTTCTGATTCGGATGGGACGGCGAGGTCGCGGCCGTCGGAATGTCGGGAGCGGTCCGGTCGACCAAGGTCCCGGCGCTCCAGCCGGAGTATCCGGTATAATCCCCATCCAGATTCCTCGCTCGGACCCGCGCGTAGTATATCTTGTCCCCCTGAGCGCCCGATATCGTTTGGCTGAGCACATCTCCAACATCCCCGTCGAAAATGCTGGCGTCATTGGAATCCGAGTCGGTCCCTATCTGAATATAGTAGCCGGAGATCCCGCTCTCGGGGTCCGAGGCGCTCCCCTGCCCCCAAGCAAAAGTCATCGTCCCGGAAATTGAGAAGGCATCGCCAACAGGAACGGAGGGGATCCCAAGAGGTCCGGTCGTGTCGGGAACCCACATGCCGAACCGGAGACCCGCGTCAGTCGTCCCGTAGATGATCAGCGTATTCCCGGTTGGATCGAACCCTAGGGCGGGAATGTACCAAAGCGATGTCCGCAAATCCTCGACGCTAGACGAGATCCAACTCCGACCGTTCCACTTCGCGTACATTGGGCTGGCATGGGGATGAGCTTCCGCAATGAAGCTGATCTCCGGATTATCGGCGGAGTCGAGCACGATAGACGGCTGATGAGGCTGGCCCAGCGAGACCGTCTGCGTGGACCACGCGACTCCCGTCCAGCGAGCGTACTTCACGGATCGGGGATCATCCCAACCATAGGCGATATGCGGGATCCCCGCGGAATCGACCGCGATAGAGACTTCTCTAGTGAGTGTCGCTTCTACGGTTTGGGTCGACCAAGAGACCCCGTTCCATTCGCCATAACCCAAAGAAGCGCCATAATGATCGTTGTACGCGATGTGAGGCTTTCCGGCCGGGTCAAGAGCCAAAGAGCTATAGAGCCCGAACCCCCATACCTCGGCGATCGTCATTGTCGACCAGGAGACACCCGTCCATACTGCGTATTTAAGATCGCGGCAGTCGTTACCGCAGTAGCTGATATGCGGATTCCCAGAATCATCGACGGCGATCGAGGCCATCGCGTCCGGAAAAGTCGTGATGGCCCCAGCCGGGTCGACAAGCTGAATGTCCCAAAGGAGTCCTTGAAATCTCGCGTACATCAGTCCCTGATCTTGGTGATAAGCTATATGCACGCCACCAAAGTCGTCCACGTCGATAGACGGCTTCCACCGGTTCCCCGTCGAGCTGGCGGCCGAATCAACGAACTGGGATGTCCAGCCCGAGCCGGTTCTCTTGATGTGTCGCAGCGTATCGGGGTCCCAGTCGAGACAGGCGAGGTGGACATCGCCCGCGGAATCCACGACCATGTTCGAGCAAGTCATCCCCCCCGTGGGGAACGATTCAAAAGACCATAAAGCTTCCGCCCGATGGACGAAAAGCGTCCCCGCGCCCAGGAGGGCCAATGCCAGACCCCCAACGAAACATCTCATCGGTCTCTCGGCTCCTTTCATACGACGCGGACGCGGTCAGCGGCTCCGAAGCGTCCTACGGCTTCTTGCCCGCGGCCTGCTCGATCTCCTCCTTGCGGAGCTCGTCGAAGAGCTCCTCGGAGCGCTTATTGAGGAACTTCTTCGTCCTCTCGGTGAGCTGCGGCGCGTTCTGCATCACCCTCCTGAACTCGTCGAGATCCAGCTTGGCCAAAGAATGGATCGTTTCGCCCTTCTCGTATCTGTCCACGATGCGGACGCCCGAGATGTGTCCTGCGCTGAAGGTCTTGATCACGCGGTCCACCATCTCGCCTTCCGTGCCGTCGTACTCCTTCATTAGGTAGCCGGTGTAGGTGTCGAAATACCTCTGAAGGTCGGCGCGGGCCCGGTTGTCGGCGGCCTCCATGCGCAGGTTCCTGCTGCGTATGCCCTCATCCGCTTGCCCGACGCCGTAGAACACCTTGTCGCTCGGCTTGAACGCGGCCGAGCCCTTCTTCGCCCACTTGGGGGTGCCGGCGCACCCCGAAATCGCGGCTATGATAGCCAAAATGGCGATTCGTTTCATGTCGCGCCTCCCGGCCGATGGCTCATCAGTCCTAATAGTACTAGCGGTAATTGAGCGCGGACCGAACATCCATTCCTCATTTGCGGGCTTTCCTGGATCTGATCTCATAGGACGCGACCTGCATCGTCCATTCGTAGCGCTCCAGCTTGGCGAGCCTACGCATGACCTCCGCCATCTTCCCCATGCTCACGGCGGCGTACGGATCTTGCCGCCTCAGCGGGACCGCAGCCTCCGGGGGCATGAGTTCCTTCTTGGCCGCCACAACCAAGAGCCTTTCGGTGACTACGGACTCTCCGCGGGGCAGCATCGCCCTGTAGGCTATGCCGCTGCCTTCGCCCGGGATATCGACCAGCTCGCCGGCCTTCACGCGGTTGTCCGTCTGTAGACGGTTGGGAAAGACCATGAAGATGTTGTCCCGGCTGTCCCAGCTGAAGACGTATAAGCGGGCGTCCCTCGATACCGACAACGCGATCCGCACCGGCTCGCCTTCGTAGTATTGGCTTCGGTCGATCCCAAGGGGCGTCCCCGAACGGCGGTCCAATATCTGGAACGCGGGGTCGACAGCCCCCTTGAATACGATCGTCCCGCGGACGCGGACCCGGCAGGTCGTGACGCCGTCCCCGACATCGCACTCCGGCTCCCCGGCCTTCTCGTTCATGAGCAGCCCGCGGTTGGAGGAGAAAAGAAACCTCGCCACGGCTTCGTAGCGGTCCTTCCCCATCTGGGAGGAGTAGTCGCTGAAGCCGTAGAAGATGTCCGTGCCCTTGCGCATCGCCTTGGCACGGGCGTCCTCCTTCGCCCGCCTCACGGCCGTTTCTTGGGTTTCGTGACTGAGGGCCTTCCCGACGCCGGTCTCATCGAACCGGACAGTCTCGTCTTCGGTCCGCGTCCACGATTCCGCCGGACTCGGGACGGACCCTCTCCTGAGCCTATCCGACTCCGGCCCCGCATATTCTCGCTGGGCCGTCCCCTTCTCAAGCGTCCGCATCTCGCGCAGCCCCTCGTCCAGGCGCGGCTTCATACTCGCGGGCGCGGGGGGGCCGGCGCAGGAGGCCGAGAGCACCAGCGCCGAAATGAGCATCCACCTCATGGTTTTTGCGTTCCGAGCTCTTTTTCGAACTCCGCCTCTCCCTGGGCGGGCGGCAGCTCCTTGAACAGGGATTCAGCCCTCATGCGGACATCGTTCTTGGGCGGCGAAGCGCAGCCCAGAGGCATTATCCCTAATGCGAGCGCCAGCAACGCCGCCGTCAGCCGAGACATGGTCTCCCGCTTCTTCGATAGAATGGGAAACCCGCACGCGCCGGCATGCCGGTGGAGAGCTATGATCCAGTCCAAGGGGGACCTCCTGAAAAAATTCACCCCTTGAGAAGGGAGAGGCCGGGATAGGACGGCCTCGAGACCCTCCTCACATCTTAGTATACCCCGCATATCCGGCCTCCGCAATGCAAAAATCCAGCCGAATCCGGCGGTTCCGCTTGAGGTTCCTCTCGACGGAGGCTGGCGTCCGGACGGGACGTTTCGGTTTGATGTCGCATTGCATCTCCCCAGCGAGCGGGCTATACTTACTTTTGTCAAGTAGAGGGCCCTGGGAGGCCCAGTCCTATCCACCGGAACCTCCCAGGACCGAAATCCTCGTTATCCCTATTAGCGGAGAACCGGACGAAACCGAACACCCGCGGACCCGCCGCAAAATGCCGGAAAACCAAATCGAGCCTCTAGCGAGCTCCCTGACGCTGGTCAGGCAGGCCAAAGAAGGCGACACCGAGGCGCTCGACGCGCTCTTCAGGCGCTACGCCTCCCGCGTGCTCCATATCGCCCGCGTCCGGCTCGGGCCGGGCTTGCGGACGAGACTGGACTCCCAGGACATCGTCCAGGAGGCCTTCATCCGCGCGGTCAAAGGGTTCGGGAAGTTCGAGGTCCGGCATGAGGGGGCGTTCCTGCACTGGATGAGCGAGCTGGTCAGGAACGCCATCCGCGACCAATACGACTATTTCCACGCGAAGAAGCGCGCGATGTCCAGGGACGTGGCCCTCATCCGGCCCACCGATTTGACGGACCACGGGGCTGCGACCGTCCCTGGGTTCGACCCTACGCCCAGCCGGGTGTTCGCGGCGAGGGAGGACATCCAGAAGCTGGTCGATGCCATGGACCGGCTCCCCGAGGAAGCCCGGGAGGCTGTGGTGCAAAGGGATATGGAAGGCCTGCCCTTCGCCGAGATCGGGAAGATGATGGGCCGCTCGGAGGACGCGGCGCGCATGCTCTACGCCCGCGCCAAGGCCAAGCTGGCAGCCTTGATGCAGGCCTCATAGCGATGGGCGATTCCGAGAAGCCGACCAGCGTTGACGCCATCATGGAGGCCTTCCTCGAGGCGCAGGCCAGAGGCGAGGCTCCCGACCAGGAAGCCCTCTTGAAGGAGCATCCCGAGCACAGAGAACAGTTTCAAGCCCGTCTCGCTGCCTTGGGCCGGGTCGACGACTGCTTTCGCATGATCCGCGAAAGCTCCTCGCAGGGAGACGGGCCTAGGGTCGAGATTCCTAAGAACCTGCGGATCACCGGGTACCGAATACTGGACAAGATCGGCGAGGGGGGCATGAGCGCGGTCTTCCTGGCGGAGCAGACCGCTCTCAAGAGGCTGGTGGCCCTCAAGGTCATGTCCCCGGCGTGGTCCAGCGACGCGCGCTCCATCGCCCGCTTCAAGCGCGAGGCGGAGACCATCGCCCGGCTCGCGCATCCGGGAATCGTGCCCATCCATCACTTCGGGGGTGAGGATGGGACCCACTTCCTGGTCCTCGATCTCGTCTCCGGCATCGACTTGGGGAGCCTGATCCAAGGACTCAAGGGATCCGGCGTCCCGGAGAACGGACTCCCGGTCCTGGAGATCATGCGAGGGCGTATGGACCGGATCGGCGCGGTCGCCGCCGAGCATGGGAAGCGGCCGGACGATCCGGGAGCCGACAAGGAGTTCTGGTCACGGCCCTATCCCGAGATTTGCGCAACGATTCTCCGTGACGTGGCGGCCGCCCTGGAATGCGCCCACGAGAAAGGCGTGATACACCGCGACATCAAGCCGTCCAACATCATCGTCTCACCGGACGGCAAGCCTCGGATCATAGACTTCGGGCTGACGCTTCCCGAATCGGCGGACGCCCTGACGCGGTCGACGGACTTCCTCGGCACCGTCCTGTACGCTTCGCCCGAGCAGGTATCGGGAAGCGCGCACGACGTGGGGCCTCAGAGCGATCTGTTCTCTTTAGGCGCGGTCATGTACGAGCTGTTGACCCTGCGGCGGCCCTTCGAGGGAGGATCCCTCTCTGAGGTCTTCGAGAAGCTGACCCGGCAAGACCCCCCCTCCATGCGGAGACAGACGTCTCAGGTCCCCCCTGATTTGGAAACCATCTGCTTCGTGGCCCTCGAGAAGGAAGGCAAGCATCGCTACGCCTCGGCCAAGGAGCTCAAGGACGACCTCCAACGGTTCTTGGACCACCGCACGATAAGAGCGCGGCCCACTCCGCTCATGCGGAGACTGGGCAAGCTGATCCGCAGAAATCCCGTTCCCATCGCCGCGGCGGCCCTCCTGCTCGCGGCAGGCGGGGGTTTCTGGTGGAAGCTCGCCCATACGCGGTCCACGGCATCGCAGGCGAGCCATGAGCTGGCCGAGGCGCGGTCCAGGCTTGAGCAGGCCCGCGAGGCCTCTGAACAAGATGTGCGGCAGGAACGATACCTCCGCATCGTCTCTGAAGGAAAGGCATTGCTGAAAGAAGGCCATTCGGAAAGGGCGCAGAAGTTGTTCTCCGATGCGATAGAGCTGGCGCCGGAGAGGCCGGAAGCATACCTCACCCGCGCCGAAGCCTCCTTTCTATCAGAATCGGGTCTGTCGCATGCCCTGGCCGACATCCGGAAGGCGGAAGCCCTACAAACGCCCGGCCGGGATGCCCTGACCTTGAAGGCGGCCGTCCTCCACCGTCTAGGAAGGAACGAAGAGAGCATCCAGACGGAAAGGGAGATCCTGAGGCGTTTCCCGAACGACCGCGAGGCCTCGATCAGGCTGTCCTACAGGCTGATGGAATCCAAGGAGTACCCCGAAGCCGCTAGCCTTCTTGAGGAGCGCATCAAGAGCAACCCCGACGACCCCGAGCTTCTAACGGCCGCGGCCTGGGCCGACCTGGGGCTCGAGAGGGTCGAAACAGCGTTGGCGCGCGCCGGAAAGGCCGCACGGATCGCTCCGAGCAATGCGTCGGTGCATATGGCGCTGGGGCACGCGTTGATGCGGTCGAAGCGCTATGCGGAGGCCGCCGGCGCCTTTTCACTATTGCTCAAGGTGGAGCCCGCCAACGTCAAAGCGAGGCTCCTGTGCGCCGAGGCCCTGACTCTGGCGGGCGAGCTGGAGGCGGGAGAAAGACAGTTCCTCGCGTCCCTGGACCAGGGCGCGGCCGATGCGCGGGCGCTTCAGGGACTGGCTGGGAATCTGGTCCGGCAGGGCAGGGTGGAGGAAGCGGTCGGGCTATACAAGCGGAGCTTGGCGGCGGGCGAAGGGAACGCGAGCACGCTCATCATGATCGCGGAGTTGCTCGAAATCGTCGGCCGCCCCGATGAAGCCGTCGATTTTTATGAAAGAGCCGGCAAGCTCGCCACCTCCGACAGCGACCGGCAGCACGTCAAAGAGAAGCTCGACAAGCTATTGAACAAGCCGTAGCTCATCGCCTCTCCGTCGGAGAACGGTCTGCGGCACTTACAACACTTTTTACAACACTTTGGCGTCAAAACGGGATACGAAGCGAGCGCTGCTGATCTTAACTGTCGTCGGAGAAACGTCTTTAGGCGGGGTCTTAGGCGGGGCCCAGGCAGATTAGCAAACCGCCCCCTTCAGCCTCTCGGGCACCTCACCTTTCGACGTCCATCCAAGCATTTCCGACGGATTAGAGCAAGACGGAGAACGGTCCGCGGCACTTACAACACTATTTACAGTGCTTTGGCTTTCGCTGATATTTATCGAAGAGGATTTGGATGCTATTGGCGTCGCGCACAATCTTCCCGGGGCGAGTCGCGGGGCTGGGATCCACCGAGGCATGCCGAAGCCCGAGAGTTCCTCCGGCCGGACCAAGCCGCGGCTGTTCGTCTAATAACGGAAGCGGCGGTGTCCGCGCCGCCGATCCAAAAGTATCGAAAGGTTCAGCCAGACGACCTTATATGCCGGGCACAAACGGAATGCACCCACCTATAAACGCGCATACGGCGCCGATAAGCAGTAGCGCAAATATTCTCATGCGCAAAGTATAGCCGATACGCTTGATTTGTCAAGAGAATCGGTTTGCCTCGATCCTGAGTCCGGCCCCCGGTCCCAACGCGCCGGCGTTGATATTAAGGGTCTGTCCGAATAATCCTGCCGGGCGCGCGATTTCCGCTGATGGCCTGCGACTGCGGATGCAAGCTTCTGCAGAAAGGACCGCTCCTACTGCGCCGATACGGGCGTGATGTGCGTCTTGAACTCCCGGGAGCTGGCGTTGGTCCACACACCGCCATCGGTCACCTGCGACCCGGAGACTTTCGCAGAGTACTCGCCGGATAAACGGTCCGCGGCACTTACAACATTTATTACATCACTTTGGCGCTCAAAAGGGATGCGAAGCGAGCGCTGCTGATCGGAGCTGTCGTCGGCGAGAGGTCGTCCGGCGGGGTATCCGGCGGGGCCGAGCGAGATAGCAAACCGCCCCCTTCAGCCGCTCGGGCACCTCACCTAAAGCCAAATGGCTCTGAGGGGATAATATCTTTTCCCGGTCGCGATACAATCGGGCGCGACAGCCCCCTCGAACTCGATCCCGCACCGTTCGCAGAGCGGGGGGGGGTGACCTCGATGACTCATGTCGAGCGCGGAACGCGCGCCTGAAGACCTCCGGCGTTCTTACGGCTTCCAGTAGCTCAGCTCGCTTGCCCCGCCTTTTGAAGAGAGGGCGAAGACACGGATCTCGGCCTTGGAGAGGTCTCCGATCAGCTTCCGTGGGATGACGATCTCAAATCCCGGATTCGGCGGTAGACCGTCGCTTTCGGGCGACGCGATGTCGGGGCGCCCGATCCCGGCCGTGCCGCGAAAGAGAAACCGTTCCCCGGAGAAAACGAGGATCGATTCGGGCAGGGCTTTGCCGGCCGCGTCCACCGCCCAGCCTTGCAGGACCACGCTATCCTGGACCGCGTAGGCGCGTTCCACGCGACCCCGGAGCAAGCCTTCCCGAACGGGGTACCTCCTCCTGTCCGACGAGACGATGACCTTCCCGGAGCCGTCGGAGGCATCCTCGATTTTGAGCGAGCGGAGATCGGTACGGAGCTCCGATAAAAAGATCTTTCTCTTGTTTCTCATGAGGGCGAACACTTCGACGGAGTTCGCGCCGGGAGTGAAGGCATCCTCCGGGATCATCACGGAAAAGCGGGCGGCTCCGCCTTTGACCACGCGGGCCCGAGTCGTGGCACGGACCTTTCCGCCTACGGCGAAAGCAAGATCAAACCGGCGGCCCTCGGCGCCGCTCAGGAGCACTCTGCCGGTGAGAAGGGCGGGAGAAAGCGACGGGTGGGGCTCGCTCAGAATGGCGCTCTGCTCGATCTCGACCTCGAAGGGCAATGCGGGCCCGCGGGGAAGGCTCGATGGGGATCGGCCCAAGAGTTCGGGGGACGGACCGATCCGGTACACTCCCTTCCAGCCGTCGCCCGAGCCGAAGACTTTGACACGTCTTTCGAGAGCGCGCCGCTTCCGGTCAAACCCGGCGTCGAAACGCAGTCGAATCCCTTTCTTGGCGAGAGCGGTCTTGTGGGCGCGCGCCCCGGCGGATCCGTTGAGCGCGGAGCGTCCGTCGATCTCGGCGGAGAGGGGCAGGCCGATGACCTCGGCGATAGTGGGGAGCAGGTCAATGTGCTCCACATTGCGATCGAGCGTCCGGCCCTGTGTCTGGCTCGGGAGTTTGACGAAAAGTGGGATGGGGAGCAGGTCTTCCGCGGTTTCCTCTGAGAGCTCCGAGCGAAGGCCGCCCGGACGGAAGCTCATGCCGTGGTCCGATGTTATCACCAGCAAGCAACGGTCATAGAGCCCGATTTTCCTGAGCCGCGCCGCCAACTCCCCCAGGAGGCGGTCGGTCAGCCCGATCTGGAGCAGATGCCGCTGCTGGATCTGACGGATGCGGAACTCGTCTTCCACCCAGCGGGCGTCGAAAAAGCGGCGACCGGGTATGACGGTGCCCCGCTTCGAGAGGTGGCCGCGATCCTGATACCTCCTTCCGGAAGGGAGGTAGACGAAGGGCGGATGGGGGAGCATGACATGGAGAAAGTGAAGGGTGGGTCTCTCCGAGGGAGTTATGGATCCCACGAAGCGCGAGAAGGCGGCACGCCGGTCGGTCAGCGAGTCTTCCGCCCTTTGGTGCTGAACGTCCCGCATGTCGCTCAAAAAGTCTCCCCACGTCAGCGACACGGATGGAAGATGCTCCCGGAGCTCGCGCGGATAGACCAGATGCCGATAGACGACGAAAAGATCGGATAACGCATTGCGCGTCCGGGCGAGCGCGCCTGGCCGGGAAATATCGTGCGCGCAGACGTCGGGAGGGCAGAGCATGGTGTTGTTCTCGACAACATGCATGTCATAGCTGTCGGCCAGCAGGGCAAACAGGTTGCCCGGGTGGTCGAGCCAGAGCGCTGCCGCGGATGGGTCGGGACTGCGGCCTTCGAGCATGGCGGGGACCGATGTCAATGTTTCCACCGATGCCGTTGTGGCGTTGCGGAACCAGAGCGATCCTCTGGCGAGGGCCGCGAAGTTCGGGTATCGCGAAGCGTCGATGCCGTATCCCTTATCCAGCAGTGAGATAAGCGGCAGTCCATCGAACACGATGAATACGATGGGCGGACGCTTTTGCGGAGTTCCCGCGGGAGATGTGTCAGGAGCCCCCGCGTGGCTCCGGCCCGGAAAGACCAGGGGGCGCACTCCGGAGTTGAGGAGGAATATCGTGGGGAAGAGGATCAGGCACGGAGCAAGGACCGTTACGAACAGCTTGGCTGCCCCGTATCGAGAGAGCATCCACGCGGCTCCGATCCCAAGACCCGCTGATAATGGAATAAGAACCCAAGAGTGAGGCATCGGGAACCGGTTGAAGGCCTGGATCGCGATCAGCGCGGCGAAAACAGCGGCCATAAGGCCGTGGACCGCCGCGTGCGTCCGGCGTCCGGCAAGCCTCGCGGCCGCTTCGAGGGAGATCGAGATCAAAGGAGGGAGCGCGGCTAGAGCGAGCGTGAGTAGGAGGATGTCGACCGGGTCGGGACGCCGAGCGAGAAGAAAGCCGGGGTTGCGCGCGATGATGTCGAAGAGGGGCTGGGTGATCGCCAGGGCGGCGAGTACGGCGATGTGGAGGCCCGCCTCAACGAGAGGGTGAAGGCGTTTCAAGGCGTCGCTCCCAAGCTCATGAGTTCCAATAGGTCGATTCGCCGGCCGCGCCTTCCTGCGATAGCGCGAAAAGGCGGACTTGGCTTCGCGAAAGATATCCGAACATGAGGAGCGGCAACTGAAACCTGAAGCCCGCCCGCTTTTAGGCGTCAGGCCTCATGCGGCCTGCTGAGCCGTCCCACCAGCCACAGACCCGCGACGACCGTTAGGAGGTTCGCCGCGATGATCGCGTGTTCCCCCCCAATCCGACGCATGGCCAGGGCGAAGAGCGTGCCGAAAGCCACGATCCATATCTGGGGCGTCCGCCGACCCGCGATGATGAGGACGGCCGATAGGCCCAGATAGACGGGCTCAAGGCGCTCCGGCGCGACTCCCCGTCCAAAGAATAAAAGATAGACCGACCATAAGACGCACGCCAGCGCCACGGCTCGGGACCTCGCCGCATTCCAGAAGCCCTCGCCCTTAAGAAGGGATTGGGTCGCGAAGACCGCGGCCGCTACCGCGACCGCGGAGCCGAGCTTCAGCGAGCATACTCCGAAGCAGGTCAGAATCGAATAGTGACGGACGATCCCCATGAGGATTAGGAAGGCGAAGATGGATAAAGCCGCGCTCCGGGACGCGCGGACGTCCAAGAAGGCTGGGAGCGTCATAAGCCGCCCGACAGCGACCGTCGCGGCCCATTCGACGGCCAGGAGGGTCGCCAGGACCGGGAAGATCCAGTGATGGTGGAGCATCTGGAACGCCGGCGTGGATGTCACGCCGATAAAGAGCATGAGGTTCACCCCGATCACGGCCCAGGCGGCCTTGTTCATGACGACAGCATAGAAAATTTGTAATAGCCGGTTTCATGTCCGACGTTTCCGTCGGGTAGGATCTGTTGACAATGTGACTCCTCTCCCGGTCGTGGTATCGTTCCCAGCGCGAAAGCTTCTGCTCAAGGTCACGATCATCGGCAAAACTCTGCTTGGCATAGAATTCCTGTTTATCGGTGCTCAAGGAACGTTCGACCTTGCCGTTGAGCCGCGGGCGGATCTGCCGGTGCGGCAGGTGGCAAAGCAACGTTTACTCAGAAATTAAGCCAGGAGGTACCGAGCCCCGGGTTTCCCGAGGGGAAGGGGCTGGAGCACTCACGTTAGCGAACGGGCCGCGCGCGTGGGAAAAGTGTCCGGTTCGGAGCCCGGTCTGGCGAAAGCGATTATTCGATCTGCCCTCACCCACCCGGCGTCTTGAGGGGGATGCCCGACGCCCAGCTTCGCCTATTCAGGAAATTGCCGAGCGTCCCGTTGGAACATCCATTCTTCATCTCGCCGGTGTCGGCGCCCGGCTTCAACTGCAGTATCTGAAAACAGGAACAACCTTGCGCTATGGGCAGGTATGGGGGCGTCTCCGGGTCCGTCCCCGGGCAAACGTCCAGATCGTCGACGACCCCGTCCTCGTCGGCGTCATCGGCATAAGCCCCGCATACCTGGGAGGGGCCGCATCCCATGATCGCCAGAACGTCCTCCTCCGGCGGAGTGCCGGCGCATTTATCGAGATCGTTCGTCACGCCGTCCCCGTCCGCGTCTTTTTGGGACTCCGCGCATCCATCTTCGTCCACTTCCTCGCCGGACGGCGTTTCAGGGCAATCATCTTGATCGTTCAGCACGCCGTCCCCATCATCATCGGGCGGCGCGCAGTATTCCTGGCCGTCGAGCCCATTGGCGTAGTGCTCTTCGATCTGCGGCAGTTCCAGCACGCTGTCGTAGATCGCGACCTCGTCGATGTCGCCTTTGAAGAATTGCCCATGAGGGCCGGCACGCCCGATGTTCACCGGCTGATCGTTCGGGACCATCCATCCGGGGATCGTGTACTGGTTCACTTCGCCGCCGTTCAAATACAGCGTCAGAGTGCCGGCGGACTGGTCTCTTACCGCCACGGCATGATACCACTGATTCAATGAGATACTCCCGAAGAAATTATTATACTGCCACCCGCCGTTATACATCGCGAATTTAAGATTTGTATGATCCGTGAAGAGCTGGAAATAGAAGTCACTTGCGCCCAGTTTGGAGACGATCGTCTTGTAGGGGCTCCCGAACTCCCTCATATAGAACCAGACCTCCACAGTCAGATCCCCGGTGATATCAAGATTGGAGGAATCCGGCACCGCGACATAGTCATCGATGCCGTCGAAACCTAAAGCACCGCCGACTTGGCCCGTAGTCGGAGTGGCGCCGTAAACAGTCCCGTCATTCGCGTCCTGATCGTCCTTTCCGGGGTCCGATCCGTCATTGAAGCTCCAGTAGCTTACCATGCCGGGACAACCCGCTGGAGGCGCCGCGTTCGCGGTTAACACCATCGGGAAAGCAAGGGCCACGGCGGTCGTCAAAGAAGCGATCGCGGCAAATACGGGACCCGCCGTCTCATTAGTCTTGTTCATCGCAGCCTCCTTGAGTCATTGCGTCTACACGAGCGCGTCCGCGTCCGCCATTCGAATCCGGGCCAGGCCTCCGGGCCTGACTCGCCGCTGTCGTGACCTCGGATCCATCCGCCGAGGCTCGGGGACTATTCCATCGCGCTCATGGCGTTCTCCACGAACGCGATGAGCATGTCGGCGGCGGCTTCCGGGATCTTCTTGCCGCGCTGCGCCTCCACGCTGTTGATGAACGCCTGAAGTTTGTTGATCGCGGGAGTGGTATTCCCCTCGGAATAGCTGGCGATCGCGTTCTCCAGCTTGGAGGTGAGGGCGTTCGCCGTCCCCGCGGGAAGGTCCAGCTTCTCCATCACGCCGGTGGCGTCCTCCAGCTTGTCCACGCAGCCGTCGGCGTCGGCATCCTTGCCTCCCGGGTTCACGAACGGGCATCCGTCGGTCTCGTCCGGGATTCCGTCGTTGTCGTCGTCCGGGTCGCAGACGTCGCCTTTGGCGTCGCCGTCGTTGTTCTCCTGGCCCGGGTTGGGGATCGTCGGACAGTTGTCGGCCTCGTCCGGGATCCCGTCGCCGTCCGCGTCGCCGCCGAACACCAGCGCGCTCTCCCCCTGATAGAGGAACTCGGCCTTGGCCGATCCGGGGACAGGAGAGTTCCCGTCGCCCGCGATGATCTCGAGGGCGTAGCTCTCGCCGGAGACCAAGCCGGCTCCCGCGAGATCGATCGAGCCCGGCAGGGCGCCCGAGTAGAGCTCATTGACGAGTTCCGCCCCGGTGCCGAGCAAGGAGATCGGGTCTCCGTCGGAGCCCCAGCTGTCCACGATGAACTCGAAGGTCTCGCCCGTGGCCTTCGACCGTATGCAGACGTTCTTGCCGGGCATGGAGTCGCGACGGACACCGCAGGTGTCGCGCGGCGCCAGGAACCTCATGAAACCGCCGGCGCTGTCGCACGGCTGGCAGGCGAACTCGAGGAGGTTGGCGTAGGAGTCCCCCCACCGGCATTCGAACGGATGCTCGTCCAGGGTGGTGCAGCCGTTGTCCATCAGGGGGCCGTGCCAATACCCGTATCTGTCCCAGTAGGCCCTCGTGATGTACGTGGTCCCTTCCAGGATCAGCTTCGGATTGGAGCTGTCCAAGGTGAACGTCCCGGACAGACCCGCCAGGATCCGGACCGAGCCGGTGAGCGGATCGCCGTTCGGGTCGCCGATCTCCACGTCGGCCTCCAGCTTCTCGCCGGCGTCCTGGGTGATCTCGTTGATCACCACGGTCGGCTGGCAGGCGTCGCCCGCGCCGTCGCCGTTGGAGTCCTCCTGGCCCGGATTGGCGGTCGCCGGACAGTTGTCCGCGCACGATGCGTTGTTCGCGCCGGAGCAGGCGTCGGTCCAGTCCGCCTCGAACTCGTCCCCGTCGGGGTCCAAGGCATCGTTGCAGGCGTCGCCGACCAGGCTGCCGTCGGTGTCCTCCTGCGACGGGTTGCCGATGTCGGGACAGTTGTCCCCGGGATAGAACCATCCGTCCTCGTCCTCATCCGAGGCCAAGAAGACGTACGCGGCCCCGTGCCGGCTGTCCTCCGGAACGTAGTACACGGGCGCGGTGATCATGATGTCGTCGGTGCCGTCCCCGTTGAAGTCCCCCGCGTGCACGTCGCCGCCCGACTCGGAGTTCTCCTTCTCCCCGTTGAGGATCACGTAAGAGTCCTCTTTGATGTCATAGACGCCCGGCGTCTGCCCTCCGAGGAACAGGAAGGTATGGCCGGCCCTGTTGATCCCGCCCGCGCTGTCGTACCGGTATCCGATGAGCAGGTCCGCCGCCCCGTCGTTGTTGAAATCTCCCGAACCGACCTGGTTGCCGAGAGGGTTCGTCCCCGCGCCCCCGTTCGTGATATGGTAATCGTAGGCTCCGTCGAAGGGATAGTGCAGGCCCCGGGCGTACTGGCCGCCGCGCCAGACGAAGGTGTCGCGACTGGCCGACGCGATCACATCATCCACGCCGTCCCCGTCGAAGTCCCCGGTCGTCAGGTTGCCGCCGAGCTCGGACCACGACTTTCCCCGGAACCGGTAGTCGGCGCTGCTTCCGTAGGCGGTGCTGCCGAGCGGCCGTCCGGCCATGGAGAACACGTACACCTCCCCCACGTCGGGATACCTGGGCCGGGCGGAGGACGCCCCGATGATGACGTCGTCCACCCCGTCGTCGTCGAAGTCCGCCGCGGCCACGGAGATCCCGAAGCTTCCGAACCCGTCGCCGTTGTACTTGAACCTAAAGTCGTACTGGGTGTTGAGATCGTAGGAGCCGGAGGGCTTGCCCCCCAGGAACACCAGGGCCTTCCTGCCCGTGGAATTCGACCACACTCCCGGCCCGCCACTCAGGATGTCGTCGACGCCGTCGTTGTTGAAGTCCCCGATGGCGATGTCGAAGGCGAGGTTCCGGTCGGCCGGATCCTCGAGGTAGTAGTACATGTTCTGGCCGTTGACGACGCTGTGCCTGCCCGGAGGCAGGGAGGTGCCGCCCTCGAGGACGTAGATCTTGTCCCCCCAGTCGGTCCCCATCACCAGGTCCTCTTTGCCGTCGCCGGTGACGTCCCCGCAGCCTAGGCTGGTGGAGATGTAGCGGTCGAAGGTCCTCGGGTCGCCGTAGAAGATGTAGTACGCGTCGGCCGTGACGTTGTATGTGCCCGGGGCCTGGCCGCCGAGGAAGATGAACGTCTCGCCGGCGTCGCCGCCGCCCCCATGGGGGCCGGCCACGACCGCGTCCTTGACTCCGTCGGCGTTGACGTCGCAGAGCGTGATGGGACCCCCGAACCAGGAGCTGGAGATCGCGCCGTGAAGGATATAGTCGGCGCTGCCCAGGCTGAACTCCGGGACGGCCGCGCGAGCCCGCGGGACCAACGACAAAGCCGCCGCCGCGATGAAGATGAAGAGCTTCGGGAAGATCGCCTGTTTGTTCATGATTCCTCCTTCATTCGAGTCCGGCGGGCCGTCCGAGGATGAAGACTCCGACGTGAAAGCAGAGTGCGCACCCGCCTATCAAGATATAGCCCCGATTCCGCGCCAGGTCAAGGACAAACGCCTGACATTTTTGTAGAAAAAATACTTTCATAATAAATACTTCTCAAATCGGTCAGCGGATTCGGGCCCCGCTGGTCTGTGAAACCAGCCGGCTACGCCCTACATAGGTTCGAATCCTATCCCCACCAAACGTTCTTCTGAAACGTGAGGATAGTGCCGTTCCTTAAACCTACAGGATTGGTGCTGCCCCAACCATACCCTTTTCAGTAGTACTTCAAGGAAGGGCACGGGGCCACGTCATGACGCCCTCGCGGCCCCGCCAGCTGTACGCAACCGGTCACGACGAAAGCCGGCCCGCTTGGCCGGCTTCGCTTTTGCCTGCTTTTGAACTATAGGGCGACATCCCGGTCAGCGCTGCCATGCCAGGCCTGCGGTCCGGAGGCGCTACCGCCGGCCGGCTTTCCTAATATTATGAAGCCAGGCGAGAAAGCGAACGCGGAAAGTTCTTTCTGTCAGACTGCTCGGGCAACCGATTCGTGCGCTATTGGACCGGTCCCGGTGATCCGGGTCGGCCTAGGTTTTCGGTAGCGGATTCAGCGCGGCCTGGACTATTTTCTTGACGTCAGAATTCCGTGGCTGATAAGCCACCGCTTCTTGAGGGCTTTGGTCGCCTTGTGCAGGCTGATGACAGCGGCGTAGATCATCAGAGGGCCGATGACGGCGGCGATGGCCAGCATCGCGAGGGCGAAGCCCGGGTCGAGGGATTTGAGGAGGATGGCGGCGTAGAGAGCCAAGGCCGCCGGAATCCCGACCTGCAGCCCCGTGATGAACGGCGGCACCGGCTTGCGGCGCTTGCTCCGGCGGCTGCCGTAGGGTACCCACAGCGCCTTGCCGAGCATCACGGCGAGGGCCCCGCCGGCGAGGTACGCGACGACGTCCCCGGGGCTGAAGGAGCCCGGGATGCCGAAGCCGGCCAAGGACTTGAAGAGCCCGGACTGCATCACCTCATAGGCCAGCGAACCCGACACGGCGAAGAGTGGAAGCTCGGTGATGGCGGTCCGCACCAACCGGCCGGAGCGCTCATCCGGATGCATCCTGCGGTAACGGCGCAGGGACCAGGCCACCGAGATCAGATAGCCGGCCGCGAGGATGCCCAAAGGCGTGATGAAGTCGTTGAAGTAGTACAGCCCCTTCACTCCCAAGACGTGATCGATGAAGGTCCCGGTCCCGGCGGTGAGGTAGCGCCACCCCGTGAACAGCGCCGCGCCGCCGGCTCCCATGAGCGAGAGGAGCGCGTAGCCTTTCTCGGAGCGGCGGGCGAACAGCCCCCAGCGATGGCGGGAAATCCGATCGATGAGCTTCCGCTTGGCGTCGACGGCATCGTCCTGGTCGTGGGCGCCCGCCGGGGAGCGGGACGCGTCGAGCTTGATGCCGCGCCCGCTTTCGGAGATTCCGCGCCCGGTCTCGGACAGGACAGAGTCGCCGGCCGGGGCGACCTGCCCCTCGCGGGCGGCGGAGCCGTCGAAAAGCGCGCCGCTGGAGGCGGCGAAGCTCTCCCCCGAGGTCCGCGAGGCCGCGGCGGTCTTGCCGGCCGACGCATCCCGTGACGCGGCGACGGCCTGGAACATGGGAGAAGATGCGATCGCGGACTTGGCCTTCGCCTCGGTGAGGGCCTGGACCGAGGAGACGGTCCTCACGGCGGTGATGGGGGAAGCCGCGGCGGGCGCGATCCCAGTCGGCGAGACCGGAAGATCCGGCTGCAGCAGGGAAATAGAGGGAAGCACCGCTCCCAGGGCGATCCCGCTATCGTGCGCTGAAGCTTGGGATAGACGGCCGGCGCCGGAGAACTGGATGCCGCCCACCGCGGCGGGCACGGCGCCCATGGGCGCTTTGATGGCGCCGGCGACCTGGACGTTGGCCAGCGCGTCGTAGAATCCCGTCCCCGGGGCCCCGGCCAGCAGGGCTCCGGCGAGGATAACGGAAAACGTCTTGCGTAAGCTTGAGCTCATATCACTACCCCCGCTATGAGTGTAGTGAGGGAAGCAAGATCTTCCCTGGGCCGATGGGGAACCGGAACTCCCGAAATGGACCCACTTCGGCCTGGGACCCGTTTCTCAACAACCTAGGCCGTTGGGACTACTGTAAGGGCATCGTAACCCTCAGTGGTGTGTAAAACCGGCGGGCAACGCCCTACGTAGGTCGGAAGTCAGTCGCTGAAGCCCCGGTCAGAGCCTTTGTCCGGGAGGCCCGCCGCCCGGCGGCCCTTTGGGAGGTGCTCCGCCAGGGGGCCCCTTGGGAGGCTCGCCGCCCGGCGGACCGGGATCTTCCCTCGGCCCCGGATCTTCGGGCCGGCCCGGATCCTGCGGCGGGCCCGGGCAGATCTCGTTCACTTCGCCGTCGCAGTCGTTGTCCAGCGTATCGTCGCACCGCTCGCTTGAGGCCCCCTGCAACGGATCGCAGGTCTGAGGCGCGCCCTCGGCGCAGTTGTCGATCGTGTGCAGACACACGCCCAGGCCGCAGGTGGCGGTCCCCAACTCCTCGTCGGTGGAGGCGTCGCAGTCGTTGTCCAGGCCGTCGCAGATCTCGTCGGCGGGACCGATGGGGTTCTGTGTAAGCGCGAGTTCGCCGGCGCCGCCGTCGCATCGCTCCAGCCGGGTGCGGCATTCACCCGTGTCGCCGGACCCGAACACGTCCGTCACGATCACGGTCCCCGGGATGATCGCCGGGTCCGCGTCGTCGCAGTCGAAACCTTGGCCGGGACAGCCGGCGGTCTCGGTCCCCGTCGCGCCGAACCCGTCGCCGTCGGCGTCCGTGCATTTCCAGGCGTCTTTCTCTCCATAGGGGAACGAATCCACCACGTCCGCGGCGTTGCTGTCTTCGCCGGCGACGAAATAGGGAGGTTCCGTCCTTCCCCACCAGTTGCCTTTCCCATTGTAGGAGAGCTCGATGGGCCCGTCCGAGTACACCCCGGAGTCCGAACTGTCGTAGATGTTGTTGTGGTATATGGCCGCCGGCGCCGCGCCGACAAGATAGAGGCCGAGGTCGCAGCTCGCGATCTCGTTGTTCACGATGGTGTTGTCCTGTCCCTGCGAGAGGATGCCCCAGCCGGAATGGCTCGCGTCGTTCCCGTCGAAGACGTTGTTCGCGGAGGTGTGGAACCAGAGGCCGACCCCGGAATCGGTCACGTTGTTGTTCAGGATTCTGTTGTAGTGCGAGTTCGAGGCCCGTATCCCGGTGCCCCTCCGGGACGCGTTGAGGTTCGCGACCGTGATGCGTTCCGAGCTGTCCAGGGAGACGGCGCTGCCGGTCCCGTCGCCGCTGAGGTCGAGGTCCCTGACCACGTTGTCGCTGCTGCCCCAGAAGTGTATGGCGGTCTCGGCGCCGGTGAAATCGTTGTTGTCCGCCGGGCTCACGGTCATGCCGGATGTGACCAGATAGAGCCCCAGCTTGGCGTTCCGCAGGTCGTTGTTCACGATGACGTTGTCCTGGCCCTGCCCCAGGATTCCCGCCCAGGTGCAGTGGCTTGCGTTGTTGCCGTCCACCTCGTTGTTCGAGGAGGTGTGCATCCAGACGCCGCACCCGGCATGGCTGACATTGTTGTTCAGGAACCTGTTGTGGTGCGAGTTCCTGACCTCGATGCCCAGGCCCCTCCCGGAGGCGTTGATGTTTATAACCGTGTTGTAGCTCGAGTCGGACAGGGAGACGGCGCTCCGGGCCGCGTCGCCGCTCAGGTCGAGGTCTTTGACCACGTTGTAGCTGCTGTCCCAGAAGTGTATGGCGGTCTCGGCGCCGGTGAAGACGTTGTTGTCGGCCGGGCTTAGGGTCATGTTGGAGGTGACCAGGTACAACCCTCTCTTGCTGTAGCTCAGGTCGTTGTTTACGATGGCGTTGTCCTGGCCGCTCGAGAGGATGCCGTTGTCGCAATAGCTCGCGTCGTTTCCGTCGACCGTGTTGTTCGAGCAGGTGTGGAAATAGACCCCCGCATACGTGCAGTGACTGACGTTGTTGTTCATGATCTTGTTGTAGGCGGAGCCCCTCTCGCCGCGGATGCCGATGCTCCTGCGGGAGGCGTTGACGTTCACGACCGTGTTGTGGTTGGAGGCGGAGAGGAAGATGCCGCTGCCGCTCCCGTCGCCGCTCACGTCGAAGTCCTTGATTACGTTGCGGTGGCTGTTATATAGGAATATCGGCGTGTCGCAGCCGGTAAAATCGTTGTTGGCCGCCGGGGTCAAGGTGGTGTCGGAGACGGTCAGGTAGAGCCCCTGCTTGCTGTGGCTCACGTTGTTGTTCACGATGGAGTTGTCCGCGCCCACGACGAGAATCCCGTTTTCGCTGTAGCTCGCGTTGTTCCCGTCGAAGACGTTGTTCGAGGTGGAATGGAAATAGACGCCGGCGTACGCGGCATGGCTCACGTCGTTGCCGGAGACCCGGTTGTTCTGCGCCCCCCGTTCGCCGCGTATTCCTATGCTCCTTCGCGAGGCGTTGACGTTCGTAATCATGTTGTAGTGCGAGGCGGTGATGAAGACGCCGTTGCCGGTCCCGTCACCGCTCACGTCGATGTCCTTGATCTGGTGCTGGCCGCCGTACGCAACGTAGACCTGCGTCCCGAAGCCGTTTATGACGCAGTTCTTGATCGTCACGCGCTCCTTGGCCCCCATCTCCACGCCGTTGCCGCTTCCGTCGCCGTCGATCCTGTTGCCTTGGCAGTCGAGGGTGATGTCGGAGGCGCCTATCGTCAGGCCCGTCCCGGAACAGGTCAGATCGGCCGTCAGTGCCGTATCAGCGGTGATCGTATCGCCGCAGGCGACGTCGGCGGAGGCGACGGCCGGCCCCATGGCCAGCCCTGACTGGAGTATAGCCGCGGCGGCCGCTATCCCGAAGATCGTTCTGGTTCTTGTCATTTTCTCCGCCTCGTTATCCGGGTTTTCCGTTCTCCAGCGCGCTTCTTCATGTATATAGCCAGTGTAGTGCGCGGCCGAATTTCTGTCAAGGCTGCGGAATAGTGGTCCTAATCCCATAAGAGGCGGACCTGTTTGGGTCGGGCGACGTCGGAGGTGGGCGGCCGCGATCTTGTCAGGCGCGGCGGATTTCCGTCGCGGTCACTCCGGTCCCCGGTCGAGGCGCTTGTGCCAGATGTTCATGCTCTCGATGTTTCCGGAGATGTTGGTGTTGTTCCAAAGAGTGCCCCCGAAGGAATAGCCCACGCGGGCGAACGCGATGTTCATCCCGAAGGACACCGCGCGCGCGATGGT